>CAIXIX010000247.1 GCA_903919615.1 uncultured Chthonomonas sp.
ATCTTGTTGCCTAGAGCATTCTTCAGGTTTGCTCTGGACGAATCGAGGCGGTCTTTAAACGCATCCGCCATCGCGTACAACTCTACATTTTCGGAAGAAGCGACGCACTGAGCGGCAGCTCCGCTGCCGCGGCCACCACAACCGATGACGCCGACACGAATTTTGTCGTCGGCATGGGCAAAAGCAAGCGTAGGCGCCGCCGCGAGCACGGTTGCTCCCATAGCGACGCCCGTAGTGAGGAATTCTCTACGCGATACTGATTTCGACTCTGAACCAATCTGTGTCTTCATTGTCCCACCTCGGTTATAACGAAAGAATCATTAGGCCGCCACTAACCTCGTTCTAGGGATTTGCCCGGCCTTCCTGCAGAGGGAATATGCAATTCATAGGCACCTTCATTGATGCCATGGTGTGCATTTCGCGAATAGCAGGACTATTCCCTCTACAAAACAAAATGTGCTTTGATTCACTTGATATCAAATTTGAGCAGCTTACCCTGGATGGGAGAGCTGCGCTCGCGGAGGAAAAAGACAATGAGTGTCCGAGTGTCGAGGAGAGATGCGCTGGCTGTCGTTGGTGCTACTGCTGTGGGAGTGCTTGGCGCAAACCACCCGGCATATGCCAGCCCTGCAGTACTAAAGGGGAGGCTAAAGCAATCCGTTTGCCGATGGTGCTACGGCGGTATTTCGCTCGATCAACTTTGTGTTGCTGTCAAGCAGATGGGGCTCGTCAGCATAGATCTGCTCAGCGAGAACGAGTGGGCGACCGCCGCAAAGTATGGCCTAACATGCGCGATGCCCAATGGCCCCGGCAACATATCTGATGGCTGGAATGAGCCGAAGAACCATGATCGGCTAGTGAAAGAATCGGAGAGACTGCTGCCTCTGGTTAAGGCCGCCGGGCTCCCAAGCATGATTCTACTCAGTGGAAACCGTCGAGGAATGTCCTATGCGGACGGCATGACGAACTGCGCAGCCGGTATTAAACGTATCGTTCCATTGGCAGAACAGCTGGGCGTGAATTTAGTTTTAGAGCTGCTGAATAGCAAACGAGACCACAAAGACTATCTTTGTGACCATACCGCATGGGGCGTTGAGCTCTGCAAGCGAGTCGGCTCAGATCGGCTCAAACTTCTCTACGACATCTACCACATGCAGATTATGGAGGGCGATGTAATCGCTACAATCCAGGAGAATATCAAGTACATCGGTCACTTCCACACGGGGGGCGTACCAGGGCGGCATGAGATCGATGATTCTCAGGAGCTTAACTATCGGCGGATTGCGCAGGCCATTGTCGATGCTGGATATCAGGGCTACTTTGCGCACGAGTTTATTCCAGTTCATGATCCGCTTACGTCACTACGAAAGGCCGTCGAATTATGTGACGTGTAGCAAGAATTGCCCTGCGGCCGGATGAGTGTATATTGGCAGTATCTGGATCAGGTTCTAGTATGATGGGCTGTGGCGCTTCTGGAGTAGCAGGAGTTTCCACCAGCCCATGGCAAATAAGTGACCTATGAACCTATCCAGACGAACCGGAATGAAAATTTTCCCATTTGTTGTTGCCGTAATTGTCGTGGCGTTTGTCGTGTCGACAATACGAGCGGTGCGAACTGCAAAGTATAACAGAGTTCTGATCGCTGCCGTGGAATCCCAGGACGCGCAGTCAGCGATCCTTGCTCTTAATAACGGCGCCGATCCCAATTTAACCTACAACCGCGAGACTGAGAACCAGCCGCTATGGCGCCAACTATGGTCACAGATTACCGGGCGTAAACCTGGAGGAAGTCCGATCCTTATTTCAGCCATACAGAATTTCAACCTTGGGAATGAAACTAACGGTTCAGTGTTATTTGCATTTATTCGGGCTGGCGTCAACTTGAACATTCATGGTGAGGATGGAGACACTCCGCTCTATCTCGGAATTAGAAGTAACAACGAAGTCCTCGTCGATCTGTGTCTTAGCCACGGTGCCAGCGCACAGAGTGGCAACCCAGCAGATGGCACACCGCTGACGCGAGCCATCGTGGCTAATCAAAGCGCGACTCCACTCGTACTTCTGAAATACGGCGCTAATCCCAATTCTCGCGATATTCTGAACCGAGGAGATTGCAGCAGTTTCGCTGGAACCTGGAAGATGTCTCACCTCACACCGCTGATGTGCTGCATGGTATCTCATGGACAGACTTCTATGACAAGCCTTGCGGATAGCCTGATAAACCATGGTGCAGATGTGAACGCTGTGGATGATCAAGGCCGCACTGCGTTAATGTGGGAGATGGTTACTCCACTTGACACAACTGAGATGGTTAAATCACTGCTTTTGGCCGGTGCAAGAGTAGATATTCGAGCTCATAATGGAGACAGCGCTATTGATCTTGCAAAAAAGCGTTGCCTGGCACTGAATGGACCAGAGGATCACGAATTCTCAACGCATACGCAAATGGATCCCGTATCTGTAGGCGGAGTTAATAGGTTTAATTCTACTGAGGATTTCTCTCAAACTTCAATCAACTCGCCGAACATGCTTCGGCTGCTACAGTATGCGCTCGTTAAACAGACAGGACATAACTAATGGTAATGGAATACCGATCATTGGGCCGAACCGGTGTACAGGTTAGCGCTCTCTGCCTTGGCTGCATGAACTTCGGCGATACAAATAGCGGCGCCGACGAGGCTTCGTCGATACAGATCGTTCACCATGCGATGGATGCGGGAATAAATTTTCTGGATACGGCAAATGTGTACGGGCGAGGCAACAGCGAAACGTTTACTGGCAAGGCGCTCGCTATAGACGGCAGGCGAGACCGAGTCTTTCTCGCTACTAAATTCTTCAATAAGATGGACGACACGGATCCAAATTCCTGGAGCAGCCACCGTTTCCACATCGTGAAGGCCTGCGAAGACAGCCTCCGACGGCTACAAACAGATCATCTCGACCTCTATCAGGTGCACCGCCCGCGCCCCACCATCCCGATTGATGAGACGCTTCGCGCGCTTGACGATCTGGTTAGGCAGGGCAAGGTACGCTACATCGGAACCAGCACGTTCGCGGCGTGGCAGCTTACGGAAGCCCTATGGGCAGCAAAAGAACTCGGTCTAAACCGCTTCATCTGCGAGCAGCCGCCTTATAATTTGTTGGACAGGCGCATTGAGAGAGAACTCATACCCTTTTGCCGAACCTATGGTGTCGCCGTTATCCCATGGGCTCCAATTGCCGGTGGATTGCTATCCGGAAAGTATCGCCTTGGCCAGGAGAGGCCAGCCGGAGCAAGATACGAAAAGGGTGCGTTTAACAACAGGGACAACGACCGCGCATTGGAGCGTGTTGAGCAGTATGTCGCTCTGTGCACGGAACTAGGGGTTGCTCCAGCAGAACTCGCCCTAGCCTGGTGCGTTGGCAGAGATGGGATCACTGCGCCAATCATCGGACCTAGAAATATGGAGCAGCTTGAAGCGTATCTGGCTTCACTGAAAGTAACCGTAACCGCCGACGTATCCGCTCGCCTGGATGGAATATTTGAGCCAGGTACGCATGTCAGCAACTACTACACTGCCGATTTTGGTCCGAATGCGCGTTGGTGTTAGCCAGCATTATTCACGTAAGGTAGAGGCGCCGCTTGCTGCGACACTGTATTACGAGTTTTATTAGTAATGCGGACTTAGATGGTGTACGCGTCTGCTATCGAACTGCCAGACGGTATAATCTCGCACATACAAAGGTTTTCTGAACAACGTAAACAGGAGTGAGTTTTGTCTGAATCGAATGGTCGTGTTCCTGCTGCGGATCCGCCGGAAGAAGGCTCCAGCACGCCCGTGTTCTCGCCTCGAACCTGGATTGGATACGTTGTTCCAATGGTTGCGTTCATGGCGCTGACAGTTCTGGAAGGGCAGGCGACGGGGCTTGGTTACCCGATCCTATATACGCTGAAAGCGGTTGTGGTTACCGTTACGTTGATCATGTCTCGCCGTGTTTGGAAAGAGATCCAGTTCGATCGTAAGATGCTTCTGACAGGAATTGTTGTCGGAGCTCTTGGCTACATCGAATGGATCTATGTGGACCGGTACACACCACATTTCAAATTTCTCGGCTCTCGAACCGGATTTAACCCGACACATGAAATCCCGGTTGCCGCGGCGCGTTATCTGTTTCTGACGATCCGGTTTTATGGCCTCGTAGTGATGGTTCCGTTGATGGAGGAGATCTTCTGGAGGTCGTTCCTTCTGCGTTGGATCACCGACCCAGAGTTTTCCCGGGTGAAGCTGGGGGACTATTCATTGTCAGCATTTTTTGCCGTCGCAGGCGTGTTTGCCGCCGCACATCCGGAGTGGCTTGCTGCTGCGATCTATGCGATGGCGATGGGGCTTCTGTTAAAGAAAACCCGAAGTCTGTTTGCCTGCATCGTCGCCCACGGTGTCACGAATCTGCTGTTGGGAATCTATGTCATGCAAACACATTCGTGGACCCTGTGGTAGCCGCGCCGGCTACGCCGAAGCAGACTTGTGCTTTTCCGCCGGGATAATACTAATTGCCCCATCTACCTCAAGTACGGCAAGTTTCACTTGCTCAGCTTTCATGAGCCCGTGCTGTCGAAGAACCACTTCAAGTATCTCCTGCGATATCAACTCTCTGCGCATGCTTTGCTCTATCATCCGCCCATCGCGTACGAGAATTGTAGGTGTGCCCGAAATCTTCGCTTCAAGCAGAGGAGATCGAGCTACGATTGCAGCCGATATCCTGCAGATCACAAGCAGTATGAGCGCTGCATCGATCCCGACGGATAAGTTGCCGCTGCCCATCGTGATGCCGTTTTGAACTGCGTTTGCAACGCCCATGATCGCGGCAAGATCGAAGATGTTTAGCTGGCCCAATTGACGCTTGCCGAGCAATCGCAGCAGGACCACGAGGTAGAGGAACATGAAGGTGGCACGCCCGGCCATCACGCTCAGGTAGTGAGCGTAGGCTGGTGTAAATAGGATTAGCGGAACGGTGTGCAAGTTCATGCTCTCCTCCTACGGTAGTCTAAGCGCTCTATAATGTCGACGCGTTTTGTGAACCTGCGAGTCGACCGGCACCACACTGATTGTTCCATCAATTTCCAGAATACAGATATGTGCCTGATCGAGCCTTTCGAGTCCATGCTCACGAAGTGCAGCCATTACCTGAGTTTCCGTGATGCCCTCATGTTTCATCTTCTCTGTGAGGAGAACGCCGTCATTAACAATCACTACCGGCTCGCCAACCATGACGTGCTCGAGTTTACGAGACCTAAGCATGGCTGCAGTAAACAGACGATTTAGCAGTAGAAGCGTTGTCGCGGCCGTAATGCCGCCAAAAACGGTGCTGTCGTCGCCAACCATCGCATTTTGAACTGCGTTCGCCAGAACGATGATCAGTACGAGATCATAGATATTCATCTGCCCGAGTTCGCGTTTACCCAGCAAACGAAGCCCAACAACCAGGAAAAAATAGATAATCGTCGTCTTGAGCGCAATAAGGCCAAGAACATGGACGTACGCATGGTCAGACATGCTTGCGGGATGCGCAAAAACCTCGGAAAACCACTCGATCATGCGTATCTCCCCGTCGGGTAATATCTGTTCAGATAAAATCCATTATTGCACAACGCAGATAGTGCATCATACTATCGGCTTCGAAGCAGCCAGGACAGACCAAAATGCATACGATAATCCGACTGTGGCCGGTTGCATATCAGACGTTTATGATCTATATCGTGCTGGTGATCGCCTTGCGCTTGTTCGGACGTGGGCGACTTGGCCAACTGACGGTAATCGATCTTGTGATGGTGCTTTTGTTAGGAACGTGTGTCGAGACGTCCATGGTGGCGTTCAATAATCATCTGGATGGTGGTCTGGTTTCGGCTACAACTTTACTGCTGGCAAACAAACTTGTGTCTGTTCTCGCGCGGCGATTTGGTCCGCTGCACAAATTATTGTGCGCCGAGCCAGTTCTGTTAGTCACGGATGGTGTGATTATTCGAGATCACCTGCATCAAAGTGGCTTGACTGAAGCTGAACTGATGCAGGCGATTCGTGAGCGCGAAACAGAAGACTTATCGGAAGTGAAATATGCCGTTCTAGAAGTGGACGGCGAAATAAATGTGGTGTCGCGAAACACGGTTGTTCTCAGATCTAGTGGGCAGTCTTCCCGGTAATTCTTCGAAAGTACTCAACGCTTGCCTCGACAAGAGCTATCTCGTCAGATGCGACATCCTCACTGTTTCCACCAGACTCCCAGCGGCTTGAATATGGCTCGCTGGCAGGGCGCCCCTTATCCCACAGTACCTTGAGAGCCTGAGGGAAACTTCGAAGATGCGCATCCGGATAGTGAGACCACCAATCAGGCTCAAGCACAGGGATCGTTCTCGTGGCTTGCGCTGCGATTTCGATGGAAGAGGTGATGTCGCACTCGGCCTGTGTTGCGATTTCCAGAATTGTCGGGAAATCTACTACTCCTACCCCTGCAGCGCACCGCACGAGCCGATAACCATTCGGAGCAAAGTGGATTGTGTAATCCTTTAAGTGAACGTGTCTCAACAACGGTTTAACCTTGCGCGCAAACGCCACAGGATCTTCGCCAACAGCAAGTGGATTGCCTGTATCCAGAGTGGTTCCAAAGGCTGCACTCTTTCCGGAATGCTCGTATAGCCACCAGAGATCTTCGGATGTCACGTCCTGGTGATTTTCAATGGCGACAGATATTCCCGCCTCTTCAGCCGTGGGCAAAATCTCTGTCAGCCTGGAAGCTACTGCCTCCAGATGTGCCTCCCATCCGCCAGTAAATCCGCGCCTGTCTCCACAGAGCATATTGGATGCTATACATCGAACAACTCTCGCTCCCACAGAGGACGCTACAGACAGATAACTCCGGAACTCTGCGGCATCGGAATCCAAGATCGGTCCAAAATCCGCCACGATTGAAATCATTTTGGAACCAGTACCATTAACGCGTTCTCGGAGTGCGGCAAATAGGCCATTCAGTCTCGGGTCGACTTCAGCAGATTTACCATCAAAGACCGGAGCTGTTTGTGAGAGCGGCGCCTCGATACCTGCAAGATTAAGTTGGTCTGCCAGTTCAAGGAGTGTGGGCAGCGAAAACGGACTGCTGTGAGCTGCGCCATCTTTCGTTGGCAGGTAGCCCATGTTGTGCGGCAGACTGTAGGCGCAAAGTAAGAAAGGCAAAATTGTCAAAGAACTGGCTCCTGCCTGGCAAGACGTAAGGATGTTATCACGATGGAGACAGTACCATTCCGCCGCAGACAGAAATCACCTGTCCGGTCACGTAGTCGCTCAGGTCTGTCGCGAGAAATTCTATGACTTTAGCGCAGTCCTCTGTTGTTCCCATCCTGCGCAGTGCAATCTGTGGATTGTAGATAGCCTGGCTTTCAGGGCTATCACGATGAAACTGCTTAATAGCTCGCGATGTGAGCACAATCCCTGGAGCGATACAGTTGACGTTGATGTTATGAGGACCAAGCTCTCCTGCCAGGACCCTCGTGTACTGGGCGATACCCGCCTTTGCAACACAATAGTGTGCGTTTTGGCCGAGCAGATTGCCTCGGGACCCTGCCTGAGATCCAACATTAATGATTTTGCCACCGCCCTGTGGTTTCATAGTCGCGGCTGCAGCCTGACAACAAAACACGGTGGCAGTTAGGTTCACATCCATAATGCAGCGCCAGTCGTCCTCGGGCACCTCTGCAGCGTAGCCGCGTTCGACCGGTCGCAGGACGCCTCCCGCGTTATTAACAAGAATGTCCACGCGGCCAAATGCTTCCACAATGGCAGCGAACATACTGTCCACCTCGTTCCGAATAGTCACATCGGCTTCGATCCCAATCGATCGCACTCCATGGAGTTCGCATTCCGCCATAACGGTCGGCGCGGTTAGCTCTTCATCGAACTCTTGAGCAGAATCCAGATGCAGGTCATTTACAACCACGTCGGCCCCGAGAGCCGCGAGCCTCAGCGCATAAGCCCGTCCCAGACCGCGCCCGGCGCCCGTTACTAATGCTAGCTTTCCGCTAAGCTTTCCCATCGTATTTCCTTACTTTTTGCGTCAAGAATGACCAATTTATCCACGACACACGTTCGGCGATGCCCGGAAATAATCCTTCGGCAACCGTTAAGGTCCTAACCTGCATTATGCATGAACCGTGGTTGCGCCGCTTACTGCGCATCGCATAATACAGTCTGCTAATAATCCCGGCTAACGGATCGGTTCTTGTGTGGGGTGTCTTGCCAATTCCTGATTCCTACCGGCGCTGCAGGACAGTAACGACGGAACTAAGCTTCACCAGCTTTTGAAATTAGGCGCCAACGAAACAAATTAGTTAATTGACATGTAATGATTGCCGTGATAAAATTGTTTGGTCGGTGCAGAGGTTTATAAGCAACTGGTTTCCGTCCCTCCTGCATGAAACGTTACAATTTTCGTCCCTCTTTTCCAGCTGATCTGCGCATCTACATGTTGCTGGCGAAAGATGCGCAAAAAGCCTGCGAGAATTATTTGGCACCTACACAACAATTGCAGGCTGGTTCGACATCTGCTCAAACTGGTGGAAGCAGGCTCATCGGCGCGCATATGCCGACGTCTGGCGGACTCTACCGAAGTCTAACGCTGGGCGCAGAAATCGGCTGTAACGTTGTTCAACTGTTTACTTGCAGTCCAAGACAATGGAACCACCCTGAGCTCAAAGCTGACGATGTGCAGGCGTTCCTGCATGCTCGTGACGACACGGGTATCGATTTCACGGTAGCGCACGATTCCTACCTAATCAACCTTGCAGCGCCGTCCGAAGAAATACTGGAGAAATCGCGCCGTGCCTTTTTGATGGAACTAAAGCGTGCGAATACCCTTCAGATTAAATGGTTAGTAACGCACATGGGCGCACATCTGGATCAAGGTGAAGATGAGGCGCTCGCGAGGCTCGCACAAAGTTTACGACAGATACTCGAAGAAACGGATAAACTGGGCTATACCGTCGGGATTGCGCTTGAGACTACCGCTGGCCAGGGCACAGGGCTTGGATGGCGGTTTGAGCAGCTTGGAAGAATTCTGCGAGATGTGGGCGACCACCCGAGGCTCGGCGTATGTTTAGATACATGTCACGTTTTTGTAGCCGGTTATGATTTGAGATCGCGAGAACGCTACGATGCGTCAATTGCACATTTCGACTCTACGGTAGGGATAGATAAACTTAAAGTCTTACACCTTAATGATGCCAAGAAGGGGCTGGGGAGTCGGGTAGATCGTCACGAACACATTGGTTTCGGCGAGATTGGCATGGAGCCATTTGGATTTATCGTTACAGATCCGCGCCTTATGCACGTTCCGGCAATTGTGGAGACGCCCGATTCGGATACGATGCACGAGGTGAATGTTCGCCGTTTACGTCATATGTCGGAGGGTGGCGGCCCGTACGCTGAAGTTACAGTTTCGCTATTTGGTCACTATTCGGAGCTGTCCAAAGGTGAGCCTGTTACGCTTAAGCTCCCTTGCTGTACAACGCTCAAGGATGCTCTGGTCGAACTCGGTGCCTTAAACGATGAGCTGAAGAACATCGGTGACCACTGCCGCTTTGCAGTTAATGATGAATTCTGTGAGCTAACGGCTCAGTTGGTCGATGGATGTGCTGTTGCAGTGATTCCACCTGTTAGCGGCGGTTAGTTTCAAGAGGCACGTGATGGCATTCATCATTATCTGTTCGGACGTTCTGGATACACGACAAATCGAGTCGAGCGTATCGACCCATGCAAATGGGGCGGTATGCACATTTGTTGGACAAATCCGCAATCATTCACGAGGTAAAGACGTCGAATATATTGAGTATCAGGCGCACGTTGCCCTCGCGGAAAAGGAGCTTAATCGCCTGGCTGTTGAGGCGGAAACGCGCTGGCCTGTAACAGTTGCGATCTCCCATCGCCTGGGTCGCGTGAATGTGGGCGAAGCAAGCGTTGTCGTGTCGGTTGGCTCTCCACACCGCTCAGAAGCGTTTGCTGCTTGTCAGTATTGTATCGATACTTTGAAGGTAACCGTACCGATCTGGAAGCGTGAAGTTGGCCCGGATGGAGCCATCTGGATCGAGGGTGACGAGTCGGTGAGGGCAGGAACTGACTGATGATACAGTCGCGCGATGTTGCCGCTGAGATGCTCAGTAGAATTAGGCGTGTAACGATTATTCTTAACCCGGAAGCCGGGCGAGGAGCGGCACGCCATGAACGTGAAAATCTCGAAAGCATGTTTGCGCGTGCTATCAGAAACCTTCATGATCTTGTTTCATGGACTGTCGTTGAGACTACTGGTCCTGGAAGCGCAACCATTCTCGCGCGTGAAGCGGCCCGTAATGGCGTGCAGATTGTAGTCGCTGCCGGCGGCGACGGTACCATCAATGAAGTTGTCAACGGATTGGTTGGCACTGACGTTAAGCTCGGCATTGTGCCGCTTGGGACAGGAAACGACTTCGCGAGGACAATTGGCTGCGGTTTGACAATTAAAGAAGCGGTACTTAGCATCTTCTACGGAGACCCGATTCGGGTTGATTTAGGAAAGCTCAACGATCGCTACTTCATCAATGTTGCTGGTTGCGGCTTCGATTCCGAAGTCGCACATCGGGTTAACTCGTCAAATAGCAGGCTTCGCGGCCGGGCTGCATATATTGCGGCGGTCTATCACTCACTTAAAGACTTTGCGCCAGTTAACATGGAGCTCACGTTGGACTCCGAGCGCCATGAGATGAACGGGATGTTGTGTGCAGTTGCCAATGCCCGGCACTATGGTGGTGGAATGATGATCGCTCCCGAAGCGCTTCTCAACGACGGGTTGTTTGACGTCTGTGTCGTTTGCGCGGGTAAGTGGGAGTTTCTGAAGTCCTTCCCACGAGTATTCAAAGGAACGCACATTTCGCATCCCGATGTTCACATTCTTCAGGCCAGCCACGTTACAGTTAGGACAGATAGGCCCGTTCCTGTTATGTTGGATGGTGAGATTCTCGGCGAAACGCCGGCAGAATTTAGTTTGGTTCCAGAAGCAATTAGCGTTCTCGGGCCAGAGCGGGAGCGAGATTCAACTGGAGAAGAGTTCGGTTATATCGCCCCCAAGCGCTAAACGCCAGTTGCGGCCTATTATCGAACCTGGCCGATATTCTTGTCTGCGGTACTTAGACCACGCTTAAGACAGGAGGAGCCGTGGCGAGAGCCATAACCGTTTTCCTCATCGTGATCTCGTCTGCATTTGCAGGATATCGTCTCCTGTCACCTTCGTTCCGGCACACTAATACTGTTGCTCCTTCTCCTGAACCAGTTAAATCTGCTCCGCCACCAATACATCCCAGCGAGCAGGCGCCACCTGTAGTGCCGGGAAAATCGTCATCCGAAATCGCAGCACTGCCGTCCGAAAATCAGGCGGAGGGTACGCGGGACACTCAGAATCCGGATTCGGCGCCACCTGTTACGGTTCCATTAACACGGCAGCAAGAGACGAACAAGCGAATTGAAGCGGAGCGATCTCCACTTTACAACTACATTCGATCCCATTTTACCGATCTGTTGGTTGGCTGGGAGCCGTCCCCCTCTGATCCTGCTACCCTGGATCTCTATGCTACGCGAGCCACGCCAACCGAATTGAATCGGCTTCTGACGGCTCTTATCCAGCCCTATGCAAGCAAGTTTGGCTTTAACCATGTTCGAATTTTCACAGCAAGCGAATCCAGTGAGTCGCAGGCCTGGGCACTTCAGGCCGAAGCCACGCCAGACTCAGATTCGAACTGGCATGCTTTCGCAAAGTAGCGCGCTTCATCTGATCGAGGCAACGATTCAACATTTGATTGCACCGATTGACTCCGTATGACGAGATGTGCTAACATACTCGAAATAAATTTTACATCTGCGTCCTTTTAAGATGGTCCGGTGAGGCTGTCAAAGGGCTGTACGGATTTATGTCATGCAGAGCGTAATTAGAGCGCCAGCTTTGATCGCGTGTATGGCCTGACTGGATCGCCGTGCAAGATGAACCTACGCCTCAACCGGACAACCTGCTTAGCGGGTGCGGTGAGGCGTTTTTTGTTGGGATATTCGTCCCAGGGGCGTGAAACATGGAAAATTCGGATCACAATCAGGCGAAATCTGAATCAGCGATAGCGGTTATGGATACCGATGATATCAGGCGGGCGCTTACCCGCATAGCGCATGAAATTGTTGAAAAAAATCAAGGCGCTTCGGGTGTCGCTCTGGTCGGAATCCTAACACGGGGCGCACCGCTAGCATACCGACTCGCAGGGCTGTTGCACCAAATTGAAAAGGTCGAAGTGCCGGTAGGCAAGATTGACGTTGGGCTTTATCGCGATGACTTTGCTGCGAACCCTGCAAAGAGTCAGAAGATATCCCCGAGCGATATGCCGTTCGACGTGACCGGGAAGAGAGTGGTGCTTGTCGATGAGGTGTTATTTACTGGCCGAACGGTGCGGGCGGCAATCTCTGCATTACTCGATCTTGGACGGCCGGCAAGCATTCAGCTTGCCGTTCTTGTTGATAGAGGGCATCGCGAACTGCCGATAAGGCCAGATTTTGTTGGCAAGAACCTCCCGACTGGCCGACAAGAGCACGTAAATGTTTGTGTTCGAGAGATTGATGGCGATGATCGTGTGATGATCATTAAGAGTGTGTGACAGGCTCCACAAAGTCGCGACGTGAGCCTGGTGAAGAAGGCGGACTGCACAGTATGAAAGACCTACTGACCCTGCGCGAGACGGCAGCTGATGATATTCGCGCGCTGCTGGACACAGCCGAAGCGTTTCAGGAGATTATCAAGCGCCCCGTTAAGAAGGTTCCAACTCTTCGAGGCAGGGCAATGATCACGGTTTTTTACGAGAATTCAACGCGCACACGAACCTCGTTTGAGATGGCTGCGAAGATAATGAGCGCTGAAGCCATTAATATCTCGGTCGCGCAATCGTCTGTGACGAAAGGCGAATGCCTCAAAGACACCATGCTGACCCTTCAAGCGCTTAAGGCAGATTGCCTGGTTATCCGCCACTCGTCGTCTGGTGCAGCACAGTTTGCCGCGGAGCGTATTGGGATACCGGTTGTAAATGCTGGAGATGGCAGGCATGAGCATCCAACTCAAGGTTTGCTCGACATGCTAACCATCAAGCAGGCGAAAGGCAGGCTGGATGGCCTCAATGTGGCCATTGTTGGTGACATCACTCACAGTCGCGTTGCTCGCAGCAATATTTGGGGATTGACCAAGCTTGGCGCAAACGTTCGCCTTGTTGGCCCAAGCACGCTCATGCCGCCGGATGCGGACCGATTGCCTGTCAAGGTCTTCAATAACCTGAAAGAGGGCATTGCTGGAGCAGATGTGGTTAACGTGTTAAGACTCCAGCTCGAGCGGATGGACAAAGGCTTGCTGCCGAGCATCCGTGAGTACTCGCGGTTATTCGGAATTTCGGCGAACAGTCTTAAAGCGGCAGATAGCGATGTTATCGTGCTGCATCCGGGACCGCTTAATCGCGGAGTCGAGATTTCGGCCGAGGTCGCAGATAGCGCTGCTTCTGCAATAGAAACTCAGATTTCAAATGGAGTTGCCGTTCGCATGGCGGTTCTATACACATTAATGGGTGGGGCAGGCGCCCCGACGACCGAAGTATAACGGAGATGAACGTGAAGCTTATACTGAGCGGCGGTAGAGTGGTTGATCCTTCGCAGAACCTGGACCAGATTGCCAATTTACTGATTGAAGATGGGCGCATTGTCGGTATCACTACCGAAGCGCAGATGGCAGGCTTTGAAAATGCAGAGATCCTGGACGTAACTGGAAAAATCGTGTGTCCCGGATTGATTGATATTCATGTCCACTTGCGTGAACCGGGATTTGAATATAAAGAGGATATCGAATCTGGCACTCGCGCTGCCGCAGCCGGTGGTTTTACCCGCGTGTGCTGCATGCCAAATACTAATCCGGCAATTGATACTGCTGCAGTCGTTCGCCAGATCCTGGAAAGAACAGAACAGGTTGGCAGCGCCCGCGTCGGCCCAATTGGCGCAGCGACTAAAGCGATGCAGGGAGACCAGCTTACGGAGATGGCGGATCTTAAAGCGGCGGGCGCCGTGGCAATATCAGATGACGCTTTTCCGCTGCAGCATTCCGACACTGTTCGCAGTGTCATGGAGTACTGCAAAATGCTTGGTCTCGCGTTCATGACACACAATGAGGACAAGCGACTTACCGAAAAAGGCGCCATGAATGAGGGCTATATGGCAACCGTAATGGGCGTGCCTGGTATCCCCCGCGTAGCAGAAGATATAGCGACCGCTCGTAACATCATGCTGGCACAACTTACGGGCTGTCATCTCCATCTGCTCCATATCTCAACTGCTGGCACCGTCGAACTCTTGAGGCAAGCCAAAGCAGCCGGCGCTCCTGTTACTGGAGAAGCCTGCGCCCATCATTGGGTTCTCACAGATGCAGCATGCGAAGGTTACAACACAGATGCAAAGATGAACCCGCCGCTGCGCACTCCTGAAGACTGCGCGGCCGTCAAGGCCGGAATTGCCGATGGAACCATCGATTGCATTGTAACGGATCATGCGCCACACGCAGAGTATGAAAAAGAGGTTGAATTTGATGCGGCGCCGTTCGGAATTCTGGGCCTCGAAACGTCGTTCCCGCTGGTCTATTCGACACTGGTGATACCGGGAGTGCTGTCACTTTCGGAAGCAATCGCAAAAATGACATCCGTTCCTGCCGCTGTACTTAATCTCGGCGATAAAGTAGGAACGCTCCAAACTGGAGCAGATGCAGACGTTGCTGTGCTTGACCTGGATAGAGCGTGGACGATCGATAGGGATTCTGTGCAGTCTAAATCTAAGAACACTCCATTCCATGGAATGAAGGTAATGGGCAAAGCTGAATTTACCATCGTTGGCGGCCGAGTCATCCGAATATAACACATGGCTAACGCAGTACGGGTAATCACCAACGCAAAAATTCATACGATGGCGTCTGAGGCCGATATGGCCGAGACAATGGTGATTGACCGCCATGGCCGCATTGCAGCGATCGGCAACAATGACACCGCCGCCCCGTTCGTGAAACGGGGAGCGGAAGTGATTGACTTGCAGGGTCAGTGTGTGCTGCCTGGCTTTTACGACTGTCACCTGCATCTTTTTTGGCTGGGAGCAAACCTCGCGAATGTCGATTTGAGTTCTCCACCCGTTGGAACCATTGAAGACATTGTTGCGCTGCTTACATCGAGGCTGAATTCAACACCAGAATCAGGATGTATTCAAGGTAACCGATACGATCAGAATCGGCTGGCGGGGCAGAACCATCCCGATCGAAACGACCTCGATCGTGTTTCTACGGAAGTGCCAGTCAGGATCGTGCATACATCGGGCCATGCAGCGGTTTTAAATAGTGCTGCTTTACGAAAGATCGGCATTGACCGCAACACCCCAGATCCAATCGGCGGTGAGATTGTTAGAGATGCGTCGGGCGAACCTACCGGGTTGCTCCTCGAAACCGCGAGTTGGATGGATCTGGACCGGCTTTTTCCGGTGCCTACAATCGAGGAGGCTAGAACTGCGCTCGGCCTGGCGAACAGGTATCTTCTCGAACGAGGCATTACAAGTGCAGGCGAGGCGAACACACAGCCAGATGAGATTTCAATGTACGCCGACGCTGTGTTTTCCGGCGCCCTCACAGTGCGGACTAACCTGATGGTGAACTGGGCGGCAGTGCTAGCTCGCGGGGGCGCGGTCCCAGGACCTGGCGATCTGCAGCCGGCAGGCATGGACTGGCATAAACTCCACGTTGGCCAGGCAAAGCTATTTTCAGATGGAGCAATTACGACTCGCACCTGCTGGTTGACCGAGGCGTTCGAGGGTGTTGCAGAAGACGCTTTGTACCCTTGCGGTATGCCGCTGCATGATCCAGAAGAGCTGACGCAGATGATAGTAAAGGCGCATTGTGCTGGCTGGCAGCTTGCGACCCATGCCATTGGTAACCAGGCGATCGATCTCGTCCTTTTCTCCTACGCGGAGGCGCAGAAAACCAAGACCCGCCATCTGCCGGGGCACCGAATTGAGCACTGCATGCTGCTGGATGAAGGGCTTATCCGCAGATTGCGACGGCAGAATGTATGGTCTGTGGGGCAGCCGGAGTTCATCTCTCGGTTGGGAGATGCGTACTACACTGCGCTTGGTTCTGAGAGAGCGAACCGACTCTCGCCATACGCAAGTCTTGAAGCGGCAGGGGTGGCGCAGGCATTCAGTTCGGATTGCCCGGTGGTTCCCGGAGCTCCACTTGACGGCATACGTGCTGCGGTACGAAGAGCTACGCCATCTGGCGCTATCGTGAACGATACCGAACGGGTAAGTGTTGAGCTAGCCGCATATAATTACACGGCTGCTCCAGCCTTTGCAACGCGCACACAACGGGACAGAGGCAGCCTGGAAAAAGGTAAACTCGCCGACTTCGTGGTGCTTTCGGAGGATCTGGCAAATATGGGTATCGCGGCTGGCGAAGAGGCTGTAAAGGTGCGCGCTACCTTTATTGGCGGAGACTGTGTTTATGGTAAGGATAACCTACTATAAGTGCCTGGCGTGCATTCTTCACGAATGGTAATGGCGCGGCTTACTGCGCTGGGGCATTTTTATGTCCATGAATTATGCGGGCTAGGGGGAGTGAGATTCATTTTATGAAAGCTATCCTGGTGTTGGAAGATGGGACAGTATTTGAGGGCAAGTCGCTGGGTGCGCCCGGTCGGACGTACGGCGAGGTGGTGTTCAATACCGGCATGACCGGCTATCAAGAGATCCTCACCGACCCATCGTATGCCGGACAGATCGTCTCATTAACATATCCGTTAATTGGTAACTATGGAATTAATATCGACGACTTTGAGTCTCGCCGCGTTCAGGTTGAAGGCTTTGTTGTGCGGGAAGCTGAGAGCGTTCCAAGTAACTGGCGCGCGAAGTCAAGCCTTCATAGCTTTTTGAAGGACCGTCGCATTGTCGGAATTGAAGGAGTAGATACACGGGCGCTAACGCGCGCACTTCGTGTTCGAGGCGTGATGATGGGCGCCATATCGACGGAAGAGAGCCCCGAACAGGTGATGCAGCGGCTTAAAAAGGCGC
Organism: uncultured Chthonomonas sp.; assembly: GCA_903919615.1. Taxonomy (GTDB): domain Bacteria; phylum Armatimonadota; class Chthonomonadetes; order Chthonomonadales; family Chthonomonadaceae; genus CAIXIX01. Next base: position 17,160 of record CAIXIX010000247.1, read on the forward strand.
CCGCATACGCCAGCAAGGATCTTAACCGGGTAGTTACAACAGAAAAACCTTATGTGTGGCCACCCTACACTTCGAGCCTTCCAGATCTCGCAGCGGTAAACAATTCTGAACCGGAACTGCCACTTATTGACCCCACGCACAGGATCGCGCTACTTGACTGTGGTGTTAAATACAACATCATCCGCAGCCTCTCAGCACTCGGTTGCGAAGTCACTGTGTTTCCATGTACAGCGTCGACGAGTGAAATTCTTTCGAAGGACCCTGATGGCATTATGCTGTCTCCTGGGCCCGGCGATCCGGCTACGCTAGGGTATGTCGTCGAGACAGTTAAGGGCCTTATTGGCAAGAAACCGATTATGGGAGTTTGCCTCGGAAATCAGATACTTGGTTGCGCATTTGGAAGCAGCACTTTCAAACTGAAGTTCGGGCACAGAGGAAGCAACCATCCAGTGAAGGACCTCGCAAGCGGTCGCGTCTATATCACGTCTCAAAACCACGGTTACGCAGTGGATCCGGATGGCCTGAAGGACGGCATGGAAGTGGCGTACATCAACCTGAACGATGGCACCGTTGAAGGGTTGCGGCATCGAGAATTGCCAATCTTCTCAATTCAGTACCATCCGGAAGCATCTCCGGGGCCCTCAGATAGCAGCTACTTCTTCAAAGAGTTTGTGGCAAAGCTGCCGGCCCGATAATCGCATGTGCTGCGAACGGCAGAAAATGATCGATTTCAAAGGACAATATGGAGCCTTCTGAACGGACGGTTAAAGATGAGACACCATCGGAACATCTGTCTCGTTTGGAGGTTGGCTGGCTGTTTGTAGCCGTTCTCGCGATGATCTTACTGCGAGTTTTCGCTCTTGATTCGGACGCGTTTCCTCATCTGTCCTGGAGCAGTGCGCTGCTGACCGATGAAGGGTTCTATATTCATAACGCCAGAAACGTTGCACTGTTTCACCATGCTACAACGGATCAGTTCAACAACATGCTCATTATGCCGACACTGCACTGGGTGCAGATGCAGGTGTTTGCGCATTTTGGATCGGGCTCCGTTCAGGCAAGGTCGATCTCCGTAGTAGCTGGACTGCTCACTCTGCCGGTGCTTTTCTATGCGCTCAAGGCAAGTTTTGGTGTAAGAGTTGCGGCTGTTGCGCTGCTTTTTTGTGGCCTTGGCCACGCAAACTTGATGTATAGCCGAATGGCCTTAATGGACCCATCGGCAGCTCTCCTGATGGTATGTTCATTTGCCATTTGGAGCGCTGGCGTACAAAGCCACCAAAGAGGCAAGCCGCGATCAATGTTACTGTTTGCTGCGTGCGGCGCACTGCTCTCGGTGGTATACATTACACGAGGACTGTCTGCCTTTATCATTCCGATCGGACCATGCCTCATGCTGGTTAGAGCACGCACGGCGTCCGACGCAGCAGACAAGTCGGCATGGTACAGAGATACGGGGTCACTGTTTCTCGGTCTCGCATTGGGAATGACGGTGTACTTAAAAGCGTGGTACCTGCCGCACCACGCCGAAATCTCCAGGATGACGCACTACTACCTATCAGTGCAGCTTGCGCCACACAGTCTCGGCGCGCTGCGCATGAACATTGTGCGTGCCGCCTTTGGTGATTTTCGGGGGATGTCGCACTACCTTTTCGCTCACAGCGCGGTTGAATTTGGATTGTGTGTAAGTGTCATAGGCGCCTTTTTCTCAAAGGGCAGAATTGGGCTATCCGCGAAGCTGTTTGCAGCACGGCATGGCGCAGACGAGGTATGGTCGCAAATGTGCGGCTGGTTTATGGTCTTGTGGCTGCTGTGTGCATGGAGCGTGTATGCGTGTGCCAGCTATGCGCCAGACCGATATTATGTGCTGTTCTATCCTGCGATGTGCTCCATCGCTGCGCTTGCTCTATGCAGAATAAGGGTGCTGAGGGTTGCCCTTGAAGGCGGATGGGCCCGAACAGCCATAGCAGCCTTCCTTGTGTTTCATTTTACCGAAACACTGTTGCATCATCAGGAAGACTGGTTGGTTGCTGGGATGGTTCTCCTCGCAATCGGGGTGTATTCGCCCTATGTTCATTCTGCATTCGATGCCGTACTGCGCATTCTTGCTCCAGCGCCATTGCTCGTGATCTGGGGGCTCGTGCATTTAGGATGGACCGGTAATTGGCTCGTTCACATGAGCTACCTTCGCCGGGACGTCGATCACTGGCTTCAGAAGAGTTTGCCCGCAGGCAGTGTGATCATTGGTGATGTGGCGCCGGGCCTTTGCCTCGACAATCACTTCGTCGCAGTCAATGTGATACCGGGCCTTTGCAACTACGATAGGCCGCTTGAGCAGTTTAGCGGACACCCGCTCTATGTTGCCATTCTGGATCAGAGAATGGTTGAGCGTTATTGGCGAAAACAGTATCCCGATCTGCTAACGGTAGAGCGGCGTATAGCGCTATTTCCGAACATGCTTAACCGCCCAGTAGGTGTATTCAGAGTGGATCTTGCGCCTCCACCGAATGGCGCCTTACCGGTGCCCGGTCAGGCGCACTAAAAAAGCAGGTTACCACCAATTAGATTGAAGGTAGATTATGCCAAAAGATAGCAGCATCAAAAAAGTTATGGTCATCGGCTCCGGACCAATCATTATTGGTCAGGCCGCGGAGTTCGATTATGCAGGCACGCAGGCATGCCGCTCACTCCGTGAAGAGGGTGTGTCTGTCGTCCTGATAAACTCGAACCCGGCAACGATTATGACGGATACCGAAATCGCAGATCGAGTCTATATCGAACCTCTCAATGTTGAATTTGCTGAACGGATAATCGCTCGCGAGCGGCCAGATGGCATTCTGCCCACACTGGGCGGACAGACGGGCCTCAACCTGGCGACGCAGCTTGCTGAGGCGGGCATCGTTGAAAAGTACGGATCACGACTGCTCGGCACGCCGCTCGCCTCAATTCAGAAGGCTGAAGACAGACTCGAGTTTCGCAGCTTGATGCAGGAGATAGGCGAGCCCGTTCCTGAATCGTGGATTATTGAACAGGAATCTCAGTTTGCGGAGCCTGCAAAATCTGGTATCTGGCCACTCATCGTTCGTCCTGCGTACACGCTCGGCGGTACCGGCGGTGGTATCGCTTACAACGAAGAGCAGCTATACGAAATTGGCAGGCGAGGTCTCTCTCTCTCGATGCGCCACCAGGTCATGGTCGAACGCTATCTGGCTGGCTGGAAAGAGATTGAATATGAGGTAATGCGCGACGCCAACGATACCGCAATCACCGTATGCAACATGGAGAATTTCGATCCCATGGGGGTGCATACCGGCGACAGTATTGTCGTTGCGCCGTCCCAGACGCTATCGGATAAAGAATATCAGATGCTCCGAACAGCTTCGCTCAAGATAATCCGTGCGCTCGGGATCGAAGGCGGATGCAATGTTCAGCTTTCGCTGAGCCCAACTACTTTCGGCTATTACGTGATCGAAGTTAACCCGCGTGTGTCCCGGTCTTCTGCGCTAGCCTCGAAGGCGACTGGGTATCCAATTGCTCGTGTTGCGGCAAAGATTGCAATCGGACTTCATCTCGATGAGATCGATAATGCGGTCACCCGGAAGACGCTGGCCTGTTTTGAACCTGCGCTGGATTACTGCGTCGTTAAGATCCCTCGCTGGCCATTTGACAAGTTCACGGTCGCAGATCGCAGAATCAGCACGCAAATGAAGGCAACCGGGGAAGTGATGGCCATAGATAGGGCATTTGAACCAGCCCTGCTCAAGGCAATCCGGTCTCTGGAAGTTGGGATTTACGGCCTTGTCGGCAAAGCATCGGCTCAGCTGTCTGATGTTGAGCTCGAAGAAGCCATCCGAGTTCCGAACGATGAGCGACTATGGGCGATTACTGAGGCATTCCGACGTGGAATGATGGTGGAAGAGATTCAAGCGCTTAGCGCAATCGACCCATGGTTCCTCAGAAAGCTCAAAGGGCTCGTCGAACTTGAAGCGACGATCGCGGCAAACAAGACGATTCTTTCAGCGGCCTGCAACAGGACAGAAGCAACCTCGGAAGACGAACCAGTTTGCTCGCTGCTGCGGCAAGTAAAGAAAGCGGGATTTGCGGATCGCGTTATCGCGATGAACGTGGGAGTCAATGAAGCACAGATCCGTACTCTTCGCAAGCGTTTGGGGATACTTCCTGTTTACAAGATGGTAGACACATGCGCTGCAGAGTTTGAAGCTGCCACACCATACTACTATTCGTGCTATGACAGCGAAAATGAAAACTGACCTTTCCTAAAAGAGCAGAGGGGCTAGCCGCATGCGTTTCGGTCTCGCACATTTAGATCCTGTTATAGCTAAAGCACTGGAAGAGAGATTATGCCGCCCGCGCGAGTCGTTCATTGCGGACGACATATCGTGGGGCAGATCAAGCTTTCTTTCCGGTAGCATGAGCGAAATTGTTCGCAAGAAGCGCAGGCCAAATTCGGAAGAAAAGTACTCGATGGTGCTTCGCCGCCGCCGAGACGATGCTGTTAATCATCGGACGCTGATGGGGTTAATACCTACCGTCGTGATTGGCGCAGGCGCTGGCGTTGGCTTATGGTACTATGCCCCGCCAGCGTTAAATCAGCGGCTTCTCGTATCAGTTGGCATCGGAGCCGCCCTTACGATTCTCGGGTACATCATCACGAGAGTGCGCGCGCTCGAGGTCTGCCAGAAACGTATCCTCTCTTTCGAGATAATTCTGGAAGAGCTGGTATCGGTTCAGCCATACTTAGCCTTATCTCCACTGGAGACAGCCTACTTCGACTTTATCGTAAAGCTATCCGTGCAAGAATCTAACCTGGAGGCGCGTAGGATTATCCGGCGAACCTTTCCGGAGCTTAACGAATTAATGGTGGCTGGCCGGGCTATCGAGCAGTGCAAGACCGATCTTCTTTCACCAAAGGGAGCTCGTGGCAAGACAAGTAAACGGCCACGTTTCGACTATGACGACGACGACGAGGACGAGCCTCGAAAAGCTCCAGAAGTACCCGAAGTTGAGATTGCCGCCGTTCCTGCAGAGCTCGAACCTGCAGTGGATCTTCTCTGCACTCAGGAGCAGAAGATGCTGACTGCCATGAACAAAGTAACCAACGCATTTGGCAGGATTCGGGTCTATCCTGGCCCCCAGATTGATGCAGCGGTGTCTGAGATTTCGACCACTGTTGAACAGATGAAGCAAAGCGCCGCGCAGACCCTCGATGCAGTATCTAAACTTACTGGCGGTGGGGCGCGCAAAAGATAAGTATTGTCGCCTGGAGCCTTACATCTTGAGGCACGACAAAGAAGGGAAGCTCAGTTGACAGAAGCACAGAAGAAGATCGTAGTAATCGGGTCGGGACCGATTCGAATCGGTCAGGGAATCGAGTTTGACTACTGCTCTGTTCACTGCGTATGGGCATTGCGCGAAGCCGGATACTCCGCAATTATTGTGAACAACAACCCGGAAACGGTCTCGACCGACTTCGATACAAGCGATCGGCTCTTCTTTGAGCCATTGACCACGGAAGACGTGTTGAACATTATCGACCGTGAACAGCCGGAGGGGGTCATCGTACAGTTCGGGGGCCAAACTGCAATCAACCTTGCGCGACCTCTCACAGATAACGGCGTAAAGATCTTCGGGAGTTCCTGCGAATCTATCGATCTGGCTGAAGATCGCGACCGATTTGAGAAGGTTCTCTCCGAACTGAATATACCTAAACCTGCAGGTCGAGCCGTCGTAAGTGCAGAAGCCGCTATGCTTGTTGCTGAAGAGATCGGATATCCTGTGCTCGTACGCCCCTCGTATGTTTTAGGTGGCCGTGCAATGGAGATTGTATACAACAGCTCCGACCTGCAGCGATATATGCAATATGCCGTCGATGTGTCTCCGAAGGCGCCAATCCTTGTCGATAAGTATGTCCTTGGTAAAGAGGTTGAAGTTGATGTTATCAGCGATGGCGTCGACTGCATGCTCCCTGGAATCATGGAGCACATTGAACGCGCCGGAGTGCATTCTGGCGACAGTATGGCCGTCTACCCACCTCAGTCTCTGTCACCCGATATCATCGAGCAGATTGTTGAAAATGCGACAAAGCTTGCGCGCAGGCTGGAAGTTCGTGGTTTAATGAACATTCAGTTCGTTGTAGATCACGAAACCTCGACGGCTCAGGTTCTCGAAGTGAATCCCCGGGCTTCAAGAACCGTCCCCTACCTGAGCAAGATCACCGGAATTCCAATGGTGAGAGTCGCAACCAGGGTGATGCTCGGCATGAGCCTTAAGGAACAGGGATACACTTCAGGACTTCATCCTAATCAGGGGAGTATTGCAGTTAAGGCACCTGTATTCTCATTTGCCAAGCTGGCTAAGGTTGATATCGGCCTTGGGCCCGAGATGAAGAGCACTGGCGAGATCATGGGGCTCGATTCAGAGTATCCACGCGCCCTGTACAAAGCGATGGTCGCTTCGGGTATTGACGTGCCGACGTCTGGGACAATGATTGCCACACTTGCCGATGCCGATAAAGCCGAGGGACTTGAAATCATCCGTGAGTTCGCAACTCTGGGATTCCGTATTTATGCGACTGCCGGCACGGCTCAGTTCCTGCAAACAAATGATATCGGTGCTGTTGAAATCAAGAAAGTTCACCAGGGCGAAGGTAACATCGTAGAACTAATCAAGAGTGGACAGATCGACCTGCTGATCAACACTCTCTCAACAGACAAGAGAATTGAACGCGAAGGCAAAGAGATCCGGCGCGCATCCGTTGAGGCTGGCGTGCCATGCCTCACCAGTCTCGATACTGCCAAGGCGCTCTTGCTATCTCTCAAAGCTCGTTCCGCAGGCGATCCGTTCGCACTCGCAACGGTCGATGAATATCTGGCACGCACAATACACTAATCTCGACTGCCCAGTTTGGGCTCTGATCTTTCAATGACTCGAGGTGTAAGAAATGAAGCAATCAGGCGTTGCGTCCTCAATAATCGCGGTCTTGCTGCTTTGCGTAGTACGTTATAGCGCACATGCAAAACCTGCTGCCCGGAAGCCGAAGCCACCTGTACCTTACTTGCACATCGCGTGGAAAGAAGAGCTAACTGAGACTGCAGACCGCATGGCGGCCGCAGACACGGTGGGAGACGGAAAGATCCGCTTGATACTGCTGGCTTCAAAACCGCAGCAGACCGGCGTCAGCACATTGATCGTTAAGGTATGGAATGGAACTGCGTTCACCACCGAGTTTACAGGTGAAGCTCAAGCTCCGGCCGATAGGCTTGCCGTTGGGCATTTTGCTGGTGCAGACAAGCCCGCGGTAATTGTTACCGCCGATGCAGTGTGGAGCTGGAACGGAAAGACGTATGATCGGAAGGCATCGCGTAAACTTCTCGATCTCTTTGGCAGTGCGAGGCTCAAAAATGGAGATGAGCGCATTATTCTGAGCGAAAGCGTAACCCAGTTTAAGTCTTACAAAGTAAATCCTGGAGTTGATGATTGGCTCGTGGATCGCGCGGACGCGCCATCGGCTTCCACTGTGGAGTGTGAGACGATGCATGCGACGCCAGAATTCTTCCGCAAAATGGGAATGCCATCGTTCTTATGCGCAGGGGGCCTGATAACGATCTGGGATATTACGCGCGCCGAAGTACCTTATCTGTTCTATGTTCGCCCAGTTCGCGCTCTAGAAGACGGCGCCCCGGTTGGCAAGTCAAACAGCTTCGTAGGGTTCCGCGACGGAACAGAGATAGGTGGCAACGAGTTGTGGACCAGTCCCAGGCTCGCGGGACTCGCGACAGATCTATCTACTTCTGACCCGAGAAATGGCGGCAAGCGCGGACTGCTCTTGCTTTCATCAGGGTCGGAGACTAATCGCTCGCGAACCGTATACTACTTTACAATCGACTAGGCGTTTAGAAAGCCGTCGGCGCGATATTCCTGGTTAACCGCGAAGCCGAATGTACTCCTGCAGTCCTTCCTGCCATGTTGGCAGATCGTCGCGTCCCTGAAGCTCCAGTGAATAGTGCCTCAAAACAGAGTATGCGGGCCGTACCGTTGGAGATGGCCACTGTGCTGCGGGCATAGGCTTCACTTCCGTGGAAGTGACGCCTGCAAGTTCAAGGGTGTATTTTGCCAGATCGAACCAACTACAATGTCCTGTGTTGCTGATATGGTAAGTTCCATACAGTGGAGAATCTAGGAGTTCGATCAGTTTACGAGCAAGATCCACCGTATGAGTGGGGCTTCCAACCTGGTCGCATACGATGTTAAGCTCTGGTTTCGATTTTGCCAGGTTAAGCATTGTGCCCGGGAAGCTCTTGCCATTAACGCCAAATAACCAGGACGTCCGGGCTATAAAGTGTTTCCTGCAGAGCTTTGCAACAAAACCTTCGCCAGCAAGCTTTGATGCGCCATATGGGTTGAGTGGATTTGTAGTGTCGAACTCTGTATAAGGTGTTCCTTTGGCGCCGTCAAAAACAAAATCAGTGCTTACGTAGGCCAGAGTAATATTGTGGGTACCGCAGATTGAAGCGAGGTTCCACGTTCCGAGGGCATTGATTCGATATGCGAGGTCTGGATCGCGCGTGCACCCGTCAACATCGGTGTAGGCTGCACCATGGATTACTGCATCGGGTTGAAATTTGAGCACCGTTTGCGCCACTGAATGAGCGCTAGTAATGTCCATTGGCTCCCATGCGGGCACTGTCATGCCCTCTTTCACGCTTACATCGGTTCGAATTACCTGGTGATTCGCCCGCTCCAACATTGCGCAGAGATCAATTCCGAGCATCCCATTGGCGCCTGTAACTAGTACTCGCATCGCAATACCTCCAGGAATCTGGTTAGCCAGCAAGGCCAAGCAAGATCCGCCCGCCAGTGTCAAATTTAAATAGAGCCATGACGACTATGAACCATAAAAAGATGGTTACCTGCATACATCGATCTGTGCGCAACACTTCTTCCGGGGCTCCACCCATGCCTCGCTGATATACGAGATAGAGGTATCGGCATATTCCGTAGATAACGATCGGTACTGTGATCCAGAAATGTGGGTGCAGCCTCGCCGTATCCGATTCAACAGTATAGACTGAGTAGCACACAATAGATACCGCCGCGACGATCGTAATCATCTGGTCAAGGAACGGCAAACTGTACTCTTCCAGGATTGCTCGTGTGCGTTCTGCCTGTTCACCCTGTTCAACAAGCTCTTGCCTGCGCTTAAGAAAGCCTAAAAACAGCGCGAGTTGGAGTGTGCAGAGGAGCAGCCAGGCCGAGATATGCACGTGGATTGTTAAGCCACCTGCAACAGTTCGTAGGACAAAGCCCGTGGCGATCGTAAACACATCCAGCAATACAACGTGTTTTAGCTTAAAGCAGTAGGCGACATTCAGCACTAGGTAGGTAGCGAGCGTAACCCCGAATAGTTTGCTAAGATACCAGGCGAGGACGACGCTGCCTGGGCCAAGGATTATCAAGGCTGCTTTCGCTAGCGGAACGGGAAGCCGACCACTTGCGATTGGCCTGAGCCGTTTACGTGGGTGCAGCCTGTCCTGCTCCACATCCATGATGTCGTTTAACAGGTAGATGCTGCCAGATGCAATCGAAAACAACACAAAAGCACAAGAGACACGCACAAAGGCGTTTACGTCGGTGAGACGGTTCGCAAACACGAGCGCTGCATATACGAACAGGTTCTTTGCTGCCTGCCTCGGGCGCAGACCCATGATGAGTGCAACTGTTGTCTTATTAAAACCCATAGTTTGAGAAGAGGTCACTCAGAATTTCCGCTTGCCGACGCCAGAATTCGTTCGGCTAACCCTGTTGTAGACCGGCCTTCAATAAATGGCAATGCTACTACTCTGCCGCCTCCCGCGCGAACGACGGGGGTCTCCGGCATGTTTTCAACATCATAGTCACCTCCCTTGGCATGGATATTCGGCGCAAGGGCGGTGAGCATTGCTTCTGGAGTTACTTCGTTGAAGATAGTCACATAATCCACGAAAGCGAGTGCGGCGAGCACCTCGGCACGATCGTTTTCAGGATTAAACGGTCTGGTCGGCCCCTTAATTCTGGTAGTCGACTCGTCGGAGTTTATGCCAACGACGAGTCGATTTCCTAATTGGGCTGCAGCCTTTAAATAGCGAACGTGGCCAACATGAAGTACATCAAACACGCCGTTGGTCGTAACGATGAGTTCACCGTGTTTGCGGTGCTCATCCAAACGAGCTCGCAGCTCGTGCCAGTCACGGATAACGACACCCATTGTTCTTAAACTCCCGGCGTGCAGTTGAAGCCGTTAAAGGTCCTCACCTAGGTACTTGCCATAGAAACTGGCAACGAACTGCTGGTAGTCGCTTGTCGCGGTTATGTCTCGCCACC
>CAIXIX010000248.1 GCA_903919615.1 uncultured Chthonomonas sp.
CCAGTGGCACAGACACTACGTTCGCCATACCCATGTTGTTCTCCAAAATCTTCTTTTTGTGAATGATTCGGTTCACCAGCGCACAATCCTGAATACAGTACCGTGCAATCTCCGCTCGGTCAGCTGACGTCCCATAGAACTTGGCGAAGATCTCATTGGGGGAGAGGTCGTTCTTGGAATCGCCCAGAAACTGTTTCGCCGCATTGTCCAGTCTATAGCTGTCCATCTTCTCGTCACGCTGCAGCACTTTCAGCAGGTCAATCAGCACCACACCGTCCACATCAATGTAGTTCAGGACGTTATCGCCAAGTGCAGAGGATGACAGGCGCTGTTCAATCAACTCTGTCCGCCGTTCCGCAAGCCGCCCAAACCCTGTCGCAAGCGCCGGCCCGATTTCGAGCTCGAGAGCCCTGTCCCAAATGTATTGAAAGTCAAAGCCGAAGATGTTGTACCCAGTGAGAATGTCTGGATCCAGGCGAGCGATACACTCCTTCCATTTCATGATGACGTCCGACTCATTATCCGCGGTCTCGACTTCCGCACCGTCAATACTGTCACACGAATTGAGCGTAACAATGTGCTTATAAATGATGTCGTCCGACCCGTACCGATGAACTGTCGTACCAATCTGAATTACCATGTCACCCTTTAGCGGTGGCAATGAGCCATTCAGAATCTCCTTGATTTGAGCTTCTTGAACTGACATCTTTTGCTTGGGTTGACAATCAGCCCCATTCCCATCGACGCTGCCATCTCCAGCATCAGAGTCGCCGTCACCCTCGACATCTTCGGTTGTGCGCCAATTCGACTTCAGGATGTCCATGATGGATGGAACCATAGAGCGCACACGTTCATCGAATGCGGGCGTAAACTTAGGGCGTTTCTTCGTGTACACACGGTTAATCTTATCGCACGTCCCATATGCAAGCGGGGTCTCTGTGAAGGCACTTACAATCCAATCCTTGACAAGCGTTGACGTCAGGAGTCCGGCATGCGTCTTTCGTGCTGCATCAACGATGTCCTGTGCCAGCTTCCGATAGTCCTTCTTGGCAACCGGGAAGTCCCCATGTGATGAGCTACACTCAATATCAAACGATGCAATCAGCAACGGAGCAATCCGATTGCGCTCCATTGGCAGCACATCTTTATAGGATACCGACGCCGTGATCTGCGTTCGGCTGTCTGTCTCCATCAGGTCGCATCTGTCGGCCGCGACCGATACCCACCCACAAGGCGCAATGTCCTGTTCGTGAAGGAACCGGATGAAAGGGTCGATATTGCTTTCATACAGGATAAATCCATCAGTCTTGCGGTTTGTAAAATACTTGCGCAGAATCTGAAACAGCATCAGAGTCTTGGTGGTGATTTTCAGGAATGGGAAGTCCGCCTCGTTCGTGAAGCCGTAGAACTCCTTGCGCTTGACGAAGGTCTGTGTCAGCACTTCTTCAGGGGCATTATGGAATCGCTTTGGAAGGGCCTGGCAAACGGCTTCCTTCAACTGGCCTAGCTTGTGGGATTTCGTATAAGTCGGCGGAAGCTTAACGAAGAAATACGGCTTGAAATCGTTGACCTCCAGCGTAACAGAATGCCCATCCTCCGTGCAGCCGAATACGTAGATTTTGTAGTCGTTTTGAAACTCCACCTCTACGCCTTTGTCCCTCAGCAACCTCGATGCTTTATCTGACGATGGAATAAAGACCGATACGACCTGGAACTGAAGGTCGGTCTTGTCATCCAAATACTCCGATAATTCTTTCTTATCGCCTCGTGGAAACGACATCGATGTTGTCATATTGAATCTATGAGCACCTTTCTGTTAAGTGAATTAAAAAGAAATCTTCATTTTTTTCGCCAAGCCCAAAGAAAAACCCTTCGCTCTTAACTAATGCCATGTCCATGACACAGGAAGCTACGGTGAATTACGTCACTAAAACTGGTGCGTCGTTTACTTGTGTGTAGGGCGATTACCTTGGCCTTGGCGACCAAGGTCTCTGATGGAAAGTAGTCGATTGTATCTATTATTTCGTTTCTCAAGACATTAGTAATATGTAGTTTTTTGGGCTTTAATGACATCGACCGAATATATTTAACTGACTCTAGAGCAGCTTCAACTGTATTTTTTAGGTCCCCGTCGGACTGCGAGCGTCGCAGGGATACTGTTCCTATCAGTGACGAACCCTTTCGCGGATAGTCAATGCTCATCTACAATGATACAATAAATTTCTATATGCTTTAAGTTTATTTCTATTAGTCTTAGTAAATGAGCACCAGCGATTATGGGGGTTTCATTCTTTTGGGCATTGCAGGCATTGCTTTGACATATCTTGCATACGATACCTACGTCAATGGAGAAGTAGAGCCCGTGAAATCCACCCACGACGGTCGCACCTACATAGTCCGCAGTTTACCAGATAGGGATGAAGCAGCAAATCTACTCGCGCAGATACGAG
>CAIXIX010000249.1 GCA_903919615.1 uncultured Chthonomonas sp.
CGTGACGGGACCCTCACCTAACCTCTCCCTTTTCCGCTCGTACCTCGCAGGGAGAGGGACCACCGCGCGCGCCTCCGGAACATGGCCGAGATATGATACATATTTAGCCCTACGGCGCCCAGCGAAGACTCTTCGCACCTTCTGCGTTAACCATCTTACAGTGACCATCGGCAAATCCGACGCAGGCGCTGCCGTCGTGAATAAAGTTGAGTTTGCCTGTGCGTCCTTCATAGATCAAAACCGTTGTTGCCGGACTTGAAAGTTTGCTCGCCTTCAAACCTGCAAGGTTCGCGTTGAACGAGTAAGATGGGTTAGTACCCGGCGAAGACGGACATACGAAGATCTTGTCATTCTTGATGTATGGCATGATCGAAGCCTTGTAGGTTAGCGGTTTGATCTTGAACGCTTCTTCGTTGTCCTGAATGAACATCATCATCCCAAGGCATATCTGCTTCAAGTTAGACAGGCAAGAGGCCTGTTTCGCCCGGTTGCGCGCGTCGACAAACACCTGAGGGTGCGACATTGCATAAACCAGCCCCTGAAGCGGATGGCTGTTGAATGCGTTGACATCGGCGTTCGTGTCCGAATAGAGCTTCCACTCTGCGCCAACTCTTTTCACCTTCAACTCGTCCGACAGTACCTGTGGGACTTTAATAGTGATGCTTACCGTTGCTGTGTCGCCGCTGGCAGTTACGGTGAGCTTATCTATAGCGATTGTTATTTTCTGACCCTTGGGCGCCGTCTCTTCAAGGGTCTTGGCGCCAATCGGATTTTCTACGCATGCACCGGCAGCAACGAAGTCTGCATTTGAGAACGCATTCATAAAGGTGCGGACGGTCGCTTCAGGCGTCGAGTAGTCCGGCTTTTGCTGAGCAAAAGCAAGACTTGAAAGCATGCATAGAGCACAAATTGCCGTCCCGAGTTTAAGATTCATCTGTTTCTCCAGAGCGATGCGATTTGGGGTAATAGTGTCTCGACATTCTTCCCATCGTTCAATTACTCACGTGCTTCAGAGACTTCTTCCATCACGAGTTGTTCCAGAACTGCTGCAGATTCGTCGCCGGGCAATTGAGCCAACTCGTTGGAGCGAAATGATGTGGGAAGTATGTCTACTCCGTCTACGTCTCCTACGGCGTCGCCTCCCGCCACGCCTTTCGACCTTAGCTGCCGTGCTCTCGATAGTACACTGCGCTCCAGCGATCCGACCGAATCATTGTATGCATCTACCGATTGCCGCAGATGTCTGCCAACCTTGCCCATGTGTCCCGCGAATGTACGAATGCCATCATAGAGCTTTCTTCCGATCTCGCTGACCTCCTCGGCGTTCTTGTTGAGCCGATCCTGGTCGAGAACATACGCGATTGCCTTCAGCAAGCCGACCAGTGTCATCGGGTTAGCGAGAAGGACGCGCGCTTTAATGGCGTCGTCCAGTAATGTGAGATCGTGTTCCATTGCAGCCTGGTACATAGACTCTGCAGGCAGAAACATGATGACATAATCTGCCCCCTCGTACTGTGCCCAGTAGCTCTTGCCACTCAACTGCCTTATATGGCTGCGTACAAGGCGTGCATGGTCTTGGAGATGTTGTACTTTAACGGCCTGTTCCCTTGCATTCATGGCTTCCCGATAGGAATCAAGCGGCGCCTTGCTGTCAATGACGATCGTCCGCTTGTTGGGCAGTCGTACAATCATATCTGCCCGAAGTTTGCCATCCTCCGTATCTGTGGAGTGCTGCAGTTCAAAGTCCTGGCCCTCGACAAGCCCAGCATTCTCGGCCACGGTGCGCAGTGTTATCTCTCCCCAGCTGCCTCGAACCGTTGGTCGGCGCAGCGCCGTCGAGAGTTGATCCGTCTCAGTCATGAGCCGGCTAATCTGCTCCGAAACAGCATCATACGCCGAAGTTCGCCGCTGTTCCATTTCAATGCATTGCTTGTTGAGTTTCTCAAGCGATTCCGCCAACGGCTGAACTAGCGCATCTACCGCTAGCTGGCGTTTTTCCAGGTCTCCTTTGGCCTCTTCCTGAGTTGTAGCAAACCGAACCTCCGCGACCTTTAGTAGCTGTTCGGTGGCTACTGCAAGGGCCTGGGCAGACAGAGCAGTGAAGGTTTCAGACATCTTCTTCTCCGCGTCTGCCAACATCGCTCTCTGTTCATCGATAGCCTTTTGCTTCTCTGCTAATTGCGCACGAAGAGAACGTTCCTTTTCTTCCATCTGCCGAGATAGGAAGGCCTCCTTTGCCTGAATGGCCTCCACTTTACTGTCTCTAGCTGCTGCCGCTTCTGACTTTGCCTGCGCCAGTTGTGCCCTGATGTCTGCAAGCTCGCGGTTTAATCGCTCATTATCCTGCCTCGACAGTGCTCGTTCTTGTGCAAGCGCATGGTTTCCACCTTCCAGTTCCGCCTTAATTTCTGCAATCCTCGAGTCTCTCTCAGACAGTCGCTCTTCGAAGCCCTTCGCACCGGCCTCGGCCTCGGCAACGCTCTTTAGATCTGCTTCACGAGTGCGGCTGTAACGGCTTGTAGCGACAAGCATTGAAATGACGGCGCCAACGAGAATACCCACAATTAAGAATGCGTACGTCATGATATTCAATCAACAGCTCCTTTTTAGCGCTAGAGCCAACAGGGCCTTTGCTCACTCGGACAACAGGGACGAGCCGCTGTCCCTACACAACATGCGCGCCTCGCGGGTAAACTCTGTCCATGATCCGCACGCTTCTAATTTCTTCAATATGTTCGACACTCATGCTGCTGGTTCCCGCATTATGAGCGCTAACCTGAATACTATCGATCCAGTTCAAGGCGAAATTGCTCTAGTAGCCTGCCGTGTCTGCGCCAACACCGCTGACAACCGCAGATGGATCATTGAAACTGCGATGATACGTTCTGGAGAGAAGTTCCCGTATATTGAGTGTTCGAAGTGCGGATGTATTCAGATTGAAGTGGTTCCTGCCGACCTTGCACGGCACTACTCTGAGGGCTACTATTCGCTAGAGAAACCAGGCACATTTCACTCCGGTGCATTAACCATGCTGCTTAAGCGCATCCGCACGCGCTATTGGATTACGGGCCGGGGACCTTTAGGCAAAGCCCTTGCCCAGCGCTCGGACGTTCCAATCTGGCAGTGGTGGTTTGAGCACATGAAGATCCGCCTCGATGATCCCATCCTGGATATCGGCTGCGGCGCTGGCGGGCTGCTGTTCAACTTTGCCGATCATGGGTTTACGAACCTCACCGGCATTGACCCATTCCTATCGGAAGCATCCACGTACGGTAAGGCTCACATCCTGCCAATTGCGCACTCTGAGGCTGCAGGACATTATAAATTGGTGATGATGCATCATGCATTTGAACACATGCCGGACCCGCAGGAGGCCCTCGTTTCGGTTCGGCGCTTGCTAACTGATGATGGAACGGCATTGATTCGCATACCCGTCGCTGGTGGATACGCATGGCGCAAATATGGAGTCCACTGGGCAGCGTTGGATGCACCACGTCACCTTTTCCTCCATACGGTTAAGTCGATGCAGCAGCTAGCGGAAGCCGCCGGTCTAGAGATCTACGACATCGTGTTCGATTCCGGCTCGTTTCAGTTCTGGGCCAGCGAGCTAACAGCGGCAGGAAGAGGCTGGCAGTACAATGCGGAGGAGTACCCCGCCGATCATCTCACAATGCTGGAAGCGCATGCCGCTGAGTTGAACAAGGCTCACGATGGAGATCAGGCTGCCTTTTACCTACGCCGAAAATGATAGTACTAGGCAGATGTGCTGGCCACTTGCCGTGTAAATATGCGTTGCATGCCCATCGTCAATGCTTCTTTGCCTCTTCAATCATCGCCTTCACTTCATTGATCGGTAGAGCATGCAACCGCTTCTCAGAGTACTCGTGAAACATATCAGCGAGGTCAGAGTATCTCCGCAGGTCCTTTAGAGCCTCCTGATATCGGCCTAACTTCACGTTGGCGGCTCCGCGCACCACCCAGATGACGGGATCGAATAGCGTGATTTCCACGATCATTGTTTTATCAGGGTCTTCCGGTCGATCGATGAGTTCTTCGATAGGGTCGACAGGCGCTCTAAAAAGCGCGGGAACTTCGTCATCGGTACCGATCTTAACATCGAACGCTCCAGTTCTGGGCCTAAAGCGATATGCCAGAGTCATCTCGTCGGCCGCGGCAGCAAATTCGCCCCCCGAATAGAGCGCCCTACCGAGGTAATCATGTGCTAACCAATCGGCTGGAGCAAGGCGGACCGCAGATTTTAGTGCTGCAACCGCTTCTGCAGGTTTCGAGAGATTTAGGAGAAGCTCGCCCTTAAGTAAGAAGCTGCGGCTTGTCGCAGGAGAATGGGCCGTAACATAGTTCAAATCCGCAAGCGCTTCGTTCGGCCTCTCCTGCCAGAGATAGAAGCCAGCGCGAGACAGCAAGAGCTCGGCGTTACCCGGATCTAATCGAAGCGCGGTCTGCCAGTCCTTAACGGCCTCCGCATAGTCGTATTTGTTCCTGCAGCGCGCTCGGATGGCATACGCCCGCGTTGTCTGTGGAGAGAGTGCAATAACTCTGGATGCATATTTGGCGGCATCGAAGTAATCGTGCTGACCTTCATAGAGCATTGCCGACATCAGCAAAAGCCGCCAGGATTTTGGCGACGAGAGAAGGGCATCACTTAGCACCTGCTTACAGCTCTCCTTGTTCTGCAGAGCAAGTGCGCGCACGAGCGAGATCTGTGCAGTATCCCATGCCGGTCGAAGAGCTAGTGCCTCGCGCGCATCGGTCTCCGCAGCTTCCCCATCTCGAGCCTCAAGCTCTTCTTCCGCTCGCTGCTGAGCGAGTTCTGCAGCTCTGGTCGGAGACATCGGTGTGGGCTCAGTTGCCTCAGCTCGCGGTGGAGCGAGTTGCCCCTGCCACAATTTCCATGTAATCGCGCTTCGGGGCATTGGTGGAGCACCGGGCTCTATGGTCGAAAGCGTCACCGTGGTCATCATGCCACCGGCAATAGAGTGCGTCTCACTGGTCGCCGAAAGCCTGGTGCTCTTAAGGCCCGGGAAGTCGAGAGGAAAGCTCCTCTGTCCAACCTTCACCGATGCAAGCCGTCCAATCAGAGAGCTCTCCCATTCAATCTTCTCCTTTGCGGCCAGGAGAGTAAGCAAGCCGCTCAACTGGATCTGCTGCCGTACTGCGCCGAAGCGAGAATCAGGCCATGCTGTTTCGATTGCGTGGTAATTGAGTGTGTATTGCTCTGCAAGCAGCGCGGCTGGACCTGTTTCAGCGATTGGAATTCCAGATTTCTCGGCGTATCTGGTTGTCCAATCAGCATTCGAAGGATCCAACAGGGTCGTTTCTGCCTTGATTACCGGAGCAACAGGATAGGCATAGTATCTTGCACCTACCGTTGACGACATGCGAATATCACCTACGCCAGGCTGTGCCGGTGATATCCACAGGCGCCAGCGTTGAGACTTTGCAAGATCTTCCTCAGAGAGCATATCCATGAGTTCGGAGATGCCTTCTATCTTGTGCTTTCCGAGCGATATCTGTTTCATGGAGTAGTCCGCCGCAAGCATCGTTTCGACCAATGCGGAGTGGAGCAGCTCCGATGGTACGTCGCCGATGCGTGCATGATGCGGCGCAGTGTAGTCTGGCTGCGGATCGATGCTTATCCAGGGATGCTTTCCATTCACATAGATACAACGAGCGAGCGTGGCAATGGTAGCCATCGGAATTTGCGGAAGTGTTGAATCATTCCTTCCCACCAAGACGATGTCTTTGCCCGCCTCATCCACCAGTACACCATCGAGGCTTGTGAGCAGTCCGAGGTCCTTCGCGCCCGCCGACAATGCGCCTTTCAGCGAGACAGCCAGTCTCCCCTGTGTGTACTCCGTCGGAGGCGCTGGAGCCTCAGTAATTGCAGCGAGTAGAGCATCAGCATCCACTCTCATGGTGACTCCGCCGATCTTCTCTTTGCCTTTACCAGCAAGAACCGGCGCCATAATGGCAAACCGCTTTGCGTAGGTCGTGGGATCAAGCTTAACAGTGAGCGGGCCAAGTTTAAGGCCAAGAGAAAACGGGCCGACATCTGCTTTACCTAGGTTGATGCCGAGCGAATAGAGGCTCTCTTCGATGCCGGCCTCCATCGATATTCCGGTATCTTTGCTGAACTGATACTTGCCGACCAGGCCGCGCCCTTCCACATAGATTGCCCCGTTTCCTTCGGATGCATTGCCTGCGGGATCAACCTTAAACTTGCCGCCGAATTGAACGGCAAGAGCATGTTTCTGACCCACCACAGTCTGAATACCGATCGCGAGACTATCGGGCGACTCCATAGAACCAGTGACTTCAAGATGCGCTGGTACAGGCGTATTGGCGCCTGTGAACTTCGATTCCCGGTCCAGTTCGAAGGTAATGCCCCATTTCTTGTAAGTTTCTGCCACTTCCCGAAGTTGCCGTGCGGTTGATTCCCACGACAAATCCCTTGATGCTGGAGTGATTGCGACCGCGACCGCAAGTAGTGCAAACAGCATATCCGTGCCCTCCCAGGGCTCAATAGTCGAGTTTATTCGTATGGTGGGCTATTCAGAGCATACAAAACGACCGTATATGGGCAGGTTGAGCTGATTAGCTCCAAGGTAGGCAGTTCGCCCAGAGTTAAGTGTACATCGATCTATAAATGCGCCACCTGCCGCCGCCCCGTTGGGCCATTTGAGCTCCAGAACATCCCCCACTAGCGACCACGTCGCGGGCCCATCGCGATCGTTTATCCTTCCATTCGGAAGAAGGTGGATCATGGATGCCGCGCCGTGATCGACGCGATGCTCCCACAGACCAACGACGCTTCCCCTACCCTGAACTTGATTTCTCTGGCTGAATCTTCGTTCCGTATCCGCGGCCGGGGTGTCCACGTCCGGCCACCCAGTGGCGCTCCAGCGGATCTCGTCGATTCGGAGCTTCAGTTCAAAATGGTCGTTGGCATCCAGAGCGTGATAGACCAGCCACGACTTTCCATTGTCTTCCAGCACGGCACAGTGGCCGGGCCCGCGCCATCGGGCGCTATTCACCACGATAGGTGTGCCTCCGTCATCGAGCATACTTCGTGACGACTTATCGAAGAAAGGGCCGGTAGGCGATTTTGATCTCCCAACGACAATTTTATAGGTGCTATCTGGTCCGCGACCCGTAAAATCGTGGGATGCGAACAGATAGAAATATTCGCCGTGTTTAATGATAAAGACGCCCTCGATCGCTTTTGCCTGCGGCCTTGCGGCAATCGATAGCAGCGAAGCACCGGACTCTGGCTTCCCTGTTTTACGATCGATCGAAACCATCTTAATCCCGCCCCAGTACGATCCGAACGCGAGCCATGATTCTTGCCCGTTCTCAACATATTGAGGATCAATCGCGTTGAAGTCGTCTGTTTCATGTGTTTCATACACAAGCCCGCGATCTTGCCATCGACAACTAGAGCTAGTCGGATCGAGTGTTGTATTTACAGCCAACCCAATCACGGATCTTCTACTGCCAATGGTGGATACCGCGTAGTATAGCCAGTAAAAGCCGTCGTGAAATGAGATGTCCGGCGCCCAGATCCAACTAGAGCCTGGTACCGCAATCTTAGCCCATTGCGGAACATCTAGGAACACGGAGCCAGTCAATTTCCAGTTTTTGAGGTCAGCAGATACCAGGATGGGAATACCCTTTCCGCTGCTGAAAACGACGTACTTGCCATCTGCTTTGATGATGCATGGATCCGACGCGCCTTGTGTATCGCCAGTCTGCGCCAGCGACTCTTCTTTAGCATGGAAGATGAGTAAGAACACGGTTAGCAGGATTAAATTGAAATACTTGTGATTCATAAGAGAACATTGGTGAAACTGGTTACCACATCCTTCAAATCGGCCA
>CAIXIX010000250.1 GCA_903919615.1 uncultured Chthonomonas sp.
CCCTGGTTGCCCATCTGGGTAGCAACGTTCATTTTCCGGGCAAGATCTGCCATGTGCCGTACCTCGTAGATGGAGTGCGCCAGCGGTTTCTGGCAATAGACTGCCTTGCCGAGATGCATCGCGGCACAGGACGCCGCAGCATGTGAGTGATCAGGGATGCTCACAGTTACGCCATCAATGGAGGCATGCATCTCATTCAGCATCTTGCGCCAATCGCGGTATTGTTTAGCGTTTGGGTATTTCTGCGCTGCGCCTGCAAGCGTGTTGGCATCCACATCGCAAATTGCGACAACATTGCCATGTGTGTTTGCATCAAAAGTATCGCTCTCACCCTTGCCTCCAACTCCGATACACGCAAAGTTGAGCTGATCATTGGGTGAACGATTGCCATTCGCCCACGCGCGTCCACCTGCCCACACCGTGAACCCACCAACCAGTGCTGAGGCAAGAAATGATCTTCTGTGGAATGTCTTGTCCATAAGAATGCTCCTTCGACGTCGGAATGGTCTGTGTCTCTGACTAATTAGACATCTCAACCAGGTTCAGGTTGCGTTGCTAGATAGTTGTATATTGCGTGAAAGGCTGATACTGATCGGATGGTAATATCTTTTGCAATATGAAAACTCAACTGATCAAATTAGCAAGCTTTTTTGCCATTGCATTGCCAGCGCTTACTTCGGCGTCTCGACCCACGGAATGGCATGTTGGACATGTTGATGCGGTCAACGGGGTCCTGGTAAGCACCTTGCAAACCATACGTCCAGCAGGAAGAGTTGTCAACTTTCCAGGGCGACCTGTCGATATGGCGCTTGATTCTCCCCGACATCGGCTCTATGTTAAAGAGTCTGGCAGTCTTGTCGTCATCAACACTGAGACTGGATCAATTCTTCAGACGCTGAGTTATCCCAATGGTCACGGCGCTTCTCGGCACGGCATCACGGTTAACACAAACGGATCTGCAGTCTTCGTGACAGCAGCCGATGGAGCAATGTTGGAGGCTACGATTTCAAACAGTGGCGCTGCAGCATGGTCTCGAGTCATTCCTGTTAAGTCGCAAGATGGCAAAGGCGATTCGGACGCATGCGGCTTAAGACTCTATGCACATGACAGTTTAGCCCTCGTCTGCCTCTCAATACCCAATGAGCTTGTTGTTGTAGAACTTGGACTGGGCAAAATAGAGCGACGAATTCCGGTGCAAGCTGCTCCCTATGATGTCACGCTGAGCGACGATGAAAAGACAGCCTGGGTGTCGGATTGGGGCGGACTGAAGCCAGAGCATAGCGATGCATCGGCGACTTCGGCCGGAACGCCCGTGCGGGTAGACAGCAGAGGAGTCGCTTCGAGCGGCTGCGTCTCGGTGGTTGATCTCGGCCTCGCGAAGGAAACAGGTACGATCACCACAGGGTTACATCCTACAAATATTATCCGCAAGAACGAATTGCTCTATACGGCTGATGCAAATTCTGACTCCATCAGTATTCTATCGGCTCGCACGAACACGCCAATTAGATCGCTCTCTGTCCATCTCAATTCTCAAGATCCAGTCTTTGGTTCACAGCCGGATGCGTTAACTTTATCTACTTCGGGAAACACATTATATTCCGCCAATTCTGGGGACAATGCGGTTGGAGTTTACGATCTTCATCGGGGTGCGTCTCCACGCCTGCTTGGGTTAATTCCTACAGGATGGTATCCAGGAGCGGTATGCTGCGATGCCAAGAATCTGTTTGTATGTTGCGTGAAGGGTATTGGCTCACGAGCACCGACAGCCAACGGATCACGCTGGAATATCCGGCAGTACTTGGGATGCATAAATATTGTTCCGCTTCCGGCTAGCTCTGAACTACTTCGGAATTACACTGCGTCTTCGGTTCAGGCTGGAAATCTTCGAAACAGGGCTGTTACAGGCAACCCTGGTCAAGATTCGGGAAGAGCTCCAGTACCGGTTCCCTTGCTTTCAGGCGACCCGTCCTGCATCCGACATGTTGTCTATGTGATAAAGGAGAACAGGACCTACGATCAGCTTTTTGGTGATCTGAGAAAGGGCAACGGTGATCCTTCACAGGTAATGTACGGTGAGGATGTAACACCCAATCACCATGCATTGGCAGAGCAGTTTGCTCTCCTGGATAACTACTATTGTAATGGCGCGATTTCGGCCGATGGGCACTCATGGGCAACCGAAGGTAACTGTACTGATCATTTAGAGAAGGCTTTTGGCGGATTCGTTCGCAGCTACACCTTTGGAGACGATCCCCTTACCTATTCTTCCTCTGGTTTTATATGGGACAAGGTACTGGAAGCAGGACTCAGCTTTCGAAACTTCGGCGAGATGGACTACGCCTCGACTGTGCAGCCGGGTATTGGGTTCAAGACAATCTATGATGACTTTGTCTCTGGCAAACACGCTATCAAATTCAAACACGCAGTTGGCATCGCAAATCTAAATGCACACACAGATCCTCAATATCCAGGCTGGAATCTTAGTATTCCCGATATAATTCGAGCTGATTGTTTCCATAAGGCGTGGACACTGTTCGATCAGAATAACGAGTTCCCGGCTTTTACGATCATCTACTTGCCTAATGATCACACCTCCGGTATGGCGCCAGGTGCGCCGACGCCGCGCGCACAGGTTGCAGATAATGATGTGTCGCTAGGGAGGATCGTTGAAGGAATATCTCATTCTCGCTCCTGGCCGGACACATGTATCTTTGTGAACGAAGATGATCCTCAGGATGGAACGGATCATGTTGATGGTCACCGATCGATTTGCCTCGTAATTAGCCCATGGGTGCGCAGACAATCTGTAATTCACAAGGCCTACAACCAGACCTCCGTGCTGCATACTATGGAGCGAATGCTCGGCATTGCTCCAATGAACCGATTTGATGCACATGCACCTACGATGGAAGCATGCTTCACAACTACCCCCAACCTGTCTCCCTATACGGCAATGCCCAATCGCATTAAACTCGATGACGTGAACCCGAAAGTTACAATCCTGACAGGATTACAACGGCGTTACGCGATCGCTAGCTCAAAACTAGACTTTTCACATCCTGACGCAGTAGAGGATGATCTCTTCAATCGTATACTGCTTAACGATGCACGACGCGCGAACAAATCTGTCACACATTGACTTATTCGATTTTGAGGAAAGCAAGCATGGAATATACACGCCTTGGTAATACAGGCTTAAAAGTGTCTCGTATCTGTCTTGGTTGCATGAGCTATGGGGTGCCAGACCGTGGTCCGCACGCGTGGACACTTACCGAAGAGGAGAGCCGACCGCATATTAAGCGTGCCCTCGAAGTTGGTATTAACTTCTTCGACACAGCCAATGTCTATTCAGACGGCACAAGCGAAGAGATCCTCGGCCGCGCGCTTAAGGACTTCACTCAAAGAGATGAGGTTGTCATCGCGACAAAGGTGCACGGCAGGATGAGGGCCGATGTTAATGGTGCAGGACTTTCAAGAAAGGCAATTTTCAGCGAGATAGATGCGAGTCTGCGTCGCCTTGGCACGGATTACGTAGATCTATATCAGACACATCGATGGGATGCTGATACACCTATTGAAGAGACTCTAGACGCTCTTAACGATGTCGTAAAGGCCGGAAAAGCGCGATATATTGGAGCTTCTTCCATGTATAGCTGGCAGTTCTGTAAAGCGCTCTACCTTGCCGATAAGCATGGTTGGTCCCGATTTGTATCGATGCAGAACCACTACAACCTCCTTTATCGCGAAGAGGAGCGAGAGATGCTTGGGTTGTGTGCGTCAGAGGGGATTGGCGTAATTCCGTGGAGCCCGATTGCACGGGGAAAGCTCGCGAGGCCATGGGAGGATGAGCCAACCACATCGCGTGGTGAAACAGATGTTTTTGGTAAGACCCTGTACAATCGGATGGTAGATTCAGACAAAGCGGTGATTGAAGCCGTCGGAAAGGTTTCTGAGAAAGTTGGCGCGTCTCGCGCGCAGGTCGCAGTCGCGTGGCTCCTCTCAAAACCAACTGTAACGGCGCCAATTGTTGGCGCAACGAAACCGTATCACCTTGAAGATGCAATCGCAGCGCTATCCGTAAAACTCTCTCTGGAAGACATTGCAGAGTTGGAAGTTCCGTACGTACCGCATCCAATTGCAGGTTTCGCGTAAGCGATGCGTGCGCAGCAAGCAGCGCAACTACCGATTCATATAGGACTGTTTTGGGAGTTGTATGTTGACGTGCGTAACGAGCGAAACCAGCAGCAATTCGGGACGATTGACACTACGTATAATTCCCGGTATATTACACATGTGCGCGGCTTAACGCGCCCGTAGCTCAGTGGATAGAGCGTCTGCCTCCGGAGCAGAAAGTCGGGCGTTCGAGTCGCCCCGGGTGCGCCATATTTCTGCTTGACCCCAGATATCCCCCCTAAACCAGGCAAACATTTCAGAAACCCGGCAACAGGCATGATCACTCTTTTCCTGCAGGAACACTTCCCAAAGCCCATTAAGCGCATGGTGCAGCCAAATTGCTCAATATAACCGGAGGATGTTTTCTCGCTGCG
>CAIXIX010000251.1 GCA_903919615.1 uncultured Chthonomonas sp.
AGCCCCCAGGCGATTGCGGTTCGCATGTGCGTCAGCCCGCCAGCAGTCAGCAAAATGCTGCGTCGGCTTGAAGCCCTCAATCTCATTAGCTACTCCAAAACGGGCGGAGTCCGCCTTACGAATGCCGGTGAGAAGGTGGCGCTTGAAATTGTTCGCCATCACAGGCTGCTGGAGCTCTATCTTGTTGAGGCGCTCGGATACGATTGGGACGAAGTTCACGACGAGGCTGAGAGACTGGAACACCATATAAGTGAGGAGTTTGAACAGCGCATAGACGCGCTACTCGGATACCCGAAGCGGTGCCCGCACGGAGATCCTATCCCGCACAAAGATGGAACCATTGCCGCAATACGCGACTCGGCTCTCTCACTGCAGTCGCCTCCATCGGCTCTCACCATCCAACGCGTGAGCGATGCCGATGCTGCGCTGCTCCGGCACCTCAAGACGCTGGGACTGCTGCCAGGCACGGCAATCGAGTTTCTTGAGCAGGAGCCGTTCGGCGGCGCCTTCGTGATTCGGCTGGGCGACCAGATCGTACGTGTGTCGCAACTGGCGGCAGACCAGATCTATGTATCCAATCCTGATGAAAGTGAGCCTTCTGCAAGCCGCCTGGATTCCCGTTCGGAGGTTTGCGACTAGTGGATGTGAACGTGGATGCTCCCGAGGAAGGCGTCGTTGCGCTCGCCCCAGACTGGAGAAGTACAGGCACACCACGCAATAGCCTGCCGGAAGTGTACAGGACCATCGACGTGCCTCGCGGCGCAAGCTGGTTTCGGCGACTGCTGGCATTCATAGGGCCTGGATACCTCGTGGCTGTAGGCTATATGGACCCGGGAAACTGGGCTACAGACATAGCAGGCGGCGCAACGTACAGCTACCGCCTGTTGTCCGTGGTACTCATATCCAGCCTGATGGCGATGTTCCTTCAGTCTCTCGCAGCGAAGCTTGGCATCGTGGGTGGCAGGGACCTTGCCCAGGCATGCCATGAGCGCTACGGCCGACGAACTTCGGTACTCTTGTGGATCTCGGCGGAAATTGCGATCGTTGCGTGCGATATTGCAGAGGTAATCGGAGCGGCAATCGCTCTCAATCTGCTGTTCAACGTCCCGATGGTGCTTGGTGTCATCGTCACGGCATTGGATGTTCTGTTAGTGCTGGGTCTGCAGCACCGTGGTTTCCGGTGGATTGAAACGCTTGTCATAACCCTGATCGCTACGATGATGGTAATCTTTTTCGTAGAGCTGCTCTTTGCTAAGCCAGACTACTGGAGCAGTACCGGCGTTATGAGCGGTTTCAAGATCCACATGGATCTCCTGCGCAATCACAAAATGCTGTACATCTCGCTTGGCATCCTTGGCGCAACCGTGATGCCGCACAATCTGTACCTGCACTCCTCTATAATTCAGACCCGCAAATTTGGCCTGTCTGTCGCTTCACTTCGTGATTCGGTACGGCTCGCCTATCTCGACTCATCTGTCGCGCTGGTGCTCGCATTTTTTGTGAACGCAGCAATTCTTATGCTCGCTGCTGCGGCGTTTTATCGTACCGGGCACCATGAAGTGGGATCCATACAGTCGGCCTATAAACTGCTAACGCCGCTGCTCGGGGCATCGCTTGCGACTCCGCTTTTTGCTGTTGCGCTGCTTGCATCAGGTCAAAACTCGACGCTAACGGGCACGATGGCTGGACAGGTGATTCTCGAGGGCTTCACCGATTTCCGCATTCAACCCTGGCTCCGGCGGATCATATCGAGATGCATCGCCATTGTACCTGCAGTGATTGCTGTGGCACACTACGGTCCGAACGGAACAGACACGCTGCTGATCGGCAGCCAGGTGATCCTCTCGATTCAGCTATCCTTTGCAGTTGTTCCGCTGATCCAGATCACGAACGACAGAGTAAAAATGGGTGAGTTCGCAAATGGACGCCTTACAAGAGCCATTGGCTGGTTTATGGCAGGCGCAATCGCCATTCTGAACACGTACCTTGTGTTATCGATCATCTTCCCGAGTTTGCAGGGTTAGCATTCGGCATCGAAACGCGGTGGCGCAAAGGCGCTGCTTTGTGGCAAAATCTGATTATCGGTACGATTAGGTGGAATATGAAACGATTTGGTTTTTCGCATGGAGAGGTCGAACTCGATCTGCCGGATTCGTGGGAGGAAGATCGAGAAGAGGACGGCGATGTAGGAGTATTCTGTTCCGATGCGGAGGATGCAGGGGTTCTAAGAATTCGCGGACGCGTCCTCTATAACCCGAACCAGCTCGTGAGCGATGATGCCGCAACCGAAATGCTCGAAGCGCTGGCTGAACGCATGATGCCAGGGCACACCCATGAGGCCGAGAAGATCGACGACCGTACCTATCTGGTGTCTTTCGCGCAGCCACTGCCAGAGCACAATCCACCCTTAATCATTGCATCCTGGCTTACAGCAACCCTCGCGCCTCCCCATTCCATGCCAATGATCTGCTACACCTATACGGTGCCGGGAGAGTTTGCTGCAACGGGAGCGACGCTTGCGGAGCTGAGGCTCATCGAAGCTGCGATTCGCGATGCCGAGTGTGTCATAGACGCGATAGCGGATTAGGCGCCTTATCCACGGACTTCTTCTCATTTTGAGAAGAAGTTGCGCTTCAGCAAACCGCCTTCGCCTCACTAACGCACTAACCCACTAACTCACTCTTCTTTGGTTGCGGCTAGGCTGCCTTATGTCATTGCGGCTTTCCGCACGTCCCTGCTAGCGATTTCGAATCACACCTGCAAGCAGTTCATCCCACTGTCCCATCACCTTTTTTCTGCTGTAACGCTGCAGGATCTCCGGCGCTCGACTGGCGCAAGCTTCTCGAAACGAGCTATCCCCCATCATTCGGCGCATTGCGGCTACAAGCCCATCAAAATCGTTATTTTCGACGAGGATCCCATCGACGCCGTCCCTCAGGATCACGTCCGGACCGCAGGGGCAGTTATAACTTATCGCGGGGCACCCGCTTGCGAGCGCCTCACAGAGCACATTCGGAAACCCTTCATACATAGATGTGAGAACAAAAGCATCCGATTTCTTGAATTCATCGAACGGCTGTCGCGTCGTTCCCGGCATCTTTATCCGGTCTTGCAGAGAGAGCTCAACGATCTGTTCCTGCAATCGATTACGCAGATTGCCATCCCCGTATATGGTAAACGTCCAGTCCGGAAACTCATCAGCTATAGTCGCGAACGCCCTTATCGAGTCTGCAAAACGCTTTTCTTCTGCTAATCGCCCCATCGCAATCAGTCTAAAACCTGACGGACGAACTTGAATAGATCCAGACGTGTCCACATGCTCTTCTGGCAGCTCCACAAAACTCGGGATTACAACGCTTTTGCTGCGGATTCGCTGCGAGAATTGATTCAGCATGCTCGCGTGAAACACAACGACTCTGGCTGCCTTCGGGTAGAAAAATCGTCGAAGCCAGCTATAGGGCTGAGCGACTGCGTTTGCAGCAATGGCCCGCTCCGTTACGATAACAGGAATCCGCAAGCGTCTTGCAGCGGCGATGCACACTACGTTCGTGTCGCCCCAGCACGAGATGATCGCGTCCGGCGCAATCGCTGCAAACTGACTGCGTAGGTGCAACAGCCGCCGTCGCCGATCGAAGATCCACTGGATCACCTGCTTCTTTTTAGGCCCCCCAGGTTCGAAGTACTCACCCAGGACATGCTCAACCCTGCCATCAAGCCTATAGAACAGAGGCCTATCTGCAAGCGTGAGTATCTTTACTTCGTGGCCTCTCGACGCGTAATCGTTCGCGAGTTTGACTGTAGAAGACTCCATTCCGCCCATGGTAAGAGTCCGCACCACAAACAACAAGTTCATATCGATTCCTTCACATCACGATGTGTGCATTCGCCGGAAACTTGAGACCATTGATTTCAGTTTACAACGGAAACGGCTTAGAGTATAATGTGTGTGTGAAAACGTTTGTTCGGGCGGTTGGCTCAGTGGTAGAGCGCCTCGTTCACACCGAGGAGGTCACTGGTTCGAAACCAGTACTGCCCATCGCGGATCTCGCGATTAGACGCAAGGTCGGCAGGTGGTTACTGTGTGCGCCCGCGCGAGGGACGGGTGAATGCGCGCCCCAACTTGTTGGGGATCAAGCGCAGAGGGCCGGGCCCTGGGCGATGAAGGGTGCGCTCACTTAATTCGAGCGAATCCCCCTACCCGTGTTCTGCCACCGCCCGAGGCACGAGGGATGCAGGTGGAAAGAACAAGGCGAGAGCGCAAAGCAGCTCCGAACTCCGCAGGCACGCCCGAGGCACGAGGGGTGCAGTGCCTGCTCAACTTTCGTAAATCCCAGTTCGTACCCGTGTTCTCTTCCACCGCGCGAGGGACGCGTGAATGCGCGCCCCAACTTGTTGGGGATCAAGCGCAGAGGGCCGGGCCCTGGGCGATGAAGGGCGCGCTCACTAACCGGCTTCCCAACCACCCTCCATCCGCCAGCGAACCACGCATCTGTAGGGACGCCGCGATAGTCTAGTGTCGTGTCCAATTTGAAACCCGCTGAGCTGCGTCCCCCTAGCAACCCGCACGCCGCCTGGATTGGTAGTTGCGCTGCTTGCTGCGCACGCACGCCGCCATCGTCGAACGCAACCACCTGGAGCCCGCCTGTCCCCAGGCGGCAATCTTTTAGGACCGCATTCATTCATCGAACAAGACGCCGCTTCCGCTGCCACAGGTTCACTGAGCTCTTGCGAAGCATGAGCGAATCAGGGCGTAGGGCAAATTCCAGTCACTGACCACGGTTTGTTTTC
>CAIXIX010000252.1 GCA_903919615.1 uncultured Chthonomonas sp.
CAGATTTTGCGTCATTGCTGCCAATAGAAACTCATCGTGCGCACCGCTGGGGCCGCGTAGTCTCAATCGGCTAAGCTTCAGGATGCGTTTGAGGTGGGCAAACAGCATCTCCACCTTTTTCCGCTCCCGCCGCGATTGCCGATATCCTTCGGTCTTACAAATTGCGCGGGCCACGTCACGCGCCGATTCCTGCGGACTCCGATCGATTTTACGGATGCTTACGTTCGGGCAGCACTTCGGTTTGAGCTCACAAACCTGGCAGTCATACAGGCTGGCGCGGTAGCGAAACGGATATGTATTCTGGCCACGATGAGGCGGCCTCAGGTATTTTCCGGCCGGGCAGACATAGTGGTTGTTTGCGCTATCGAAGACGAAGTCAGAGCGGCTGAAAGTACCGTCGTGATGCTCGGATTTATCCCATACCGGGACGTGTGGTGTAATGCCTTTTTCCTCCACCAGCCATCCCAGCATGGCAGCAATGCCGTAGTTCGTATCGCCCACCAGACGTTGGGGCTTAATCGAAAATTTTTCCTCGACTCGGTTGATCATGGTCTTGGTCGCTTCGACCTCGGCAGTTTTCGTGACGCTTGACGCCTCGACGTCGACGATCACGCCAGCCTTCAAATCGATCAGGTAGTTCGTCGAATAGGCGAAGACTAAAGTGGACCCATCAGTCAAGACACTCAGCTGCGTAGTTTAAGCTGTGTCCATTTCCACTCCAGCAGCTGCCCGGCGCTGCCCCGTACTGCCGTCTGTCTCCCGTTCCCGGTCCACGTCGCCGAACTTATCGACGATTAGCGCACCTCCTCCGGCACCGGCACGGTAGACATGATCCGGTGTCTCGTAGTCCAGAGCCTGATGCGGCCGCTCGGCGTTGTAGAACGCGAAGTACTGCGCCAGGCCGACTGTCAGCTCGGCCATGTTGGCGTAGCCCTTCAGGTACACATCCTCGTACTTCACGTTGCGCCAGAGGCGCTCGACAAAGATGTTGTCCAGTGCCCGCCCGCGCCCGTCCATGCTGATGGCCACGCCTTCGCGCTTGAGCACGCCGGTGAAGGCATCACTGGTGAACTGCGCGCCCTGGTCGCTGTTGAACACCTCGGGCTTGCCGTGGTGGCGCAAAGCGTCTTCCAGGCAGTCCACACAGAACGACGCGTCCATGCTGTTGCTGATGCGCCAGGCCAGCACCCGGCGCGAGTACCAGTCGATGATCGCCACCAGGTACGCAAAGCCGCGCGCCAGACGGATATAGGTCAAATCTGTGCTCCACACCTGGTTCGGCCGCGTGATCGCCACCCCGCGCAACAGGTACGGATAGACCTTGTGCTGCGGATGCGGCTTGCTCGTCGCCGGTCCTGGCGCCATGCCCGCTAGATCCATTTCCCGCATCAGGCGCTGCACCCGCTTGCGATTGACGCGATGCCCTCGACCTTTCAGGAACACCACCATGCGCCGGCTGCCGTAGAACGGCCGGTTGGTGTATTCCTCGTCGATCAGGGTGCGCAGCGCGTTGTCTTCCTGGTCCTCCTGCTGTTGGCGGACCATCGCCTCCAGCCTGCGATACACCGTCGCCCTCGGAACACCGGCAAGCTCGCACTGCCGCGTCAACGGCAGATTCGCGTGCTCAGGTTCGATCCAATCCATGCGCTCGTCGCGACTTACAGCCCAAGTTTTTTTTTGAGCCAGTCTGCCTCCATCTTCAGCCGGCCGATTTCGCTATACAGCTTGTCCTCCGGGCTGCTTTCGTCCACCGGCTTCGGGCCACGCTTGGTATCGAACAAGGCGCTTGCGTTCTCCAGGATCTCCTTTTTCCACTGTGTCACCAGCTGCGGATGCACATTATGCTCCTGCGCGATCTCGTTGATCGTCTTCACCCCGCGCACCGCTTCCAGGCCAATCTTGGCTTTGAACTCCGCCGAATGCGTCCTGCGTTTTTTACCTTCACTCATTCGCTATCATCCTTTCGAGGACGACAGCTTAAACTACCGTCTCAAAAGTGGGGTCCACTATAGGGCTCATTGCCTACGCACGGCGTTTTACTGAAATGGCTGCCAAATAAAAATTGTCGCGATTCGCCCACTTTGGCATTTCGTCGAGCATGACTTGCATGTCAGTGATATATGATTACGATTTGATTGTTGCCCAGGGTTATCTCCTGCAAGTGTGCGTTGACAGTATGTTGAGCGCTGGACTGTTTTGGCAATACGAGAGATGAATCACTGTCAGAAATCGGAGGACACATGACAACGGGAACAAGCATCGAATGGACCGAAATGACCTGGAATCCGACGGTCGGTTGTACGAAGATCTCGCCAGGGTGCAAGAACTGCTATGCCGAGAAAATGGCAGAGCGCCTGATGGCAATGTCTACACCTGGCTACGAGAACGGATTTCAGCTGACCCTGTTACCAAACAGACTTGAAGATCCTTTGCGCCGAAAG
>CAIXIX010000253.1 GCA_903919615.1 uncultured Chthonomonas sp.
AGAAGCTTCGTACAGAATAACGTTTTGAAGGATCATGAAGATGCAGGCTTATGGCGCCGTAGCGGTTGAACCCTGGCACGTTAAATACGTTCCGGTAGACGTTCCAGAACCAGGACCGGACGATGTAGTCATCAAGGTTACGCATTCGTGGATTAGCAATGGAACCGAGGGCTCTTTTGTTCGGGGCGAAAGGATTGCAGGAGATACGCCCCGCGCCGATACCGATCCTCAGCCATTTCCGCACATTTCCGGTTATCAAAAGGTTGGTGTGGTTCAGAGTGTTGGCGCAAATGTCGATCACCTAACGCCTGGAGAGAGCGCCTTTGCTACCGTATCTCGCGTGTCCGGACTGTTTTATGATCATGGCGGACACGTTTCCCCGGCTGTAACGCACAAATCACAGGTATGGCCCCTCCCGAAGGGGCTTGATCCGGTTGCAGCCTCGGGCCTCGTCCTCACACAGGTTGGCTACAATGTTGGCATGTGTGGCGAAGTTGGCCCTGGAGACCTCGCGATTGTGATCGGGGATGGAATGGTAGGGCACTGGACAGCGCAGACGCTTCAGCACAGAGGCGCCAGGGTCCTGATGTTGGGAAGGCACGATTATCGGCTCGATCTATTTAGCACGAGAGACGGTGACCGACGGCTAAATACCGCAAATGGCCTCAATATTCAGTCTGTCCGAGACTGGGCTGACGGCGCCAACAGGATTCAGTATGTAGCGGATACGGTTGGCTCCGTGCCGACTATCTATGAACTCTTGGGTGAGATGCGGCAGTTCGGCAGCATTGCTTCCGCTGGATTCTATGGTGCAAACGGCATGATCGACATTCAGAGGCTCCGACAGAGGGAAAACTCCCTGTTTGCTCCGGCGGGTTGGAGTAAGTCGCGAATGGACAGCACACTCTCCCTACTTGCTGATGGAGCATTGACCACGAAACACCTGATTACCCATCGGTTCCCCGTGGAGGAGGCGGACAAAGCTTTCGATCTGATTCTCTCAAAGTCGGACAAAGTTCTTGGCGTCATTTTGGACTGGTAGATGCGCGTACGGGCAACGTCGTAGTGCTTAACGATTGACATGGTCACCGTTTGTTGTTAAAGCGGTTTTGGGTTGCCTCGAATTATTGGTGGAGGAGAACCACAATGAAGTGTTTGCAGGTTGGTCGATATCCAGATCTAGAGTTGTTGGACCTGCCGATTCCCGTTCCAACTGCCGGGCAGATCGTTATGAAAGTGGATGCCGTCGCCACATGTCCTCAGTGGGACCTGCACCTTCGTCATGACGAGCCGATGTTTAAGGGTCATACGTTCCAGTATCCCTACACCCCCGGTCAGCCCGGCCACGAGGCAACGGGAACAGTTCATTCCATTGGTGACGGGGTTGAGGAATTCGCTACTGGTGACAGAATAAGCGCGTGGCGAGATGCTGGGCACCATGTAAATGGCTGCTACGCCGAGTATGTGGCGCTGCCAGCTCTAAACGCAATTAAGGTGCCTTCTGATCTGCCATCCGCCGCAACTGCCTCCGTCGAACTCGCGATGTGTGTTGCAGCCAGTTTTTTGCTTTTGAAGGATATGAATGCCATTGCGGGGTCAAGGTTCGCCGTCAATGGGCTTGGGCCTGCCGGGTTGGTTGCAGCGCAGATGGCGAGAGCCGAAGGTGCAGCGTCGATAGCAGGGTTTGACACGTCTGGGGCAAGGTGCGGGTATGCCCTCGATAAAGGTCTGCTGGATTACGCAGGCACTCCTGGTTCTTCTGAAGACTACTTAGCAAGACCGCAGCGGACATCGCTTGACAATGGCATCGATTGCGTCGGTGCCAAGGCATCGGTCGAATGGCTGATGGACAGAGTTGCAGGAGCAGTCGCGTTATTTGGTGTGCAGCGCGAAGATTATACCTTTGCAGTTCGGCACTATCATCCCGCACTTCGGCTCTGCGGATATCCGGGGCACAGTCGCGAGGCCGCAGAGTACGCAGTTGATCTGATTGCCGCGGGTAAGTTGGATCTGAGCCTGCTAATCACGCACACTCTGCCAATGGAACGTTACAATGAAGGCATCGACCTCTTAGAGCGCCAGGAAGCGATCAAAATCCTGTTTATTCCATAGCTTGAACGAGATGGCGCCTCAGCGGTGGTAGATGCACGTTCTTTCTGTGCGAATAGTACATGTTTTTACTGACGTTGCATTTAAAGTGCAAGCTGCAAGCGCGTGGTTACGTGTATTAATCGTGAATATATGCCTGTTACTGGTTCATGCGAGACGCACACACAGGCAGGTGACTATGGTTCGATTGCAACGGCAAAATTTCGGGAATACGAAGTACAACGCATTAATACCGCTCTTTCTGATAGTCGCGCAAATATTATTCATGCCAATCTGCAGAAGCCAGGAAGTAAAAATTCCGCTAGGTTCGCTTATCCCAATTTCAGCAACGCAGTCTTGGGGCACGCTTCAATACAATCGTAGTGTGCAGGGGCATCCCCTGAGGATTGGTGGCCAGAGCTTCGAAACGGGGCTGGGTACGCATTCCGCCTCTCGTATCGATTACATGCTAGATAGGCCAGCAATTTGCTTCACTGCCTCGGTGGGGGTGGATGCCGAGATGGCAGCATATCCTAAAGCGAGCGTCGTGTTTCGTGTATTGGGTGATGGCAGGCTGCTGTTTCAATCGGACGTGATGCATACCTTCACGCCTGCCGCGAAGATAAACCTGGCTCTGCAAGGGGTACGACGCCTCACGCTTGAGGTGACCGATGCTGGCGACGGCATCGACTCAGACCATGCAGACTGGGCTGACGCGCGAATTGCCTTTTCCCAGGTGCCTGCTTCCATAAAACTTTTGCCTAAATATTATGTAGGTAGCCAGTTTAGAGCTGGGATCGCTGCAGATGGTACGTTTTGCGAAGTTCAGTTGCGTGGTGAAAAGCTGCCGGTTCGTTCTGACCTCCTGCTCGTTGATACCCCATTCGATGGTGTGGCAACAGTCCGACAGGTCGGCAAGGGGTTGGCTATCGAGCGCAGGCTAAAACGCGGCGCGGTATGGCGGCAGACTTTCGAACCACTAGGGGAAGGATTTCGTATATCGGTAACGGTGCTGTCCGCGGCAGCTGCCTGGGGAGACATCATCACGGCACGATTTCAGGTCGATCCGACGGGGATGGCTGTTTGGTGCCCCGGCGCATCAGAACTGCCCAATGAAACGTGGAGAGATCCGCTGGAAACGCGGAAATTCGAACGCCGACAACTAAGTTATGGCACTTATTTCGGCTGGCAAGAGGGCGTGTGCCTCCCGCTCGTGTCCCTATTTCAAAGTCGAACAAATTTCGGATTTACGATATCGACAGGGCCGCTCCCAAACCTGTTGGATCTTGATATCGCCGAAACAGGCGATGGCATGGTCGCGTTTACGCATCGATTTCACAGGTTCGGCAATGGATGTGATGCGACTTTTCAATTTGATTTCATGTCGCATGCTGCAAATGTGCGCTCCGCATTAGCGAGCTATATAACCTCGCATCGCGCATACTTTGAGCCTGTGGCTCCCAATATCAACTTGCTCTACGGGCACGGGGCCTATTCGGGCAGCGAGGCGATCCCTGCTACTAAGTATGCCGCAACGGCATTCTGCTTCAACTGGAAGGCCAGCCTCGATTTTCCGTACATGGGGCTCTTCTTGCCGCCAGTAGGTCACGAAGACCACTGGAACAAGTTTGCCGGTGGTGGCTCTGGCATCTATACAGAATTGGATGAGGGCAGGTTTGGGGCAACCAGCATCGCCGAGCTTTCTGCGTATTCCGGCAAAATGCGCGCTGCTGGCTACCATGTTCTCAACTACTTTAATGTGACCGAGTTTGGCGGCAACATCACGGATATCGCGCCACATGGGCTTAATTCCCAACCTGATTGGAAAGATCCGAACTACTTTATTCACTCTCGATTTGAAAGCGCTATTCTAAGAGATCCAGTAATTAATGGTACATGGGGTGGTGCGGCAGTTATGGATTGTGGAGATCCTGATTATCGCAGCTTTCTCCTGGATCAGGCGAGACGACATCTGATTGAAATTCCGGCATCGGATGGCCTTTGCATCGATCGTCTAGACTGGTTGATGCACCGCAATCCTCATGCTGATGATGGCCGCACCTGGGACAATGGCCCGGCGCGGAGCCTCTATTCGTCGTGGCACGGCATCATGAACGAACTTGGGCCAATAATGCACCAAGCAGGAAAGTCAATTTTCGTAAATGCTCTCATTCATCGGATTGATCTCATGGATCAGGTGGATGGAATCTATGATGAATTCGGTCATCTTGGCAAATGCATTAACAATTCAGCGCTTCTATGCCCGATCAAACCGCTCACAGGCTGGACTCCTGATTTCACGGTATTCGAACCAGCCCCAGACCGCTATATGCAGCGATACCTTTACCTCGGCGCATTCATGACGGCGCCAATGCCGAATAATGATCACACGATCAATCCATCAATGGTAGCAACGCGGCTCTACGACGATTATGGCCCACTGTTCTGTGCGTTGCATAACCGCAGATGGGACCTGCAGACAGAGTTTCAAGTTGACGCGCAAGCGAAGGCTAATCTCTTTAGCACGCCCAATGGCAAAATAATGTCGATCTGCTTTGCGCCGCCAAAAAGCGCCATTCGGGTGCGATTACGGGTCAAGGCGTGTTCCAAAGTTGAGTACGTCACTCCTGGAGCGACTTGGAAGCGTTTGCGCTTTCGGAGCCGTGGTGGATCAGTCGAATTGTCAGTGCCAACCGACCGCGGCTGCGCAATGGTTCGATTCGATTAAGGCTCCACGTGTGCCGACGTCGGTCTGGTCAATAACCGGTAGGCGCGTCGCCCCAATTACCTCTTTACCAACTTACCTAATTACCAATCCCACGTTCGCCTCTTACAGTTTCGCCCTTCTCTAGCTGGACCTCCCAGAATCCATCTTTCAGGTGTATGGCCTGCAGGTTCCAATGCGTCGGCGCGCCGTCAAACGGATCTTTGATGCGCACCACGCCAGCATCGCCAGCGGTCACCGTTACCATCACCGTCCGACCATCGCGCCTGATAGCAGATACACGTCGGCCACCTTCGGCCCGCAGATCGTGAAATTCGCAATCTTGCCACTCTTTGGGAACTGCGGGGAAGGCGCGGATCGGTCCCCAGTCACCTTTGCCGGGAGTTGGGCTCCAACTCTGCAGCAGCATCTCATGCACTGCCTCCATCGCAAGGAAGTTGCCTTCCAGCGTGAAGGGGCGATAAGTGAAGCTGCTGTAACCAGACTTAGTCTGGTCTCCATTTGCATGAAAGCCATTCCTTAACACAAAGGCTCGAGCGTATATATCAAGAAAATGGAGAGCCGCCTCAGCGTCGCCAATTCTAGCTCTCAGACACGCCATCCACGAAAAGCTGTAGCCGCACCAGGCCTGGGTGCCCTTGCTGTCCCAATCCTTAACACTTGCCTCAATAATCTGCCGGTCCCTGGGTTCGCCCTCTTCCGTAATCAGGTTAAACGGATGAATTGCCATCAGGTTCGAAAGGTGCCTATGGCTTTCGGGCAGCGGCGTAGACGCATCCAGCAACAGCGTCCCGTCCGATGTGGTGTGAAATGGTCCAATCCGCGATGCGAGATAAGCCCAGTTTTCCGCGAGTTTCGTTTTGCCAAGCTTCTCGGCCATGTCCGCGAGCGAAAGGAACAGCATCTTCATACAGGCTGCATCGAAGTTAGTGTTTGGTTTGAGGAATGCCTTCAGGGTATTGTCGAATACTTCGGGAGACGAGGATAGCGGTAGCGCGAGATTGCCATCAGCATTCTCATGAAGCAAGTCTTGCAGGCATTGGCCAAGTTCGCAACAGAAAGGGTAGGCGCGGTTTCTCAAGAACGAGATATCGCCAGTGTGTCTCCAATGCAGGTAGAAGAGATGGGCGCACCATGCTCCCATCGTGGGCGAGAGACTGTACTGGCCCCAGCCGCCAAGGGGATTGCCGGCAAGGCTCATAACGCCCGGGATAGCTGCGCCACGTGTCGAATAGAAGTCGCCGGCGAATTTCCTGAATGCAGGAAGGCGGTCCCAGAGATAGTCGAGAAAGCATCGGCCCTCATCAAAGTCTCCCGAAGTTCGGTAGGCGATGTAGGTCATCTGGGTGTTGAGGTCGTTGTGGTAGTCGCCCTTCCACGGCGGGAGATTGCCGGTATCGGCCGTCCACACACCCTGCAACGGCATCGGTGGTGCACCTCGCCTGGATGCCGCTCCATAGAAATACCGAACGAGGTAGTACTGCTGCAGGATGCGCCTGTCTGGGATTGTAATCTGAGATCGCTCCCAGAACTTCGCCCACCAGTTCAAATGACTCTGGAAACGGCGTGTGTACCCGCTGCGCAGCAATCCATCTGCTCGAATTCTGGCGAGCTCGTGCGCAGAAATTAGAGGGTCTTTGTTGGTTGCGATCGCTATCGCAAGTAGCGTGTCTTTACCTGCGGCGCGCCACCTTGCGCAGATAGCGTAGCTGAAGCCCTTAGCAGCGGTCTGCTCGAAGCAGCACATGTTTGGCTCTTCAAACTTGATTGGAGCCGCGTAGCCGAGTTTACTCACCGATTCTGGCGACAGAAGTCGCACCTGCTCTGGAAGCACGTCCGGAATCAGAACGAGCATGTCTGCGTAATGTGGCCTGGATCCATCAACAAATGCCCGGATCACGCTGCCAGTGGAGAGTTGTGCGGTGGCCTCGGCGCGTGCGAGGTTCAGCCTGAAATTCTGCAGGTTTTGGGATTTATCAAGGGTGATCTCTAGCCTGCCTGCTGGCAATTTGGTTGGTGGACCGTCATAGTCGTAGTTGGAGTCGAAAACGTCATCAAATTCTGTCTGTTTACCCTGCCTGGCCATGCGCTGCATGTCGCGATAATGAAACCGAGACTGCACCTGTGTGAATCTTGAAGAGGGGCGCTCATCCCACAGGTCGCCTCGATCCAGACTGATGCGTAGGGTGTGCCCTTGCCCCCAGATGAGCGCGCCCATCATCCCGGCGCCAAGGGGAATTCCCTCATCCCAGGTCGTTATTGGTGCATCAAGCGTCAGGTCCAAATCTGAGCTCGGCAACCCCGACTTTGTCCCATAGACACTATCTGCCAACACTGAACCTGCCATGAGTAGAAGCGCGGTCGTAACAGCGAAATGAGGAAATATCATGCCCTGCCTCGAATGTGGATTCAAGAAAGTTCCACATAAATGCCACATTACCATGCCAATTTCGTACCGGCAGAACGCTATTTTACGAATGTAAAAACGAGGGTGGGTGGCGGCAGCGATTTGTGCGCAGTCCCCGCCCAGGTTGCTGCGACGCCAGGCGTTGTTTCGACCAGCGCAAGGGTCAGCATCGGAGAAGACGCCAGCGCTTTCGTAAGATCGTTAGCGTGAACCGTACCTGTTAGATCGCACTTGTCCACGATGATAGCAGCAAGCGGCTCTCGCGACGAAGGTTTTGCACCGGCAACGAGGGCGAATTTCAACTCGCCGATCGCTTTAGCTGATCCCTGGAGGCTAAAAGGGTATTTGAGGGCCTTTGGATCGGGCAAGCCTGGCACATAGTAGACCCTCACTCCACCAGACGCTGAGAATGAG
Source organism: uncultured Chthonomonas sp. (assembly GCA_903919615.1). Classification (GTDB taxonomy): domain Bacteria; phylum Armatimonadota; class Chthonomonadetes; order Chthonomonadales; family Chthonomonadaceae; genus CAIXIX01. The sequence goes on from CAIXIX010000253.1 coordinate 7,635, forward strand.
GCGTTGCTCTGTGCAAGATCTAGCCGTACTTGCTTAAGCTTCGCCTTACCGTTCAGCGAGGCTTTCTTGAGCTCCACCAACATTGCCTTGGCATCAAACTGTACCAGCGCATAGCACGAGTACTTGCCTTTGTCCTTGCCCTCGACGTTAAAGTACCGCTCACCGCTGCTTCCAGTTTTCGGGCCATTCTGTTCGATGATAGCAGTCTTACTCGCCTTGAACGTCGTCTGCGACAACACAGATTGCACACAAATGAGGCCCAATGCCGCAGCAAATACCGTTCGAACAACTACTTTACCACGCATGTAGAAACTCCTTCCGGCAGTCTGAACACGCCGGCAGGGCGAACGCATCTTAATAGTTGAGTAAAGTGGGAATCTTTCGAGTCATGTTTTCGTACGCTTCAGAGTCTGTTGGCGAAATCGATGCCAGCAAGTCCACTTCTGGAGTGTATACA
>CAIXIX010000254.1 GCA_903919615.1 uncultured Chthonomonas sp.
CCGTTCAACAGTCCGACACTGCCGAACAAACTGTATCTGTTTCACGATCGAATTATTAAAAGCACAGTACCGGACACTTCTTTTGGTCACTGCGCCATTGCATTTTCACTGACCACGATTCGTTCCACCACAACCAGGGAGCCGCAGCCAGATGCATTTTGAAAACCTCTGGGGGTTGATGGGACTGCCGCTAGCCGGTGGCGCAATTGTGTTACTCTACATCCTGAAGCTTAAGCGAAAGGATGTCATCGTCTCCTCTACGTTCCTCTGGACTCAGGTTATCCGTGATGTTCAGGCAAATGCCCCGTTTCAGAAGCTTCGCAAGAACCTGTTGCTCCTGATTCAATTGATTGTTGCCGCTTTAATTATCATTGCGTTTGCGCGACCATTTTTCTATAGCACTGCACCGGGCGGAAGAAGCATTGTTCTCGTTATTGATAGCTCCGCATCGATGCAATCTACAGATGAAAAGCCGTCGCGCTTGGAGCTAGCGAAACGCAAAGCTGCTGAGCAGATTTCAAAAATGGGACCGGACGATCTGATGATGATCTTATCGGCCTCGTCCAGGCCAGTATCTCTTACTGGCTTTACGGCTGAAAAAGCTGAGCTTCGGCACGCCATTGATCAGATCCAACCGCACGATACTCCCACCAATATGCGCGATGCCCTTAACCTCGCTGCGGATCTCGTCGCGAGCCGAAGCAATGGAGCGGCCGGCGAGATAGTGCTCATATCCGACGGTGGATTTGAGGCAGAGCGAGCAACTGTATCTGACCAATACACTCTTACGAACCTGAACCTCGGTAAAGCGCATGTGAGCTACGTGCCGATAGGTACGGGTCATAACAACGTGGGTATTACCGCCATAGACTTTCGGCGTAACCTCGGATCAGGCAAGAAGAGCGTGGAGTTGCTTGTAGTTACCCACAACTTTGGCGCGGAACCTCGCAAGTTTGTGGAGGAGATATACGCTGAAAAGCAGCTGATCGAAGCCCACGAGATAACGCTCACCGCAGGCGGAGAAGATACCGAACCCTTCGATATTGACGAACCTGACCAGCCGACACGCATCCAGGTGAAACTTGATATTCAAGATGATCTCGCTGCGGACAACCAGGCAACTTTGATCGTACGACCGCGAAAGAACCTTCGAGTGTTGATTGCGGGAAAACCGAACAGCTTCCTGGAAGATGCACTTCGAGTGGACCCTGGCGTAGAGCTGAGCCGAACGGAGCAGTTTACTTCAGGAAAAGGCTTCGATGTAGTTGTATTCAACGACCAGGCGCCGACAAAGCTGCCGGAAGGCAACTATCTCTTCTTACACTGCGTCAGCGATCAGACACCGGTTGTCACTTCCGGAAATGCCGAAAACGTAACCGCTGCAGATTGGGAGCGCCAGGACCCAGTGCTGAAGTATGTCGATTTTGGGACGGAGCTGTTCGGCAGCGCCATTAAGGCAGAGCCCACTACATGGGGACGGCAGTTAGCGGTTTCGGAGGCTGGCTCGCTCATCGTCGCGGGCGAGAAAAACCACATGCGCTCGGTGTTTGTTGGGTTCGATCTCGTGCAGACTCGCTTTATGCTCAATGTGTCGTTTCCCATAATGATCTCCGACGCAGTTCGCTGGATTGGAGCCGGCGACGAGGATGGCGAGGGCGGAGCTGTTCATACGGGTGACGCCATTACCATTCCCGCGCCAGTAGGATCTGGACGGATTACGGTGACGCGGCCAGATGGTTCTAAACGCGATGCCGTGACCGGTGAACGCGGTGGGGCGATTTTTACTGAAACAGATCTCACTGGGATCTATACGGTTTCCGGCGTGGGTGTTAACTACCAATTTGCTGCTAACCTCTGTAACTCCGCCGAGTCCGATACAATGCCGCATCGATCGCTCACAGTTACCGACAATCCCGCTGCTGTTGCATCTCACAGCGTAAAGTCTCGCCTCTCGTTAACATCATTCTTTGCCCTGCTTGGCTTGCTAGTTCTTTGCGTAGAGTGGTGGGTATTTCATCGTCGCCCATTCGTATCATAAGGGAGAGTGCGTCTAGAGCTCGAATTTGTGGGTGTCTGGCGCGCACGACATTATATTGTAGAGGAGAATATAAGCGACTATGGCTATGCGAAGCGGTACGCCCATACCTGAGCTTGATGGCGCAACATCGTGGATAAACGGCGAGGTGAGTGCGGCGGATCTCCGAGGAAGTGGCCCGACACTGATACACTTCTGGGCTAAGAGCTGCCACGTTTGTCACGATAACATGCCAACGGTAGGTGAGTGGCGAGATAAGTATTCACCTCAGGGTCTGCGGGTCGTGGCAATACATATGCCTCGAGAAGAGGCGGATACGGACGAAGAAGCCGTAAGAGCAGACGCTGTGGCTCTGGGCATAACCGAGCCCTGCGCCATTGACAACCAGCACACGATTGGCGATCGATTTGAAAATAGCCTGTGGCCCGCCTACTATCTGTTCGACGCTGAAGGCAACATGCGAAGCCGTGCTGGAGGCTATGCCGGGCTAAAGATTATAGAAGACAAGATCCATCGCATTATGGCGCCAGCCACTGAGTAAAGCTTAAAAACTAAAACGGCCCGCAGTTTCAAAGTGAACTGCGGGCCGCTCAATATTTGGGCAAACGGCGGAGAAGCTACGCTGTAACGGCTTCGACCTCTGCTTCAACGACGGGAGCAGGCACTGCGTAGACGCTTACACGTCGTCGCGCGCGATCTCCTTCGAATTTAACGACGCCGTCGATCAACGAGAAGATTGTGTAGTCCTTGCCCATGCCGACGTTTTTGCCAGGGTGCAGCTTTGTGCCGCACTGGCGAACAATAATGCTGCCTGGCTTTACGGTCTCGCCGCCATACTCTTTAACGCCACGTCGCTGGGGATTACTGTCTCGCCCGTTGCGGGAGCTTCCAACACCTTTTTTATGTGCCATGTCGTCTGTCTATCTCCGTTGCTGCGTACAGAACTTGATCTGTACCCTGGCAATTGTACACTACGCGTGAAATCTAACCTTCGATCGCGAGAATCTTGATTTTCGTGTGCTTCTGGCGGTGGCCATAGCGACGATGCTCATTCTTCTTTGGCTTGTAGGTAAAACCGTTGATCTTTTTGTTCTTGCCCTGCTCAACGATCGCGGCGGTAACCTTTGCGCCATCAACATTCGGTGCGCCAACGCGAAGACCGTTGTCATCGCTAATCATTAGCACATCGGTGATCTCAATTTCTGTTTCGGGCTCGCCCTCAAGCTTCTCAACCGCGAGCGTGTATCCCACGGTAACGCGGTACTGCTTGCCGCCAGTCTTAACGATTGCGTACATCCCTATCTCCAGTCGTGCCCTGGTGGACTACAACTCCACATGCGTGTGCACAAACTCACGAAATCTGTTATATCCGGTCTCAATTCACACGGTCCAGAAGGCACGCGTGACATAGGCATAAAAAAAGCCCCGACCCCCGGAGTCAGTGGAGAAATATACCATACGTGCCGCCGAGTGTCAAGGCGATTCGCCCGATGATTCAGGGCGAACGCATCTTAATAGTTGAGTAAAGTGGGAATCTTTCGAGTCATGTTTTCGTACGCTTCAGAGTCTGTTGGCGAAATCGATGCCAGCAAGTCCACTTCTGGAGTGTATACA
>CAIXIX010000255.1 GCA_903919615.1 uncultured Chthonomonas sp.
CATCGGCTTTTCTGCCCAGCACCGGGGCCAGGCGCTGCGCCACTCGCCACTGGCTAGCCGCTGAACTGCGTCTGGCGACCAGTACTCATCAACGGGAGTGAAGTCCGTATAGTTGGAGTAGAGCCCGCTGTTCCAGCCCAGGCCGCGCTGATGCTTTATGTAGCCGCGCAGCGCTTCATCTCCCCCTTTGCCGGGGGCAGCTTTTGTACGGAGGGTGAAGCTTTCTCCTCCATCACGCCAGGTTATCTCATGGTTGCACTGAATGAGGCGATCGATCCCGTAGGCGTGGATCATTTCGCTGCGTTTCATTTCTGTGCCGTAATCCGCAGGCCCCCAACTCTCCTGCCATAGCCGATCAACTGCATCAGCAGCATGCAAGCCCACGGGGTTCGGAACTACTGGCAGTGCCTCTTCGAAACGGGGGGTTACGGTTAGAAACAGCCGCTCGTACATTGGGTTTCGCTTGCCGTCTGTGCGAGGGTTGTACAGAATCGATCCGTTGATTTGTGCAGTTGTCCCGCCCGCCGTCTCCGCGCCGGTAAGGTCAGAACCGTTTGAGCGGTACCAGTCCGGCCAGATTGATGTGTACACCCAGCGTTTGCCCGTTCGTGATAGCAAAATTGATGGGTTTGAGCCGCCGTAGGTAATGGGTGGCACGTAGATTGTCCGGGGCTGGGATACTCCCGTGATCTGGCCCAGAGATACCTCTCTGGCATCGCCACTGGGATTGGCGATATCCACTAAGAGAGACTTTTGTCGGATTTGGAGCGTTAACACGGTGCGGTCGCTATAGGTTGCCGTAATCTTTTGCCCGGTTTGAGCTGCGCTAACAAGATTGCTCGCTACGTCTTTCACATTCCTTACGGCGCCGCCGTCCATCAGGTTGCCGCTGGCAATTCCGTCTACTGATGCCGAGATTCCGGCAAGGCCTTTAGCGGGATCAAACAGGTATCTGATTGCTGCGTCGCTTCCAAGGTAGCTGAAGGTGAACGTTGTCCCAGTTCGGCCAACACTATTTTGAAATGGACCTGCCATCTGTACAGGCAGGATGGTCTCCTCGCGGTTTGGGAATGGCAGCCTTCCGGGTCCGACGTTGCCGCCAGGTGACTGGCCGGGAAATAGGGTAAGGTTGCGCGCCGGGCGCGCCGCAAACTTGAGCGGTGATAGGCTCTCTCGGTAGAAGCGAATGGAGTCGAAATAGATCGCACGCCATTCTGATTGCCATCCGCCAATGACTTCGATCGAACAAAGCTGTGCCGGCCCGATTGTTGGTGTAAAGCGCCTGTGCATCAGCCACCACTCTTCCCACCGGATCGTATCGACGCTAATCGGAAGATCGGCGCCAGATGTCAGTATGAGATGCAGCACCACACTTACCGGCGGAGTGCCCGGAGGGTTGACCCACTCCCATCGATTGCCATATAGCCACATATCGATACTGTCTGAACCACTTGGAATAGTAATTGGCTTGGGTAGCAAAATCCGCACAGATGCTGGGGATGTGGACCGACCATTGCCACGGTATCGAAGCGCTGCAACCGGCCGATCCCAAATGTTTTGAGCACGCGAAGCGGCAAGTGTCGCCTGGGCATCGGATGAGACTTGGAGCGTCCAGCCAGTAATGTCATCGAAAGTAAGCGTGGGTTTACCCGTCTCTTTTCGGTTCGCCCACACCATCTCGTAGGGACGCTTGCCCGGTTTCTCGCTAGAGTCTATGCGTGAGGTAACCTCCTGCGCATTTGCCCGGATGTTAGCGATCAACAGCAGCAAGATCAACAGCACACAGAGATATCGCCCGCGTATGTAGCTATTCGACATTTTTGGGGGCTTCCTTAGAAACTAACCGAGACCTCGCCGCTCCTAGTCGCCTGCGTTATCATTTATCTTTACGCTGCCCGCGCTCTTGTTGGATATCTTAACCGGGCCATGCATGATATTGCCCGTGATCACTGCGCGCTTCACGCCGGGGCCCAGCTCAATCTGCGCTTTATTGTCGCGAAACTCGCAGCCCCGGATCAGCACGGAGCCATTATTGGCAATAATTGCGGGTCTCCCATCCTTCGCCTGCAAATCCCATTGCACGAAGGTGCAGTCGCTAAAACCCACGGTGCCTCGTCCCGAAATGCTTGCAATCTGGCTGCAGGGTCCCCAGAAGGCACAGTTGACAAAACGCACGGAACCGGAGTGGCTCTCCGTTACGAGTACCTCTATTGGATTAGGGCCGTGGAACGAGGTGAACTCACCGTTTGTGATGAGGATGCCAAACGGAGCGCTCTGATCCACCAGCACAGCGTTCCAGCAATCATCAGCGCCGATGCCAAGGAAATTGCCGTTCGTTGAACCAGTCTTCGTCTCCATAAAGTGGTAACCCACCTTATATCCAAAACAGAAGGTGTTCAGTACATACTGCCAGTCTGTTCTTCCGAATATAAAGGCCTCTCCGTGGGCCATCTGCCAGTCGTAGAGCGTCGGAGTCATGCTCCACCACGGATTGAAATGAATGTTCTCGAGGCGGCCGATATCATAAATCGAGTCGATATATACGCCGCGCCTAATTGGTTGACCCTGAACATTACGAATGAGGTGCCGCTCATTCTGGGAAGCATCGATCCCGTTATATGGGTTTAACATCTCAACATCGGTTACTGCCGGGTTCTTGCCCCGCATCGCGATGGCCCACGGGTAAGGTGTCGGTTCAGTGTCCGGCTTCTGATCGGGATAGTAAAGCAATACGCCTTTCAGAGTACAGTTCGTGTTGAGGGTAATAAATGGTGCGCCATCCTCTTTGCCGGCATTTTCTGTAATCAGAAATGTTGTGCCATCGTCGCCTGGCTTTGGAAAGCCTTTATCACGCACTCCGTTGTGCGCAGGTACGGACTGCCAGGCGCCAGCGATCGTGATATTTGCCGGCATCTCCAGATGACCCGCAAACCTGTAAGTACCGCGTGGTGCCTCGACCGTGCCGCCCTCTTTACCGAGCGCCGCCATCGCCGCCTGGAACGCAGCGGTATCGTCGCCTGTGCCGTCGCCCTTAGCTCCGTACTGTCTAACGTTTACCGTACCATTTACTGGATTATTCGGGGGAGCGGACATCGTTGCGGAAACGGCGGCTATCGCTGCGAGTTGTGCGATCATCTTTGATTCTCCTGAGGGCAAATCGATCTGCGAAACGACTTGGCCCGTTACTGTCTTCCTTGGCCTTTCCCGCACTCTTCTCTCACGCGACTGCCGAATCCTGTGCACGAATGGGGCAACCTGATTGCCCTGTGGCATTTGCACAACTCGACGTGATCCACGCACCTCAGTTCCGCCGGATACGGCGACAGTGCCAATGGATCGTTGGGAACTATCGAAGTAACGCGGTTGTCAATAAAGTGCGGATAGATTCACTCGTAAGGTGAGGTAATATCCGTGATTGGTTCGTTCACTATAACTAACACAAGAGCGAACGTCATTATTCTGCTTGCCCCGGGGAGGGCTTACATACCGTGTCTATACTGCCTGTGCTAACCCAAGCGTCAAAGACGGCGCGTGATGCGGTGAGTACCTGTACATTCGCCGCCGATGATACGTACAAACTTGTACTTGCAGCTGTGCTCGAGGATTGGACCACAAACGGGAACCAGACCTGGGGCCATACCGATATCGTTATCCTTCAGAAAGTTATTGCGGATTGCCATAAAGTCGCTACCGGTCATCGTCCCGAAGTTCAGTCTCCTGTCTATGCGGTGTTGCTTAAAGGTGCAATGGATGGATGGGTAAAGAGCCGCGCTTTGGCTGCAGCTTCAACAGCGTGATTAGAACGATATTCTCTGCATCATCACACTGAACCTGTTTGCCTGTCACTGTGACCGTGGTTCTCACTGGAGTGTGTCCTGTGCTTTTTGTACGCTATCCTTCTGCTGCGCTCTGCATCCTTGCGCTGCTTGCTCCTTCCTGCCTGCACTCTCAGACTGCACCAGCTCATTTCACACCAGAGCCGCACGGCACGGATTCGCCAATCATCGCGAAAAAGTCGGCCGATACGCCAGATTTTTCATGGTATCGCGAGATCGTTTCACGCATACCACCCATGAAGGTAGATCGCGGAGCGGTGCCTCCAATGATCACATGGGAAGGGTTCGGTTATGATCCACTTACTGCCGAACAGTATAGAGAGCTGTTGGCTCGCGGATTTGCTCAGAATCTCCATCTCGACGAAAAGCTAATTCCTGCAGCGCTGGCGATGCAGGCTGCTGGCAGCCCTGTGATCTTGATGCAGGGCGGTGGAGGCGCTTTCCCTTCTGATCAGGCTGGCGACACTTCGGTTTGGACACATCAGTTCGAAGCAGGGTACAAACCAACCGAAGGCGCCCGGCCATGCCTTTCCATTACACTCGGCTGGGCCAAGGAAGCGGATCACATCCGGGGCACTCTCCGCAGATTCAAGGAGGCAGGTGTCACAGTAAATGGGGTTTGGATGGACTGGGAAGGCGATCCTCTTTACGGCAAGGATCGCTACGATCAGGCAATTCACTGTACCCGCTGTCGCGCCTTGCTGCCGGCTCGAGCGCTAGCGAACAGGGCTGCTTTTGAGGCGTTTTGTCGGCGGCGATTTGTAGAGCTTATTGGCGCCTATCTTGCTGCGCCGGTTCTCGAAATCTTCCCCGGATGCTCTGTCACAAACTGGAATGCAATGGTTTCCACTCCAGATAGGAAGCTGACAGATTGGGATTACGACGTAATCGATCCATCGATGCCAGCCTTCTTTACCCACACAAACCCGTCTGCGTATGGTGATACCACCTGGTGGCGGCTCTGGAAGCCGGAGTACCGTAACGACCAGGAGCATGTGGACCGGTTCTGGATGTATCAACTTATCCGCCAGCCGTCGGATGAAGCGGTCAATCGATTGAAGTGGATGCCTGAGAAGACGACATTGCCCTGGGTGGCGCGCTGGCTTCCGGAGCACGACAAGTACCAACTGCCGGTGATGAGTCGCTCTCGGTATCGCGAACTTCTTCGGCACCTCTGGCTGCGTGGTGCCACAGGAATGCAGGTGTTTAATCCAAAGTTTAAGGGCTATGAGCAGATGGCCGTTTTCGAAGTGGAAGACGCTGCCGCCGTCTACCGGGAGATGATGGCGTTTCACGAGCTCATCGAAAAGGGTGAGCCGATCAATCTCAAGTACCCTGGCGTTCAAGACGCTGCACCGCTCTGGTCTGGGCTGAGAAACGGCAATCGAGCCGTGTTCAGAGTGTTCTCGCCCACGCAAGGTAAGACCGATGTGACCGTAACGGTCTGGCCAGACGTTATCTTGAAGGTAAAAGCCGACTCGTCTGGAGCAACCTACACGGTTGAACGCAACGGCGCTGCGATCAAAGTCAGCAAACCGAAATGATCCGGAAAGTAGGCGCCGAATCCTTCCTCTCCGTGTCCTCAACCGCGCCCGAGGGCGGTCTCCGCGCGTTGCGCACAAACTACATCGTGGAGGAGGGTCCGACCGGAAAGAGCCGCTTGGGCACACAACTGGTATTAACTTCCGAACGACTTTAGGGTGCCCAGCAGGGTGGGAGAGGATAAAGGTGAGGGGGCTACTACGTAGTGCCACTATCGTCAACTGAAGTATGAAGCGCCATCAGGGTCGGGAAAACCACCAACTCAAAATCAGTGTGGGATCTAGCCCTGCCCGCCTAAGGTTTTGGAAAGCTAAAGCAATTGAAGACATCCGTACGAGCGCAAATGCTGCGCCTTTTTGTCCCCATGCTTGCGTCGATCGCGACTCAAACGATCCATGCTCAGCGTGTAATCGATCCAATCCCCGGCTGGTCATTAGACATCCAGGGTGCGACCGGCTCACCTGTCGAAGTCCGAGCGAATTCCGTCACCTCTGGCCTGCTCGTATCGAAATCCGAAGGTGCGATAGTCTTGGTTGGGCCAGACGGCAAAATTACCCAAACGATGCGGATGGATCTGCCTTGCGACTCCCCGTCAGCTGTTGCAGATCTGCGTGGTGACGGCAAGCTCGAGGTGGTGTGCTCGGACTGTCAGGCATCCGTATATGCCTTCGATCTCAACACAGGGAGTCGCCTCTGGAAGTATACTCAGACTGGTAAGAACCGAGATTATCGCGTGCCCGTAACGGCCGATCTGGATGGAGATGGTAAGCGCGAGGTCATCATTGCAGACAGCCGTGGATCAATTCGCGTGCTTACACCAAATGGCAAGCTGCGAATGCAGGTCGACTCAAGCAAGTACCGGGCGGCCTCGCCAGCAGTCGGAGATATTGGCGCTGGTCGCCGTGGCCTCATCTCAGGAACCGACGCCGGAGAGATCGATTGTTTGGATCGGACTGGCAGTCTCATCTGGTCACAGCGTTTGAGCGGAGGATACGGACGTGCTTTGCCGGTGCTTGTTGGCGGAGCCGACCCGATCGCACTTATACCAAGAGTGTTTCCAAACAGCAATCCTGCTCTCCTGGCCCTTCGTGCACGAGATGGCAAACTGCTTTGGACAGCCTCGGCCGCATCACAAGTGTATCACTCGATAGCAGTAACTTCGCTTGCGCCAGGAGAGGGACAGTCGATCCTCTTTGGCGACAAACATACGCGCCTCTACTGTGTGGATCTTGCTGGCAAACTGCGATGGAAGACGCAGTTGGATGGGCGCGGCATCTATGTGGTTCCGGCGATCGCTGATCTCAACGGTGATGGCAGAGCAACCATTTTTGAGGTAGTTCGCGGCGAGGGAGATAATGGCAAGGTCCTGTATGCATTGGACCATGCCGGGCAGGTGTTGGATTCCATTCCGCTCCCAGGTGGGGGCGGAGCGGCGCCACTCCTGTGTCGTTTTGCTCCTGCGGGACAACTGCAACTGATTACGCTCGCAGGCAAGAAACTCTCATCCTACAATATCGCGCAGAGACCGGGAGCTAAACCGTTGTGGTCGGGCTTGCGGAACGACTCTGCTTGTTCCGGGGAAATTGACGGCGCAAGGCCGGTAAAGCAACCGCCGCTCGCGCTGTCGGCCCAGCGATCCAGTACGGAGGCAGCTTCTAAGCCGAACTTCAAAACAGATGACGTTGCGGTGGTAAACACGTTGCTGGCCACTGTTCCCCCTTCAGGTTCGTTCGGCCTGCGCATGGCGTCTCCAGATGGAACGGTACATGTGCGCATTGTGCGTCCCGGCGATCCGCGGGATCTCACTGATCTGCTCCATAATGCCTTGGTTGCACCCGGTAATTATATGGTCGACATTCGTGCCGCAGACCGCGATGGCGTGATACAGCCTCTGTCCGTCGTGCGTGTGGCCTATCTCGGTCGGGAGCTGTTGTGTGGCAGAGCGCTTGCAGAACTTGGCAGACAGGTTCCGTTCGTTTCAGCTCAACGTCCAGAGTTTGAAACTGCTCTCAATACCCAACTTATCGGCGCCACATTGGATCTGCACGATGCGAGAGGGCGCACTGAAGCGGCGCTGTTCGATTCCTGTCAGGATCGCTCGGAACACGCTGCCGCGCTAGTTGCCATCTGTCGTGAGCTGCTCTCCAGCCCGTCCCTTCTTGTACGCCAGCTTTCAAATCCGTGGAAAAATCACATCCAGCTTGATCTACTTAAGCAGGTTGAGACCGGGCCGGTTCGAATTGAGATGCCTGGAAACAGTTTCTTGTCAGCCGCAGTTTCAGTGACTAACCTGGCGTCGGCAACCATTAACCTGCATGCGGAGTCTTCAGAAGTTGGCGTCCCGCAGTCTGCTATCGCAATCCGAGACTGTGTTCGCATTGTGCCCTCCGCCACCGGAAACGTAGTGGAAGATCCGTTGCCGTCTCTTACTGGAGGTTCGACGGTGCGCCTGCAGCCCGGTGAGTCGCACAAACTCTGGCTCACCTTTTGCTCGCGGGGGATGGTCCCGGGAACCTATCAGCTGAACCTCCGGTGCGGAGATCCAGGCTCTATCGCAGCTCCTACCGACACACCTATTACGCTCGTTGTCCTCCCGGTCGCTCTGCCGCAGCATCAGGTCTACCGACACATTAACTGGCTCTATCTCGCCTCCATCCCAGACCCGTTGATGAGAGAGAAGACGCTTCGCGATGCGCTGGATCATGGCACAACGATCTTCAATGTTCCTTCATGCAGCGTAAACTTGAACCGATCCGGCGAGATCGTCGGATCTGAGACCACGTTGCACGATTCGATCATGGCGTCCATTAAGGGCAAAGCTGAGGCTGCTATCAACGGAACGGTGGGCCTCAACTGGCCTGCCGGGTTCTCACCGTCGCCAGAGCTGTCCTCGACCACACTGGCCCGGGCCATCAGGTGGTACGCCGAACACATGCGCTCCATAGGTTTTACCTATTCGGAATATGCGCTCTACATCACCGATGAGCCAGGTATTGTTGGCGCCGATACCAGCTACCTTGCTTTTGTGGACCAGGTGCATGCTGTGAAAGCGGCAGATCCGCAGATGCGTATTTTCTGCAATCCGGCCGGAGGCGCATCTGCACAAGTCCTGGCTCCGATCGCTGATGATGTGGACATCTGGTGCCCCGATATGCACCTGGTGAAGACGCAGCCAGTGGAGCTTCAAACTCTATTCAAACATAAGGGCGAGTACCTGCACTATGAGGCTCCTGCCGATCAGCGAAGCCTTGATCCCCTGGGCTTCTACCGAATGCAAGCCTGGGTTGCCTTCCAGTACGGTATGATTGGCGGCGGCTACTGGGTCTATAGCGGCGCATCAGATTGGTATCCGGATCCTAACCGAAACGGTGAGTATGGCGCAACATATCCCACGCCGGATGGCCCGGTGCCATCGAAGCGGTGGGAAGGCACCCGCGAAGGGATACAGGACTTCGAGCTCATCCGGATGCTGAGAGACAAGGCTCACGCAAAGGGCGGCTCAGCCGGAGACCGTGCCCTTAAGCTCATCGATGAAGCGGTGGCATTCGTAACAAAGAACCAGGATTACGCAAACGATATCACACGGCAGGCAGCACCCTTCGCGCCAGATTATCAGATATGGATGCTGTACCGCGAAAAAATCATCAGGGAGTTGATGGCAAAATAGGATTCATCCTACGCGCTTGACTCCGTCGCCCGCCATCCGTCAGGAGGAGCATTGGCCCCTCTCCACGGGAAAATGAGACATGAGGTGGGTGACGCTTTCAGTTAGTTGCGCCTTATTCGCTTGTTCCCCTCATTCTTCGGGCTCGAAGAGGGAACCCGGTGGGGTGAGGACTCTATCTACTACCTGTCGATCACGTTTCTGAGCTTACAGGCCGACTAACAAAAGCAGCGACTTCAGCCAATCTGAGATCTGGCAGCCCACCGTAAATCTCGCTCAATTCGCACATAGCGTTCGACGAACAGAGAAGCGACTGCGCGGTCTCGGCGACCGAAGTCCGGCGATCTCAAAAGATGCCAGCTGTCTCCCCGCAATCACGATAAGCTCTGAAAATAACCCTCATCCACAACATAGAGACCACTTTTATAAACGAAACATAGGGTGCTATCGTTGTTCACCCACATCACCTTGTCAAGCCCAGTCCACATGGTTTTCCCGCCCGGAACTGCACCAACCTGTCGCCACTTTTTTGTTGCGACGTCAAGCACCTGGACGCGTTCGACAGGAGCTGTTTGAGGCTCGTATTTCGGCACGAACCGGAGTATGAGCGCTGCGATTTGCGATATTCCTGGATCCCAAGTTTGCAGAAGCGCCTTATCCGCACGCCTGTTTGCTCTGAGTGTATGGAACAATCCTCCCTGGGGCGGGGCAGGGACTGTGGCAAGGCGAGCTTCGAAGGGAGAACCATCCCTTCCATACATATTCAGGTCGAAGTTTGTACTGCCTTGTGCCGGCACCAACCTCAGCAAGTGCGCATCTGTTTCGGCATCGGTTGAGCCTGCAAGCACGAGCGATTTGCACAGCTTTTTGCCATGCTCAGATCTCTCGTCGAAATACTGAATTCGGCCGGGATGGTCTGCATCGCACAGTGCGAGCCTGGTCTGCCTTGAACTACGCAAAACAATAATAAACTGTGCATTTGATATCCAGTTGATCTCTGGGTTCAAGCTCGAAACGTAAGCATAATCTGTCGGCTGTGGCCATTTACAATACGCCCCGCCGTCCTTATCGGACGATATGACATAGGTCTGTTGATCGGCAGGTTGACCAAGCCACACGAAGTGGTTGCCATCTGGTGACACTTTAAATGCATAGGGTGGAAATTCGCAATAGTCATGCTTTTGCACTATTTCGGCGCGAAGAGACGTAAGGCTCTCTCTAACTCCAGACTTCAGGTCGTACAAGCTTAGGTCAAACGACTTTGTTTGCCGCTTATTCGAAAACTGGAGACCATCCAATACCACGACACGATGGTCCGAAGCCCAAAACACATTCCATGGGGCTTCCACCTTACAGATATAGTGCGAGTTCGCGATTAGATTTGGAGCCTGAGGGCTTCGAGTCACGATCAGCCAAAGCCCCGCAAAGAGCACGGCAACTGCGACTATGAATTTTAGTATCGCTTTCTTACTCACTGAGTGTGTCCTCCACGCCCCAACGTCTCTGCGCGCGACTCTTGTTCCGCGCCTGCGCTCTGTATGCCGCTAGCAACCGGCAGTCGCCAATTTGCTGTATTACACGATTACACCGTCACCTGCCAGCATTCATGCGGCAGGTATCAATCCCAAATATTGTGTAAGCTGTCCCCGGACTTCCTCTCAGTCTAAGAAGAAGTTACGTTTCAGCTAACCGCTTTTCATTGCGTCTTTGCGCTCTTTGCGGCCTAGAAATCAGTTAACCGCCAGAGCATCGAGACCCCGATTCGCCTTTACCGCTTTTCTTGGCGGCTTGGCTGCCTTGTGTCTTTGGGGCTTTGCGTGAGACTTTTATTTGATATTCGATCGATCCAGAACGTCCCCATTCACCAACGTATTTGAATTCAGATTCACATTGTGAGAATTGGCACCGATGTAGATTTCTCCATTACCACGCGACAGATCCGAACGCCATGTACGTGGCGCAACAGCACCATGCCATGCCCTACCGCTTCCTGCTTATCATCGGCGGCGCCCTCAAACCGAAGATCGGTAAGTGTGCAGTCGTTATTTGGCAAGCGCACGCAAGAACGCAGCCGTATCATCCGTCTTGCCATCACCCTTCGCGCCTAAATCCCGAACCGAAGCCGATGCCGATGCGGCAATTGGAGGCAACACCACGAGTGCAAGAGCAGCAACAAGATATTGAGCAATTGTTCGTAGTTTGTCGTGGTTAATTGATAACATCAAGTTCAGTTCCCAACAAACGAATGTGTCACTACATTTAGTCTACAAGCAAATTGCATCGATTGTCAGGCCTTTGATTCAAGGAGCAACTGCCGTAGACCTTCTGGCTGCAAACCGATGCGACGTTCAGCACCTGAACCTGACGCCCATACGACACACGTTGGCCAAACTTCACCAACCTCGAGGACGTTATAGGCTCCTTAGACTTCATAGACTATCCTTTCCCCGCAGGTATAAACGGCAATCGGGCAGAATAGAACAGCCACTACTTTCGTGTATACAATGCAATCGCGCCGGGGACAAATGCGATGACCATGAACATCGAACTGCTTAAACGAGTGATCGAAGGTTCGGATGTGAGCGCAGCAGATGAGTTCTGGGATGATCAAGCGACAAGGTTCTGGGTGGACTGGCGCGAAGAGGACGATAACATTCCTCGCTACTGCGAAGAGCTTATTAAGACCGGAAGTCTCTCCGGTATCGTTTACAATATCGAGGAGGAGCCCGGCTTCGCAGTAGATATCCTTTACAAAGGGGTTGCGACACGCGTTCCACTCATTGAAGGCCCCGAAGATAGGCACATCACCCTCGTTACCCTCAACAAAGTCCTCAATCCGGATTACGAGCTCCGGTACTACATCCCAAGTCACGGTTCGGATGGAGCAGCGATCGTACCTCTGCCGATGCGCGTCTGGGAGGAGCTAGAGGCTGAATTCGGCCCGAAGGTTGCAAAGCAGTTCTATCGGATTGCGGATAAACCGAATATCTTCACCGATCGCTATTCGTTCGACGAGGATGGCAGCCTGCTGTCTTATGAATCCGATGATGATGACGGAGAAGAAGAAGACTATGATGAGGAGGATGAGCTGGCCCCGCCAGCTCCACGCTCACCGTTCGTGCCCTATAACAGCTCGGCCCCACGACCCGTTACGCCATTTCTGAACTCGTACAACACGGCGACCCCATCATCGCAGCCCGGAACCTTTGACTATGCCTCGCCAAACAGCGCTCCAGTAATTGCAGATCGAGGTCAGGTGCGTACGCTGACGCTATTTGAACTGCTGTTCTCGTTTCATGGGCGAATCTCTCGCGGCGCCTGGTGGTTTACCAATCTTTTCCAGCTTGGCATGTGCGTGGTGTATGTGGCGCTTGCAACCGTTCTGCATTCCATGTTCGGACGCGCGTGGGATGCTGCCAGTTTCCCGGCCATGGCTGGACTAATAATCCTGCTTTGTTATATCCAAACCGCCGCCGCTGCGAAACGATTTCACGATATCGATGCAAGCGGCTGGTCGGTAACCATGCTTCCAATTCCAATAATCGGTGCATTGATCTGGTTCATTGGCCTTGGCTGCCTGCCTGGCAAAAACGTTGGGACCAACGGGTCAAACAATCACTATGGGCCAGATCCGCTGCAAACATTGCCCGGCCCGGCCTTCGTCAGAACCGCACGGTGGGACGCGTAGGACGCCGTTCACGCACACAATGCCGTTCGGAGCGCCTTGTGCCGGAAGTAGTCGGAACTAGACGCTACGGTAAGGCGTGAGAAGGCTCTTTCGAGTGCCGGGCGAACCGCTTGAAGTTCGGCTGTCGCCTCCGGGACCGGCATATCAGTGAGGGTCAGAACCGTGTAGTAAAACGGGTAGTGCTGCCAACGCGACCCTGGCTGCCTGTCTGCAGCGAGCATTCGTACGGCTGTTGCCAGGATATCTTCCCATCCATACGGTTTGCCAGCGCCAATCGCGCGCCACCATGCCACGGAACAGCGCTTGCAGCAGAAGCGCGCGCCTTCCGTCTCGCCCGTCGTAAATCCACACCCAAACCGCGATCCGATCATATCCCAAACAGCGTCGTAGTCATAGCCATCCGTTGCCCCATGTTTCGCAAGCAGCCCTGCGGCCTCTTCGCCAAGTACATGCATCACGGCTGCGCCGCTCGGGCTAGCGTTCTCTCCTGTCGGAACCAACAGTCCGAGTGATCGGTCGTCTGGCAACGGAGCGAAAAGCGCGCCGCGATAACTCCCCTTGAGACCCTGCCGCGAGGCGACAAACTGGAGTGCTTCCTTAACCTTGTCGTCCGCATTCGTTCGCTCATTGTCCAGCGAGTGCTCGATGTTCCAGAGCGTACGCGCGAGCGATGTCTCATCAATAAGGTGTTGCGGCCAGATATTTGCGGTGCCGATATTGTTCGTATCTTGTGTCATTTGCAGGCTGCCTCCACACAATCGAACATCTGTTTCCGGAATGACGCTAACGTTGCGTCGTTCATTGAGTAGCTGAACGCGGAGCGTCCTAACCCGGCAAGGACCTCCTTGTGGCTTCGATCAACAAGCAGTGGAAGGGCTTCGAAGATTAGAGCATGGATCTTCTCGCGAACAGCAATACTGCTTGTCGTCTTTTCAAGCGCCTTGAGCGCTATTAACGTGCGTGCATCTTCCATGCTCTGCCGCACGGCTTCCCATCTTCTGCTCGTGACCGGGTGATTTTTGCCGGGGTAGACCAACTGATAGTCGTTCGACTGGCGCTGCCACGGGTCTGCCCCAATGTTGTAGCACCAGAAGCCAATGCCTTCCGCCTTCCAGCGCAGGGCGAAAAGCGCAGAAATCCCATACTCCGCGACGATATTTGTGTCTTTCAAATTCGCATCCATGGCACTGGTGTAACCGTATCCGCACTCGTACGTCCAGAGGGTTTTGGCTGCGTTCCGCAGCAGGTCCATTTCTGGAGATTGTTCCGCAGGCATACCAATTGGTGGACACCAGACGTCGACAAACGGCGCCATCTTCTTTATCATGTCGAGGTCTGCGCCGCCATCAACGTAGATCTGTACTGATGGAGAGACGCTCTTAACCCTGCTCGCGAAATCGACGAGACCGTTCACGGATTGCCAGCCATTGCCGCCGGGCTCGTCGTATGGATAGAGTGCGAAATGCTTCTGATCGATGCCAACTCGATCGAGATGGAGCGTCAGATCGTTCATACAGATCTTCAACTCTTTCTGATACTGTTCGGATCCTTCAGGCGCTTTGATGGCTGGCTTACCTGAAATGAGAAGCACAACGTCCTGGCCGCGCATCTGGTCGAGCAATATATCCAGTTTCGTGTAGTCAAAGCCGATCAAGTCGCCGGTTGGGCTGTAAACGACGTCACCATACGGCACCGTGAAAACGGTATTGCCATGATCGAGAAGATCGGCGATATCTCCAGGGCCATAATTGGCCCAGCAAGTCAGTCGAAAGCTGCCTGGCGGAGATGGCATGTAAGGTATCACATGGTAACTGACAGTTACCTGCGTCTGCGGAGCAGCGATATCCAGCGCATTATGTGGCCCCTCGAGCACGCCTGCCCCGTTAAGTGCGAGGCAGTGCAGTTTTAAGTTGTAATCGCCCGGAGATACGCCTTTAAACGCGGCATCGACCCAGATTTCGCGTGTCTCAAGCGCAGGGATCGTGATGGTGGACGTATCGTCGAGCGGAGTAAATGCATCCCATGCCATTCCGCCTTGCTTTGTCGGCACGGCAACACTTCTGAGCAGCGAAATGGTTGGGCCATTCGGTATGGCATCCGGCACAATTCGTAACTGCAGCTCGCGATCGGTAATATTGAACAGTTTGATTGAGACGCCGTCGTGTCTCTCGGGCGTAACGCGCCGTGCGATGGCCAGTGCTGCTTCCGCACGATTGGGCGTCTGTCGCGCGATCTCACCACTCTGCCACTGAGAAGATTGAAAGGCGAGGACGGATGTTCCTCGGCCGACACTGCTGGCTGCGAGGGAGGCTGAGGCGATCCTGAATGACCTACGTGCGGCTGCAACCAGGTCAATCGTCTGTTGAACTACTGGCGATTGTGCGCTCAATCCTGCGCGCTGAAGAGGATCAACTTCGGTTGCCTGTTGTGCGAGCTTAATTGCGAGCGAGCGCAGTGCCTTTGAAGTGAGCGGGAGTGTTGGTGCACACTTGGATCCAACTTCCGTGAGAGCAGTCAACGCCTGCTGTACTATCGCCCTATCAACCACAAACGGGGCCGATATCCTGAAGCCGGAGGAACCTTCACATATGAATTTACCCGTATCGTCATTGAGGCTGTAATGGAGCCCATATTCGCCCGGCTGAAGCAAGTCGACTGGCAGTTTAACCTCGCCGTCTAGCCCATATAATGGGGTCATCACTGCCTGTTTTGCTCCATCGGGCAACACGCATATGGCAGAAGCATGCAGCGGTGGTACGAAGCTAGAAGGCGCCTCGACTTTGAACACGCACGGATCACCGATCGCGAGCCGCGAAACAGAGCCCGTTAATCGCATGCCAGATCCTGCCACTTGAGCCTTCATCCATTGGCTGGTAACTGGCGATGCAGGTCGTTTTACGATTGGAGAGGAGGCATCGAGGAGTGAGTTCCAGGAACCCGACTTTGCAGCATCCCCACGATAGGCGGTCCAGCATCGCGCCGATGCAGGTAGATTGAGCGGCGTCGAAGTATTGAAGCAGAATATCTTGCCCGATTCTCCACCGGTAATCACCATGTTGAGACCCGTCGCAGACGGGACTACATGACCAAAAGTTGGCGTCATGTTGATGGTGCGATTGGAGAACTGGTAATCAAAATCTAATCCGGCATCTCTGTTAAATGCCATCAAATGGCCAGACTGTGTGGAGATTACGTAGTCAAGCGATCCCGAGTTTTTCAGATCGATCAGAGCGCCCGCGCCGATCGTCCTGCCCTGCATATCAATATGCCACAACTCTTTGCCGCCCTCATCGAGCCGGTAGATCATTCCCGTTCCCGATATTGCGAATACGTCTGCGCGACCTCGATGGTCCATATCGCCAACGGATATGCTCGATGCGATATAACCCTTAGTCTTCTTTACCCAGAGCGGTTTTCCAGCTCCATCGAAACAGCTAATTCTGCCGTCGCTGGCTCCAACCACAATTCGAGATTTCCCATCGGATGCAGTAAAGATGACTGGCGCAGAGGTTTGCCAGGTATCGCACGAAGCGCTTACTTTGCGCTTCCATAGAGCTTTGCCTTTGTAGTCTAAGAGATAGAGCAATCCCGAATTCGTGGACACTGCAATCTGGTCATGATCAGCGTCTGATACAATTCCAACAGCAGGGCTAGCCGGCGATCCCGTAACAGGCGAGTCCCAGATGGGCCGGCCGGAGAGTGCATCAAAAGCGTGGACGATGCCGCTGTCATCACTCTGAATAACCTGTCTGTGGCCGTCGTGATTCAGATCACAGACCACGGCGGACGACCAGGACGAGCCAGCCTTGAAATTACGTTTCCATACGACTGAGCCGGAGCCATCGACACAGGTGAGCTGCCCGCCATTGTCCGAAACGAAAATGAGGGCTGGTTTGCCTTTTCGCTCGTAGGCCGCCGGGTAGGTCATGAACCGGGCAGGTGTGTGCCATCGCCATCGTGGCGACCCATTGCTATTGAGCGCGATGAGCTCTTCACGCCCAGCAGTTACAACCTGCCTGGAACCATCGCCGGCAAGATCTACCAGCGTCGACGGAGTCTCCAGAAAGGTGCCCGTACTGGCGGTCCAGGCCAGGGATAACCGAACTGGCGATGCAAAACTCGTGGATGCGCTAACAATGAATGCTGATGCTGCGAGGAGGTTACGAACTGACATTCGGCAAATCCCACTCTTTCAATAGTTACTTACCCGACAGTGGGCTTTCCACCTTGATACCCCGCTGGCAGGGGTAATTCCTTTAATGACTCACAGTTTCCTGATGAGACTCCTAAGTCCTCGCATCAATCTGCGCGGAAGACCGTTTTGCCGCAGTAGCCTGAGCGCGATCGTCACACGTTTCAATAAATCGGGCGAGAAGCTTCTTTGACTCTTTCGTGCCAACGATACCAAGCGCAGTAATTGATGCCATGCGCAGCTTTGAGCTCACTTCTCTCTTTTTCTTGAGCGACGCCTCGCGCAGCTGTCTGTCTACTCGCGGCTCTACAACCATGCTATGCAGCACAAAGAGCTGCCTTCGGTTGAGCGTAACCGTCGAACGTGCGCGCAAGGACGAGAGGAGCTCCTGCAAACGGTCTGTGGCATTCACGACGTCCTTGCCCAGTGTCAATCCACCCTGGATATAGTCGAGCAGCGGCCCAATCATTTCGGGATCTACCTGTGAGCCTGAACCGTCTGCGAGAGCTGCCGAGACCGGATCGTACGCGCGATCCAGTCGTTTCTGAGTGAGGATAGCAAACAGAATTACCAGCACGAGGAGTGACGGCACAAGGATGACGACGTTTTTGCCTGGCGGCAAAAAGTGATTGGCGACCGTTGCGGATGCAGCGAGGGTTGGAAGAAACATCATGAGTGAGGGAATCATGGAGCGAGATACGCGCCCTGCGCGGATCGTAGCGGCCACGAGGTTTTCGGGGGCGATGGGTCTTGCTGCCATAGCTCGTATTATACCGTGTCCAATTTCGCTCGAGTTAGCCCCGCGATATTAAAGCGGCCGAGCGGCTGTCACCCGATTCTGGGGCGCAGGTAGCCGGCCGCGTTCAGAATGTACCTCCATGCAGGCGCTTTGCCCGGAGCGCTTGAGCCATCTGCACTATCGATTGGATCGTATCGAATGATCTCCGAAACATAGATTCCCTCAAGCGTTTGATCCTGGATTTCGGAAGCCCTGCGAGCGGATAGGCTGCACAACCTGTGCCCGTTGTGCCATAGCGCTCTCTTATCTATCACCAACGGATCTCCCGTTTGGATGCAGTTCAGTAGATATTCCTGCTGCTTGAACAGGTCGCTCAGCCGGAAGGCGCCGGATCCTTCTCGATCGATCGTATCGAATCGCCGAGCGCGTGTCGGGTCCGGTGAATCCCAGGCCGTTCGGCTCGCAAGCGCCACCTCTCTCGGACCATCCATGGTTGTGAGCATGTGGCGAGCCCGCGTAATCGCGACATAGCGCAATCGCCGCTCCTCATCGATATCGCCCAGCCTGAGGCTCATATCGGATGGCGCAACGATGACAGCATCGAACTCGAGCCCTTTGGTACGGTGCATCGTCGAGAGAACAAGCTCTCTACCATCTTCTTCACTGCGGCGAGTACGGGAAGCGTAAACGAGGTGCTCGCCGTTTAAATCGCTTTCGGTCCAATCGATAAACGATGCGATGCTGGGCCCGCGTTCACCCTGAAGAAACAGCCAGCAGCCGTCGAGAATGTGACGGAAGAAGCGAGCCTCCAGAATACGGTTGGAACTCCAGACTTGTCTCACGGTCTCTTCAACAAGCTGTTCGGTGCACGGTGTTTCACCGGGCAGGATCTTCAGTCGCTCGAGCGTCTCGTTGATCTCGCGCGAACGCACAATCCGACCTTGCCCGCCGAGGATCCGAAAAGCCACCTTATCCTCAGCGTCTCTAACAGCGCGCAATTCTGCCAGAGTGCTGTATAACTCCGAATTGGTTCGGAACAGCACCGCGGTCTGCCTGTAGGAGGAGAGGGCACGCAGTGTCTCCTTCGCCAACATTCCTTCTGTTGCTGGCGCCCGAGTAACATTCCCCTCTCCAGCTTGTGCCTGTGGTACAAGGCTGCGCTGAAAGATCGATGCGGCCGCGTCAACGATCTGTCTGTCGCTGCGAAAGTTGATAGTTAAAGGGAGGCTTTGGGCGTGATGGCTGGCAGCAAATTCTGCAAACAGAGTCTCTGAGGAGGCACGATCGGGCGAAGCATTGCCATAGTCGTAAATGCTCTGATCGGGATCTCCGATTACGGTAATCAGTTCGCCTGTGCTGCTCGAAAGGATCGTTTGCAGCATGAGCAAGCGCTCATCGGTGATGTCCTGAAACTCATCGACGAAAATATGAACCGGCGCGCCGGGAAGCTTTCCGCCGCGAAACGCGGTCACGAAGTCCGGAATTGCGGTATTGAGCTCGATGTCGCGACGACCTGCTTCAGCAAGCCTGTGCATCGCATAGCTGTGAAATGTGTGCACCAGTGGTGTTTCGTTACGACCAAGTGTCTTCAGGTGTCTGCGGAGCCTGTCTCGCAACTCCTCCACAACAGCGCGAGTGTATGCGAGAACGAGAAGAGAGGGCGCTGCAATCGGACCATTCGGATTGCGTCCGGAAGCAATGGCATCCGATGCGAGCAGACGCTGAACGATGCAAAGGATCAGTGTGTGGGTTTTTCCGGTGCCCGGCCCCGCCTGTACAACAAGGTTCTGGTTCTGCGCCGCACGCACAACGCTCTGTTGTTCGGGCGTTAGCTGGTCGAAATAGGCCTTTATTGCGAGGCCATCGAACTGTTGATGGAGGCTGTTATCCAACATGGCTGCGTTGCGAAGCACGGCTTCTCTGGCCTGATCCACGCTTGCAGCCTCGAAAAACTCGCGGGAAAATCGTTCCTGATTGGGTGCATCCGAAATCCGGGTGAGTGTTTGAAGCGCATCCAGGCGCAGCAACCGGAGCCGATTGCGTTCGTTTAACAGGTGACGGGACGTATCGTCCGCCGCAGTGTTAAAAGGAGCGGTGAAGTCGCGATCGTTCAGATCGATTCGAACCGAGGTTGGAATAAGTTCGCTGCTCAATCGCACTAATCCCAATGCCGCGAGGTAAGCAAGTGTGAGCTCTAATTCGGCAAGCGAACTTAGCTCTGCGACCGAACTGGCGGCATTGTAGAGGGCGCCGACTGTTGTGTTCGAGGTCTGCTCCATGAGATGAGATATGACAGCGGCCGCTCGCTCTGGCAAGTGGGCGAGTACCGTGCGCCAATCTGCCAGATCGGAGTGCGTGGGTGCGTCTTCGGCATGTATCGTGTACGCTTTGGTCGCCGCGCTGTGTGTCACGCGCAGTCCGGCAACCCGCCGTAGAAACCTTACGATGTAAACTTTGCGCTCGTCAAAGCGAACTCCGATTCGATCGTGCTCCTGAGCCCTGCGCTTTGCTGCAGAATCGTTGAGATAGTCAGGATGGGCGTAAGCGTGAGAAATGGTGAGCGCGCTGCTCTCCATATTTTTCACGTCTCTCAGGAACTCAGCCGCTAGCGGCTGAATGGCATCGATCTCTGCTTTTGCATCCTCGGATTGCGCCCAGCGCGTCCATTCGAGCGCAACGTCGAGCGGAATGCGGACTGCTCCAGCCCGAGAGGCTAGAAATAGTTGATCTCTCGCCTCGGAGTCGGTTGCGCACTGCAGAGCGTGTGCGATCTCTCGTTCGGCAATCAGCACTTTGTACTCGGTAGTCGCGCCGCGCTTTGCTGCAAGATTGCGAATGCGTCGAGCAAAGCCTTCGGAAGGGTTGCGATCGCCAAGCGCGACCGGCCAATGCGTCTGTTCAAAATTTCCAACGATCAGCCTGCCTGCCTCCTCCAGGGAGTATAGCAGCATCCGCTGGCGCACTTCGGCAGAATCCTTGCCAAATAGAGCTTTGTTCGTAAGGGGGTTCGATGCAATGAGGTCGTGAGGGATAACGAATGACTTGCGCTCCGATGGGGCGAGCCCCGTGCGGTACTCCTCGATCTGGGACTGCATGGCGCGCACCATCTCCCAGCTTAGCTGCGAGTTTACGATTCGTGTTCGAGAGTCACCGAAGTCGCTGTCTGCATAGATGAGGTAGGCATGCGATGGCAATCCATCTCTGCCGGCCCTCCCGATCTCCTGAATGTAATCTTCAATGGAGGACGGAGGGCCAAGGTGGAATACGTAGCGAATGTTGCGGATATCCACTCCCATGCCAAACGCTTTTGTCGCGAACAAGAGCGGTATTTCGCCGCTGCGAAACCGTGCCGCAACATCGATCTTTTCGCTGCTTTCACGGCCCGCGTGGTAGAAATCCGCCCTTTCGCCATACTCCTCCGAGTAAGTTTCCGCCTCACGCCGTCGGCGCACAAATGCCAGCGCTCTTTCGTTAACTGGGTCGAATCCTTGGGCATCCAGCAGCCGCTTAACCGTGCCGAGTCGGTCGATAGCCTCCTGCTCGAAGTGCACCGAAATGTGTGCCGGAAATATGCGGATCTCTTCTATATCGGCAGCTTCAATCAATGTGATTTCCTGCAGTTGCTTCTGATAGGTCAGCGCTGTCGTGCCGGGGACACGCCGAGCACCGCTTCAATGTCCTGTTTTGCGAGAGCGGTAAGCGTTGCCGATACAAGCAGCACAGGGGCGCCATTTGGTAGAGCATTGGCGCTTCTGCGGCTTCGTATATATTCGGCTGCTTTACGGTAATCGGGCCGAAACTCCAGACCCCACATGCTGATGCAGTGTGCCTCATCAAAAACCCAGTATTCCGGTTCTCCACCGGGATCCAGGGAGAACCGCGTTTCGATTGCCGCTAAAAATCCAGGGCTTCGAAACCGTTCCGGCGCGGTGAATACGAGCTTTGTCTCACCTCCAGCTATTCGGCGATAAGCATCCTCGATGTCGGTGCGCGACATATCGCCGGACAGGGCTTCAACATCCAGAGCGAAGCCTTGCTGATGCAGCTTTGTCGTCTGGTCATGAATCAGGGCGCGAAGCGGTGATATCACGATCGTGATCCTGCCCGTCTTTTCTCCCCTGTACAGACCTGCAGCCTGGAAGATGAGAGATTTACCTCCGCCGGTCGCTCGTTCTACATAGGCACAAGAGATGCCTTTGCGAAGGAGGATTGCTGCGAGGCTCTTTTCCTGAAACGCATGAAGAGCTGGAACGTCAAACATCCGGCTTATTTCGGTGGACCATACCGACTGCTCCGGAAGGTGAAACTCGCCTGATGTCTGCGTGAAGCCCGCAAATACCATCTCCTCATAGGTCACCGAAGAACGGCGCTTTACGGGTACCGGTACCGTGGCGAAAGGCATCTCGGCGCGGCGGTTCCACAGACGTGCGTCAAGGCAGTGGAAGCTCGCAGTCGAACTCTCCCTCAGCCAGAGCGCCATTCTTCCAATCTCAAACACGTCGGGCTCAGGGCGTGTTACTGCCAGTTGCCCTCCAGATTTCAACAGGTCGACATCGCTTACGAGAGGCTCATCCTCGGAACCATCTTCGGGCTCCTCAACCTGAGCGGTCTCTGCCTGAATCACGTCCGAAACGCGTTCAGGCGCGCGCTCCAAAATAAGTGAAGTGCCATGTGGCACACCCTCAGACAGGGTTGGCGCCCATTCGCTCTCATGAAGAATCAGTATTCCGCCGACAGTACCGATACGTCGCAGCCCTGAGCGCCGGTCGCCGGTTATACTGTGGCGCAGTATGCGTTTGAGTGGATCGATCTCCGATTTGTGCTGCACAAACAGGATTGCCCTGCCATTGTCTGCCTCAGCTTCAATCGCTGGCAGCAGCCGAAGCCAGTATTCAATCCGTTTTGGAGACGCGGGATTGAATGGCTGGTAGGGGACGTTTCCTGTGCCGTCTTTGCCTGGGGGGTGTCCGGGAATACGCCATGTAACGTCTTCGATCGCCTTGAGCATCTTGCGCTCATTGATTGCGCGAAACGTCTGTTCGATCTCTAACCATGGGAGCTGGGCGAGAGAGGGGCAGCCCTCAATTCGCCGCCAAACCGGGTCTGGTACCAGATAATACCGAGATGATTCTCGCCATGCCGCTTCAGCGGCTGCCACACTGGCATTAAGCCTCGTCCACTGATTCTGCGCCAACTTAAGTGTGATACGCGCATCAGCGAGGGCGTCGTGGTCCGATTTGAGTGCAAATGTAGGGCGCGAGCGCTCTGAGCACAGCGAACGCTCTGTCTCAAGCGTATCCCAGATTTCAGTGTCCTCAGGGATAACGATTCCGTTACGCAGCAGCGTCTTTAAGTCCCACTCGCGCAGATTGTGCCCGGTTAGAATTCGGCCTGGCAGAAAGCGATTGATATGGTCCTGAATTTGGGCAGGAGTTGGGTTGGTGCGTTCAACGCACCATGCATCTGGCAAATCGGAGCAGGCCAGCGCGAACTGCCAAATTACCGTTCCGTCGCTCTCAATATCCAGGGATGCAAAGGCCGGCATCGGACTAACCGCATTAGAGGTCATACAAGTATTCTACACTCTACCGTTGATCAGGGCTTACTACTCTCAATTCTTCTTCTTTTGAGAGGAAATTGCGGTGATACCTGAGCACTACCTTCTCTCCATTATGCTTTGTTGGCGCTAATTCGCATCTCTTTGCGTCTTTACGTGATACTTTTCCGCGCGCTCCCAGTTCGCACATCGCTCCTGTCCTGTAGGTATCCATGCCCAAATTTTGTGCCTTCTGGGTCTTTTTGCGGCTAAGAATCTGCATCATCTCGTGCTTACGCGTGACATTCTTCCTTACAGGCGTCGGTTCGCACTCCTGGATTTAGGAGGATAATGGCCGCGAACGCGGAAATCACCACAGGTGGTGCGGTGTAAAGTTTTGCGCATTGGCGGATCGGAGTGCCGGGCGATGATATGGAGTGAATTTCGGGCTGCAATGATCGCAGCCGTAATTGTGGGGCTTCAAGTGGCTGCTGTGGCGCAGCGTGCAGGGAGGGCAGCAGTGAACGGTGTTCCTGAAAACACATATCGAGGCGAGCTTGTCTCCTTCCCCGGACCCTGGAGTTTCCAACTCGGCAAATCTGCGATCATTCTTGTTAGCGACAAGGAGCTCGAAGCGCTTTCCGACCCCGATCACGTGCTAAATCTGGCCCTCGGTTTTAATAAGGATGAGCGCAGCTTACGGCAGGTGTGTGAACAGGCGAAGGCTGCAGGCAATCGCACGCTAGTACTTGCCTTCGATCACTTTTTCAGCCAGTATCGCCCCGGCCAGGAGGGCCCGCGACACTACACTCCGGATATGGATGAGTATGTAAAGCGAATTGCGGCGATCAGCAAGTTTGCAGACGGTTATGGGCTTGGGCTCGAACTCAGCCTGCTTAGCCCCCTTGAGATCGGCCCGGCATACGAAAAGCAGACCGGCGAGAGCGGCGTCTGGATGCAGTATCGCAAGGGCCTGCGAGACCCTCAAACTGGCGCGTTCAGCGTTTCCCTGTGGCAGCAGAAGCGCTGGGCGAACAACAAGGGTGTGATCGAACTGCCGGATGCCGGCGTCCGTGTTTTTGCATTTCATGAGAACGCCGTACCTGGCACGCTCTACAGGGTGGTAGATCCCAATGCGATCGTAGAGATTTCAGACCAGGTAAAGGTCGAGAGCTACACACGCGACGCTCCGGACTCCGCCATGCAGAGAATTAGGGTCTACGGCAGCGGCCACACCGAACTTGCAGGCTTCAATCGAGTGCTAGTTGTTCAGCAGTATCGTACTCCTGAAATGGACTACTTCAGTCCACGCGCTCTGCCATATCTGAACAAACTGGTCGATAAGTACGCAGATGCCGGGGTCAAACTAAACGCGCTCTATTCGGATGAGATGCACATTCAGCAGGACTGGAACTACTTCGGCCATCACGACAACGGCGAGTTTAACCAGCGGTACGTAACTCCTGGTCTTAGCAGGGCTTACGCCCGGAAGTACGGCGCACAGTACTCGGACCTTGCCAAATACCTGGTCTATTTCTGTTATGGCCAGGAAGACACCGGACGAGATGTCGGCGCCAAACTCGGCGTGTCGCATGTGTTCGGCGCAACGCCTGAGGCAATCAGGCAAACGGCTCTATTTCGCTCAAGATATTTCCGGCTGCTTCAAGACGGAGTCGTGGATCTCTTCACAGCTGCGAAAAAGCATGCCGAAGATAGGATGGGGCACAAACTGGAATCACGTGCCCACGCCACCTGGGCGGAGAGCCCGACCATCGATAAGTGGGAGACAGGCGAGTCGCATATGTATGCGAGCGCCTATGAGTACACGTCGAACTTCGTATGGTCGGATACCGTTCATCAGGCATCTGCAGCGTGTTACGATTACTTTAAGTGGGGAGATTTCCTCACCGGAAACGGGAACGATCACTGTGAGTGCGGCTGGCTGGATCGTAACTATGTCGGCCTGATGATGGCCTGTTCTACAGGCATCATCAATCAGATCCCGTACTCCTATTCCGCGCATTGGGGAATGCCGGATGAGCTCTCGAGAAGGCGCATGTCGCTTGTGAACACCTACGGCGCCGCTGGATCGCCGCTCTACGGGATGGTGCAGAACATGGAGCATCGGGATGTGAGCGTCCTGATGCTCTATCCACTCGATCTCGTTGCCGTCGAGGAGCGCTTCGGAAGTTGGATGACACAGTACGGTTATGCCAACTACATTACATCCGCCAAACTGCTGGAGTTGGGACAGGTCCATAACGGCGCGATTGAACTTGGCGGCAGACACTTTACGACGCTGGTCGCGACCTTTGAGCCGTTTCCGTCGCATCGCCTGCTTAAGCTTGCCAGAGAGTTTGTTGAAGGCGGCGGAAAGCTGATCTGGTCTGGTCCGCCGCCTGTTCTCTCCGAGGAAGGCGACTCCATCCTGAAGGATTGGTGCGACCTCTTTGGCGTCGATTATGCTCCGGCGCGAAATGAGGGGCAGATGGCGCCGGGTAAGCAGGTTACATTCAGCGGGAAACTGGCCGGTCTTCCGCCACAGATCATCTTGACCGATTTCATTGTCGACCACGTCTATTCAATTTCTCCGCGACCGGGAACCGAGATACTGGCGAAGGTGGCAGACAGTGTGGTCGGCTCAATCTGTAAGAACTCCGGCAGGGGCGAAGCCATTGTGCTCGGCTTTCGACCGCGCGACGACCAGTCGAAGAGCCTCGGGTACGAGAGCCGATGGTGGTTCGATATTCTCCATCGTACCGGAGCCTATGGAGATGCAGCAGACAATACGGAGCTTCTCTCCAGGACTACCGACTTCCTTACCTGCCGATTTTCGAACGGTGCGGTCGCGGTCACTCGCCACCTTCGGGAGACTGAGGAGGCGTGGAATGGGGGTTTTGCGCGGAATCAGGCGGAGGATACGGCGTATTTGAAGCGCGTGCCACCGCCATCGGAGCAGCTAAAACTAGACGGCTTCCACGTCAATGGTCACACAGTGAGCTACACCGGTGATCAGGCGATGACGTTCAAAGTGGACATTCGCGGAAATCTGGCAGCCTTCTCAGGAAGCAACTGCCGAAGCATCACCGTTGATGGGCGCCAGACCACGTTTGCAGATAAAGAGATCCCGCAGATTGCCTGGGCGCCGGTAGATCCATCACGTCACGTTCCCGGCGGCGCAGTACTTCAGATTATGGTATACGGCACGGGTACTATTCGGATCCCTGCGATGGGTCTTCCACCGAATGTGACTATCTTTGCTGAGGGGGTAAAGCCAGGGAGCAAGGGCAAGGAGCTTGCGAACCAGATAACAGGTGGTTCGCTTGTAGTTACCGTTACTCCCGAGGCGTCTGGCCGGTGGTTATACGTTACCCCTGCGAAATAGGGGTGATGTCAGTGTTTGACAGTGTACAGGTGCAGCCGTCCGAACGCACTCCATTCGGAAACAATGACGTTTCCTGCGCGGTCGAACGCGATACCGTGTGGCGAATTGCAAATGCCTTCGGTCCATTTTGATGGATCGAGGCCGTAGTTCGCGCGCTGTGAGGCATCTGGATTGTCGCCAAGTTCAGCGACGATGCTGTTGTCCTTGCCAAGAATCGTCACTCGGCCCTGAAGCTCCCCAATGGCAACGTAATCGCCTGAGACGTTCACTGCGGCTGGCATCCGCAGTCCGCGCTGCAGAACCTTGATGAAATTACCATCGGTATCCCACTGTTCTACGCGGCCGCTCTCACGGTTACAAACAATGAGGAGAGGCTTCGGTCCGCGCTTGTCGACCACGAGCCCATGGCATCGATTGAACTTGCCCTCTTCCGCGGGCATGCTTCCCTGGCCGCCGAACGACTTAATGTATTTCTGGTTCCGGTCGTACTTATGTATCCAGTTCTTGCCGTAGCCATCCGCAACAAAAATCGTGCCGTCCGGTGTAGCAACGATATTGGTAGGATGAAACTCCTTCGCATTCGCGTAGAGACCGGATGTCTCCGGATACCCCATCTTCCACTGAACCGTGCCGTCCGTCTTGATTTTCAATACCTCATTCGCATCTGGCCTGGCGCAGTAGAGGTATTCACCGTCCCGCTCGCGCTGATAGAAGAGGCCATGAACCTCGATTGGGCCAATGCAGCGCAGATATTTGCCGTCTGGCCCGAACACCAGAATTCCACGCTGGGTATCGGTGCTTACATAGACGTTTCCAGCACGATCTACGGCCGCTCCGCCATGCGCTGGACCCAACTGCTGTCCATCTGGTTGTGCGGTGAAGTGGTTTGGCACATACGAGTATTCTGGCCCGGCATTTGAGAAACCGGTAAGTGGGAGCAGCGCAACAAACGCACACAGGGACAGAAAACGATTGCGGTTGCATTGAAACATGGACTCACCTCGTTGAGAGAAAAAAATGGGTGTTCGGAAGCGTTCGCAATGGCTGTGGAGACGTGTTACTGGATACAGGCTAGAGCCATATATACACTGTGTAAATTCATTAATGAATAACAAAATCCTGCAACTAGTGGAGTAAATATGCAAAATAATCGCAATTTTATTGCGACTGTAGCGGAATTAATTGTTCGTTATTGGTATAAGGCGTCGAGGAGGGGATTGCCAGTCCTCAGACGTAGGCAACCCCTACTTCGCCCCACGCTCACGCAATGCAGCATCCAGTTCCTTTTGCCAAACCGCATACCAGAGTATCCCTCCCGCCCCATAGATCTCCTGGCCAATCTGCCCGAGCTTCGTATTACCCTGATACCACTCCATGTCGGTACCCCATCCGCCATGATAATCCTCGAGCGGCACCACCTGGTCATAATCAATGGTTCCACAGTCGGATTCATGGGCGTTCGCTAGAAATTGCCTTGCGCCCGCCTTAACGATGTTGGGAGGGAGCGCAAAATGGGTCTGGCAGGGGCCAAGCTGCCAGCAGTCGTTCAGCATATTGCGGACCTGCGGAGAGAGTGAACTGCCTGCGAGCTCAACGTACTGCTTAATAAAGCGCCGTACCTGGTGATTTTCGTATTCGCAGGAATGCGGATTTGCTGGTGTGCCGCTGAATGCCCAGAAGGTCGTCAGGTGTTTTCCAATTCCATAATATCCCTGCCACAGCCATGCCCATCGCAGCGTATTGGCGATAGGGATCCAAGCCAGGTCGTGATACTTACGGTCGCCGGTCGCCTTGTACAGCATTTCGCAAGCCGGGGCGCCAATGGCAGTCTGGTTGATCTCCCAGCATAGATCCAGTCGGCGATCGGCGAGCCGCTCTGCAGCCTCGCGGGCCGCGTTCAATGCGTCGAAATCCTTGCTGCTGCTTAACTGATACAACCTCATCATGATGTAGATGTACATACAGGTTGTGTCGTATTGATAGAGCGATTGCTGCTTCTTTGGGTTTGATGTTGAGATGTCCGCGAACACGTAGCCGCAGCTTCGGCCCATTTCAATCAGATGCGATCGATATCCCAGAATCATTCGCCGCGCCTCAGGTATGCCTGCAACTGCCAGATCGGCCATCTGGTAGACCGGATTCAGCAGATAGACTCCCGTATAGTACATATCCGGTACGGGAGCTGGATCATTGGCAAAGCCCTTCCACTTCTCATCCCAGAAAACAGGCAGTGTCTCTTCCAATTTTGATTTCAATGCAGCTGCCTGCTTCTGTACCGGGTGAAGCTTGCAATACTCAGTGAGTGGCAGCAGCAGTTGTGAGATCGTCCAGAGCTGTGTATCCGGGTATTCGTATTTTACATACGCGCGCGGATAAAAATGTCCGTTGGCAACGTGTGAGTTATCGGGTCGCAGTATGTCTGAGATCAAACGCGGCGCGATATCGCCAGCCCAGTTTGTCACCGTTGGAACAGGCTTGCGAATTCTGGAGTAGATCGTTGCGGCAAGTTCCGTAAAAGTGCGGCAAGCGTCCACATTGTCGTTCTTGATCGATGGCCGCAAATAGAGGTAGGTGTCCGCAACGATGAGGTTCTCGCCCTGCGGTATGTGGAAGTTCTCGGGCCGAAGATATCCAAATCGATCGTAACGCTCAACCGTTTCACGATATGCTGCTGGAGCCTGTTGAACACCGCCGACCTCGGCAAGCTGAAATTCGCTAACTGCTGGCCCCATGCGCACTGCCCCGCGCTGTTCCGTTTCTGTATAACCGTGCCACGGATTTGCCGCACCAGTGAGTTCGTACAGCCGGCTCAGCGAGGTGAAGTCTTCCCAGTACATCGCATCGGTCTGCATATCGTTGTCGCGGAAAAACAGCATCCCCGTAACGGGTCCGCGCTGCACCATGTGCCGTACTACCTGATGCTGAGCAAGCATGCCATTGAGTCGGAATTCACAGTCCGGCAACGGCGCTTCATCAACAGACTTGCTTTGCCTGGCATGGGCGCGGACGGTCCAGTGCAGCAGCCCGGGAGTGTCGCGATATGCGGTCAGCGTTCCCGTGAAGTCTGCCCACGTTCGCGACGTCTGTATCGTTACTTCGATGGAATTGGGCAAATCGCGGCACTGCATGGTCCGAAAGATATCGAAGTCCTTCTTTTTGTCGGACGGTTTATGGTCATATCCCACGTAGGTGCCGTAGTCGGTAACATTGAAACTAGGCCCATGCGCCATGCGAGTAAGGATGGCCGCCCCGGCGACGCCAGCGCCAACCCGGCGTATGCTGATGCCCGCTCCGAGCTTGCGGCCGGGCTCAGGTTCATATGCAACCTCATACTCGCCTGTCCTTAACGTGAACGTGCGATCGGCAGAGCTTATCATCCGGACTGGCGCGTCCTGGGAGAGGCTGGGTACAGCGTTGAAAGTGATACTGAAACCTGCTATGGCAATTGTGAGTATCACTACTAACCAGTTACGAAGTTTCGCTATCGATAGGAGCACACGATGAAAGTAGTCGAACCCAAAAGCAAGATCGCTGCCGCAATCCTCGCGATAGTCTTTCCGTATCTTGGAATTCATGGGTTTTACCTGGGCAACATGGGTCTGGGGTTAACAATACTGATCACGTCCATTATATGCACAATTCTCACGGTAGTTAGCTTTGGACTGCTATTTTTCATTACCGTGCCGATTTTCGGGATAATTCACATAACCTCGATCGTGCAGGGGATTCTGTATTTGTGCTCAACAGATTACGATTTTAACAGAAAATACGTGGCAGAAAAGCGCTGGTTCTGATGCCAGTTCCAGCGCCTTTTTCGCAGTTAGGTTCCTTCAAGTTCCGGCGGGCGCCCCTGATCACGCCCGCCCCGCGGCCGCATACATCGCAATAACCTTTTCGGGGCTCACTTCCGCAAGCAGATTGTGTATGTTGTTGAACACATAACCACCATCCTTACGCATGTAGGCAACGACCTCTTCGACTTCGCGCGCAACCACGTCAGCGCTCTCATGTGGCAGAGTATGCTGCGTATTAACGCCTCCGCCCCAGAAGCTCGCTCTTCCTCGAACGCGATCTTTCCAATCCTTATAACCATGTTTGCCTGCCGGCCACTGGCAGGGGTTGACGATGTCGAAGCCGCTGTCTATGATCAGGTCTAACAGGTCGTAAATCGCGCCGCAGTTGTGCATAAAGATCTTAACATCGGGCAGCAGCCGATGGATCTCGTCATTCAATCGGCGATAGTAGGGCAGGAACAGCTTCTCATACGTCTTTGGCGAAGCGATACATGCGTTTTGTGTGCCCCAATCGTCAGCAGTCGTCATGATCACATCCACCATGCCTTCCAGTTTGGGCAGCAGAAGCTGAACGTTTCGGATCGCGTGTTGAATGGTGATCTCGTGAAGCTCTTGCACATAGTCTGGTTCAAGCTTGCATATGATTGGGAAGATTCCGATGCCATTGAAGCCGCCGATGCCAATACCAGCGCCACAGTGATCTGCCAGAAAGATCGCCTTATCGCTGGATTCCTTAACACGGCGCACAAGATCCACCGTCTGGTTGGCACGCTCATCCGTAAGCTGCCACGAGGCGAGGTCCTGTTTCCACTTTTTCAGATCCATCAGTGGCAGTTCGTCATCCAGGCCGAGCAGCGGCTGGCCACTGTGGTCTGCGTTGAAGACGTAGGAACTGGGAGGCATAACGGAGCCACCCTGCAGGATCGAGCCATCGGGCTGAACCTGGAAGGCGGCAGGATTCAAAACCTGTGCGGGCAGGCGGCCGCCAAAATCGAAATCGTGCCACTTTTCCGGCTCTGGAAACGCGTCTGTAACGCCCCCATCGATGGTTAAGACATCGCAACCAAGTGCATCCAGTACGTCGATATCCGGCAGGGCGAGCATCTGCCCGGTATCGTGTACTCGTGGCAGCCGGGGTGGCAATCCGAGCGCCGCGACAAGTTTTGGGTAGGCGAAGGCGCTGATGCCGGTCGATCTCATCGCTCCCAAATCGCGGGGAGCTCGGTCCGTTTCCTGAAAATTAAGCGACGCGACAACGCGTTCTCGTGGTGTCATTGTGTTTATTTCCTTTTGCAGGCAAGCCGCAACAGTTTCTTTTCAAATTCTGTTCCGCCTGGCCAATTCCGCATCCTCCCTGATGCGGCAATGGTGCAGGAAACAAGGACGGATTAGGGAACAGGCATGTGGTGCCTCTACCTATCTAACCCACTCAACACCTTCTCAACCATCCGATTTGGCGCCAGCAATACCATCTCATTAGCCGGCATATTCAGCTCCACAAGATGTCCCGATTGCGTAACTGGCAAGATTGCAACCACAACAGCCTTCCCATTTCTCCATTCAATAATGCTTGCGGTTAGGCCCGTTACTGAAGTGCTAACCCGAACCTTTCCACCTTCAGCAAGCGATAGCAACAGTCCCCGCGATCGGTCGATCGCCGCTCCATCCTGTGCGGCTATTATCCACGGAGATGCGCTGCTGATAACCTCTTTCCCATCCATGCGAAATGTGCCTGCACCGGTGAGCGTTGTGGGCTGCCCGGCCGCGTCGAGCAATGCCGCACAGGGCCACCCCGCTGCGGGACCCCAAAGAAGCGTCCTGCCCATAACCTGTGTCGAGACCGTGCCACTTGGCCCCGGTTCACCCCGATCGGTAGTTAGCTGCGGAAACAAAACAACCCGACTGCCAGATGCCGATTCCGACCGCAGCGCCCGCCAGATTCCTGCAGATGCAGATACCTGGACCGGCTTTGCGCCGAGTGCTGGCAAGAGGTCCAGATAGGGGTTCGACATTCGCGATGCCGCCAACTCCTGCTGATGCACAGGCGTATCGTGGACAGCCCTGCACTCCCACGGCTCGGGTGAGTAGACGATCTCTCCGTTTCCGATCCTGTTGCGATACATCGGAATGCCCGTCGAAGTAGAGCAAGGCGTGGCGCCAGTGGGTGTTAGAACTGGCACGCTCAACCCGTTCGGAAGAGTTCTGGTACTGGTTGAGCGCACTCCGCAGTACTCCTTCAACCGCGAGAGATCATTGGTACCTTCCGGCGTGATCGAGATATCGCCGGAAAGATAGATGTGACAGCCCGAACTTGCCATCGCGTACAGGCATGCCAGCTGCCTTCGGTTTATACCGATTGCGCAGGGAAACACAATCCGTTTTGGCAGGGGAGATTCCGCGATGATCGAGCCAATGTCGCACTGGTTGATGACATCGAAAGGCGTGTTTGTCGCGAGCAGACACTCTGTGGCGTGCATTATGCCGTCTTGGCCCAGATTGGACTGTGCGCCCAATCTCCAGTAGTCGGAGATCACTAGCACCGTGTCCGACATCTTGAGTTGGGTGCCGGCCCTGTCGGAAAGTAACCTGAGATTGCGCCACAGCTTTAACGCAGGGCGAGGGCGCAGCGGGTTGATGAATGCGGTTCCCCACGGGAACATGCCATCCGGATCGTCGCTCCAGCACCAGTTCTGAATCTTTGATACGCCGCAAGCCACGGCTGCGTGAACCATATAGGAGAACAGTCGATTTCGGTAGGCATCGCTGCGAGCAACCTGGTAACCCCAGGGCTCTCGCTCGGACGCCCATGCATCGTGGGTCTTTACGCCGAATTCGCCGATGTTCATGGCCTTTCCCGCCCGCCGCATATCGTTCCATTTGATGGTTGAGAGCAATCGCGTAATATCGACTGGTGGTGGGCCAAAGTAACCGATATTTGCGGCATCCTGATTGCCGATGGAAAGGCGCAGGTCGACACCAGAGTAGGGCTGTTGGTAGTATTCGGAGGTGATAGGATGCTCGGTGTCGGCAGACCTGATCGCCGCAGTGAGCGCATTGACCCATCGCCGAAGGAGAGATGCCTGAAACGCAGAAGTGTCTGCAGCTCGCAGGTCGAATGCGGAACCCGCCACCGCTTCAGCGACTGGAATCGCACCCAGCTTCTCGACAGGCGCCAGCGCTCCCCGTGATAGTCGCAGTGAGGCGTCGTCCCGATACTTGTCTGTTAAGAACGCGTTCCACAATCGCCGCAGATCGGGCGTGTCTTTTAGGTGAAGCTGAAAGTCGCCGTTAAGGTAGTAGATCAAACCTGGAACGTGTCTGTACCGAAGCGCAAACTGATGGCAGAACTCGGCCTGCTTCGCAAGTTCGGCATCGTCAACCGCAACATCCTGCCCGATCAGCAGCCCGGCCATGTAGACGAGCCCGGTCCGCTGCGAGAGTTGGATGAGAGCGTCGATCTGCCGCTGCTGCACCTCTGTAAACTGATAGCCTGCAGGCGTATATTGCAGGTTCTCGAACATGTGCAGGCCGTAGTCGCGCATCATCTCCAGGTCGCGATACCACGTGAGAGGGTTAGCAGATGGCGAGCTGAACATACTTCCCCAGGTATCGGTGCCGAAGAGGATGGGGCGGGCCGCCTGTTTGCCCGAAGCATGGAGTTCAAAACCGTTGTCCCTATATTTTAAGGAGATGCCTGCCGCGGTTACACGGGTCGATTCTACGCAAAATCCAGTCTCTTTTTGAATTGCGATACCATTGGAACTCAATCGCACTCGAACTGCGGCAATGTCTGGATACGATGCCGTGATTGGCACGTCATAGGAAACCACCGTTGACTTGCCGGGCTCGATAGTGACGCTGCGACTGCTGCTCGTCCACAAAGTTCGAGCGGCTGATGCCGGATCTGCGCCTTTGATGGAAGCGGACACCTCTGCGATGGCGGACACGCTGCTGCTGTTACGAATGGCAACGTCGAAGTGTGCGGTTTCGAGAGCGTGATACAGAGCGAAGTTGGTGGAGAATGGGTCCACAGAAATCCCAGACTTGAGGCGACTGACGACGGATTTGAGCAGTGTCTCGCCAGAAACTCCTGCGAAGATGTCGCGGTTTGTCACTCCAAAGATCGCCCAATGCGATCCGGCAAAGGGGCCAACGTAGTGGCTAATAATCGCCCCTGCAACGCCTGCGCGGCGGCCGTACGAATCCATTACATCAACTAGTGGCTCCCATGACGAGGCTCCTCTCAACTGCGCCGTGGCCTCGAAACCCGTTACC
The DNA here is from genome assembly GCA_903919615.1 of uncultured Chthonomonas sp. GTDB lineage: Bacteria > Armatimonadota > Chthonomonadetes > Chthonomonadales > Chthonomonadaceae > CAIXIX01. The sequence continues at coordinate 34,652 of CAIXIX010000255.1, forward strand.
CGGCCGGGCGACGACCAGGACATTGGCAAATCGGCATTTGGGGAGGCGGAAAGCCCAACGCCTTCGATTTTTTGATCGGGACTGAAGAGCGGCATCTGGTCTGGAAGGAGGCCAAGAGCATCTCCCGGGTCACCATAGTGCGCATTGATGCGCACCTCGGCCGGGACGGGTGCGCAGGTTACATCGCCGAACCTGAGCGTGCCTGAAGCAAGGTAAAGCCCCGCATTGAACATCACTCTCGCTGCCTGTGGGGAGATCGCTATCCGAGCCTCGCGGCGTTTCCACTCCGACGCATCATGGATCTGAGCAAAGTCTCGAAACGTGATCAGCTTGCCATCCACGCCGTACTGGTAAACTGCCAGGAAGGCAAATCCAACTCCCGCTATGCTGCTAGTCTTCGCCATGGCGCTTACAAGAACGGTTGAACCGGGAGTTACACTTAGCTGTTTGCTGAAGCTGACGCCCACTTCCGCATGCTCGCATACCGCCTTCGCATATCGCGGACCCGCTGGCGAAGGCTCGTTCACCACCGTGCAGGCTGTAGGAGAACTAGGTCCCCAATCCTTTAGCCCATCCTCAAAACTTCCGTTTACAATGCGTGATACCGCAGGATCACGCGCTGTCTGCGCTGCCCGTGCGATGCGCTGGTTCTGCGATACCCACTTGCCGTTCTCTTTGATAACGAGATTATCGAACGCATACCCACCTGTGCAGATCAGGCTTCCCCCATGTTTCACAAAATCAACAAGCGAGGCGTGTGCCGCTAGCGGAAAGGTTGCGCCAGTGGGCACAACAAGCAGACTGAACTGTTGCGCATTGAACCGCGCCGCATTGCTCAGGCTATCAGCGTCTAACAGCTCAACCTCGTAACCTTCACTCTTGAGCGCTCTTTCGAACGTAGCAGCAGGGGTCGAACACCCAACAATTGGCAAGCTTGGATCGGCGAGTATCGCCGCACGCGGTGGCAGAGCTGCAGCAATCGTAGCAGACACATCCAACACAAGCAAAGCAGCCGCAATCACAAACGTACGTCTAAACATGAGCCTACCCTGGAACATCCCAATCGGGAATTCGCTATCGATCTAAGAACTACTCTTCTTGAGATCTCGTATGAACTCCTCTGAGATTAACTCCGGCCCCCATCCGGCAGGCACGCATCTACTGATCCCTCATCCCTCATCCCTGGTCCCTCCCTCCCTCTCTCCGGTATAATCTCACCATTCACCTTGATCTCTCTCGCTCGCAGAAGAGGCTCTTCAAACCATGCAGCTAGCTACAACTCGCGGAATCCCAATGCTAACTGGTAAGTTACTCCGCTTTACCTGCGCCTGCATCGTTGCAATCTGTGCCACTTTCGGGGCGCTACCTGCTCTGGCCTCTCCCAAACAGGCCGCCGCCGCCGGCCAGGCCGTACCGGAAACCAGGCAGCATGAGTTTCTTTATCATCCAGCGGCAAGCGTCAGGAGCGTTGCGGTTGCAGGCGCCTTCAATAACTGGAACATGCGGGCGAACCCGATGGCAGCCGATGCGGATGGCAAGACCTGGAGGCTGACGCTTCGCCTCCCAATGGGCAAGCATCTTTATAAATTTGTTGTAAATGGAGATACCTGGGTTGCGGATCCCACCGCCCCGGTCAACCCGAACGATTCTAACGGTAACTCGGTACTTCTAATTGTGCCGGCAGACTACTCCAGCCCGGCGAGCCCTCTCGATGGAGTTACTGCGTTCAGTGCGCTTCAGCACCCGCTATCCGCACCATACCTCAATTACGATCGCGACCAGATCACACTCTCACTGCGCGCCCGGCCCAATGACCTCTCCAGGGTTTCACTCAGATTGGGCGATCGCTTGATCCCGATGTCTGTTGTGACTGCGGATGACATCTATGCCTTCTATTCAGTAAGGGTGACATGGGATCGCAAGAGCGATCTGGTGTACGACTTTGCGCTTGCGGATGGTCCGAAGTCATTTGATTTCGGAGCAACTGGCGTCGCGGCGCTTCGCAGCGCGACGAAGTTCACACTGAGCGCGACAGCATTCCATCCCTTTGCCGTTCCAGACTGGGTTGAGAAATCTGTGCTCTACCAGATATTCCCGGATCGTTTTGCTAACGGCGAGAAAGCCAATGATCCGCCTAACCTGACTCCCTGGGATGCGCGCCCAACCGGCAACAGCCGTTTCGGTGGCGACGCGAAGGGAGTTTCAGATCACATCCCATATCTGGCAGACCTCGGCATCTCGGCAATTTACTTCACGCCGGTATACAAGTCCCCATCCAACCACAGATATGATATCGACGACTACCGTGCGATCGATCCGCAATTCGGTACGAATGCCGAGTTCGCCGCGCTAACGCGTGGACTGCAGGCCAGAGGTATCCGGACAGTGATGGATTTTGTCTTCAACCACTCTTCCTCGTCGTTCGGGCCGTTCGCAGATGTGGTACGCAACGGCGCAGCCTCGCCGTATCGACACTGGTATTTCATCCACTCTTACCCCGTTCAAGCCAAACAGCCGCCGAACTATGAGGCATTTGGAGGCTGGTGGGGGATGCCAAGGCTCAATGAAGCTAATGACGCAACCGGCGCATATATGCGCGACGTTGTCGCCTTCTGGCAGAAGGAGATCCCGCTCTCAGGAGTTCGGCTCGATGTTGCCGATCAGCTCGACCAGGTATTTTTGAGGAAGCTGCGTACTAGCGTAAAAGAGCTCGACCCAAAGGTCTGGATCGTTGGTGAAACCTGGGGAGATGCATCCCAGTGGCTGGCTGGCGATCAGTGGGATGCATCCATGAACTACCCGTTTCTATTCGCCTGTGTCGACTATTTTGCCGATCGCAAAATAGACTCCACGGCATTCGCCAACCAGCTAATGCAGCTCTATCACCGGTACGTGCCTCAGGTTTCCCGATGCGAGATGAACTCGCTTAGTACGCACGATACACCACGGTTTCTGACGCGCTGCCGGGGAAATCAGGAGATGCAGAGGCTTGCTGCGACGCTGCAGCTCACGTGGGTCGGCGCGCCCTGCATCTACTATGGTGAAGAGCTTGGGATGGAGGGCGGCGCCGATCCCGACAATCGCCGCGGCATGACGTGGACTAACGCAACCGATGACAATCCGATGCTGCAGTATTACAAAAAACTGGTACATCTGCGCAACAAAAGCAGGGCTCTGCAGTCCGGCGATCCCACGATCCTTGAAACAAACGACAGCGCCAATACACTTGCATTCTCCAGAACCCTTGGCAACGAAATCGCAATCGTGGTTCTAAACCGATCCGATCAGCGTCAAACGGTTAAGGTGCGATTGGATCTCAAGACAGAGCAATTGCTCGGCAAATCTGGCCTTGTCGATGCGCTGTCTGGAGCAATGGCCGTCCCGTCACCGAATCACACGCTATCCATCACGCTGGAACCCCTCCACGCCGCAATTCTCGTTCAGCCTGAGCGTTTGTAGCTCTGTCACTTCCAGACCGCTATTACACTAAATCTGTCGCCCGGCAGTTCATCCGGTAGCGTCGCTGTTGGGTTCCCTCGCTCGGTGTACTTCCCTGTCCTTTACGCCTCCCATCCCGCAGGATATCCACGTCTCCAGCTAGAACGGAGCCTTATGTCGGGCGCATCGCACATGCTCGCACCTGCGCGGCCCCCAATATTCTGGAGTGCTTATGAGACATCTATTCCTTCTCTGCTGCCTCGCCTTCGCCGTGTCGGCAGCGGCTGCGCCGCCCACGAAACAACGGCGTGTCCTGTACAATCTGGACGGTGATTCCTGCCTGTTCACTCGCGCTAACAGTAAGGCTCCCGTCGCGACAACGGTCGATGACGTGAAGCGCGTGGTGGAGGAGATCGCGTACCGTGGCAGTCGCGTGGATACGTTCCTGGTGTGCATCAACGCACAGGTGGTCTACTACCCGACTGCTGTCGGCACGATGCGGGGGGAGAGATCAACTCCGGAGGAGCGAGCGGCCTGGCCCGCGTCGGAACATCAACTGGCTCAAAACTTCAAGGCCTTCTACGATGCCGGTATCGATCCATATGCCGTGATGCTTGCGGAGGCGAAGAGGCGAGGACGCGAAGCTTTTATCACGTTTCGGATGAACGACGCGCACGGCAATGACTTTTTGCGAACGAAGTTCTGGGAAGACCATTCGGAATGTCGGCTGCCTAACGGTGCGCTGGATTTCGGACAATCAGAATCGCGCGACTATACGGTGCGGCTTATAGAAGAGGCCGTGCGCCGTTATCGGTGCGATGGAATAGAGCTGGATTTCAACCGGTTCCCGCGGTTCTTTAAGGGCGGCGCCGCCGATGAAAACGTCGCGATCATGAACGGTCTCGTATCACGCATCAAGGATGTTGTAACTGAAATTGGCAAAGTGCGACACAGGCACATCCTGATAAGCGTTCGCGTGCCCTCCAACTTTGGGCGGACACCTCCAACTCCAGAGTCGGCCCGGGCATTAGGCTGCGATGTTCCTGCCTGGGTTCGGAACGGATGGGTTGATTTCGTCACCGTCTCGGAGTTTCTGTTTGAGCGTGGGGATCTGCCGATTGCCGCCTGGAAGGCAGCGATAACTCAGGTTCCTGTGTATGGCGGGATCGAGGCTATCAAGGGCTCCGGACAGCACAATCTGACAGGCGAAGAGTATCGCCAGGCTGGCGCCAGATTACTCAGTTCGGGTGCAGACGGCATCTATCTATTCAATTTCTTCACGTCTCGTGAGCTGTTTGAAAAAGCCTACGAACCACCGTATGAAGTGTTGAAGGTGCTGGGTGTGAAACTCACGCAGTGATACGGTCGCGAAATGGTGAAGAGTACCCACAGTAAAGTGGTTTTCCTGGCAGAGCAGGACGCACCGGAAATGGCTCTAATGATGAGAAGTAACTTTGAAACCTGTCGCCGAGCGGCCATCGCGGCGCTTAGGCTTGGCGCGGCCCTGCTGGCGATCTGCAGCGCTGCCGCATCGTCCGCAGATCAGACCGCGCCACTCAGTCGCAAGGATGTGCTCTCCATACGAAATGGTCGGTTCTATCTCGACGGCAAACCGTTTGCTGAAATAAGCTTCAATAAGTTCGATCTTCTCTGGCAGCTATATGATCAGCTTGCCGCTGGGAAGGCGCTCGATAATGCGAACCCGATGGTAACGGCCCAGGACAGTGCGCTGCGCAACCTGCACGAACTCGGGTTCAAGTCGATCCGAATCTTTGCGCTGCCATGGGGGCCGTTTGGTCCTGAGGCGTACTCGGACCCGGATAAGCGCAAGCATCTGTTCGCTGCACTGGACAAAACGGTCGAGCTGTGCGACCGGCACGATATTCGGCTGATCTGGAGCTTCGGCGCGGCTTCGTTTACCGATACGCGGCTGGTGGATGGCAAGTGGGTTCGCGGCGAAGAGCACGAGCGCGAGCTTATCGCAAATCCGGGCTCTCGTGGTCGTGCTCTGCTCTACAAGTACATCGATGAGACGGTATCCCGTTACAAAAATCGCAAGGCCGTAATGATGTGGGAGATATCGAACGAAGTCACTCTGAACGCGGACATCGGCGACGCGGATCGCGTCTACGATGGCGAGCGCATGCCGACACTTAAACAGGTGGCAGACTTCTTTACCGATGTTACGGCGCGAATTAAGGCAGCCGATCCACTGCGGCTTGTAAACAGCGGCGGATCGAACATGCGCGAAGCGCAGTGGCATCTGTACCAGAGCCATAGCTGGACCACGGACACATTTGAGGATCAGTACAAATGCTTCGAGCTGCTCTATGCGAAGTCGCCCATCGACGTAATCGATATCCACTCCTATCCCAACAACCACCCCGGCTACATCATTGCCGGGACGGACGGCAAACCGGTCATTCTCGATAACAGAGGCTATATGGAGTTTGCAGCGCGGCTGAAGAAACCGCTGATTATCGGCGAACTCGGGCTGCAGGCGAAAGCGAAGTCCGATGCGAAGTGGTGGGAAGAGACGCCGGACTATTTCGAGAGCTACAGCGACGTGGCCGCGGCAAAGCCGTGGGTGGCTCGCACGCTGAACGCAGTCGTGGAGGCGGGTGTGCCGCTCTCCTACTGGTGGACCTATCAGTCCGACCGTGCCGAGGACAGGGCGGACCGGCAGCACTTTGACCTCAGCCGCGAGCGGGACCCGGAGCTGCTGGCAATGATCGTGGCTGCGAACCGCCGCCTCAAAGCAAAACTCGGAATCCCGACGGAAAGCCACTAAGCCATAAGGCAGGGAAGCGCGCGAGCAGATGCAGATTTTAGCCACAAAAAGACGCAGAAGGCACAAAATTTGGGCATGATGCCTGGCGGACAGGAGCGGAGCGCGAATTGGGAGCGGCAGAAAAGTATCACTCAAAGCCGCGAAGGATGCAAAGTCGCTAGACCTGGGTTTGATGGGGGCAGTGGTATCACCTGAGAGTTTGTTGTAGGGGTGCTGCTTGCCGCACCCGCCGCGGGGGTTGGGGCCGACTGCGACGAAGTGAACTTCGGAATTTCCGATGTCTCGATAGATTTTCCTGACGGTTCGCAGAAACGCCCGGATATCAGCATCTTTTGCTGCGAACCGCCGCCTCAAAGCAAAACTCGGAATCCCGACGGAAAGCCTCTAAGCCATAAGTCAGGGAAGCGCGCGAGCAGATGCAGATTTTAGCCACAAAAAGACGCAGAAGGCACAAAATTTGGGCATGATGCCTGGCGGACAGGAGCGGAGCGCGAATTGGG
>CAIXIX010000256.1 GCA_903919615.1 uncultured Chthonomonas sp.
GGACCCTCACCCCACCTCTCCCTTCTCCGCTCGCAAGCTCGCAGGGAGAGGGGCCAATGCACCGCCTACCGGACACAGCCCGATTATCTCTAGCGCTATGAAACAAGATAAGGCAGGGAGAGGGACCACCGCGCGCGCCTCTGGAACATGGCCGAGATATGATACATAGTTAGGCTGATTAGGAGGGGGACGCGGCTATTGTAATTCGCAACCCAGAGCGTTTCAGAATCTACCGCGGCGCCCCTACAAATACGTTGTTAGTCGATAACGGAGTGCGGCGTAACGGCGCGGTACCTAGCGGTCTTCAGCAAAACCATCACTAACCCATTCGCTGCCTAACTTACTAACTCCCTCGCTCACTAACTCCCCTCCACAGCTACTTCAAATCAGGCCACGGAAACTCACCTCTCCGCCTGTGAAGTTGGGAAATAGGTTTGCGACATTGGTCACTCCCAGATGCTTGCATGCGACTTCGCCAAATACGGATCGGAAGTCTGTAGTCATTGCGAGGTCGCGAGATTCGTATAGCTGCTCGGTCGCAAGTCCTGGCCAGTCTCCGTATACTTTTCCGCCTTTAATCGGACCGCCAAGGGCGAAGAAGCATGACGCATGGCCATGATCCGTGCCGCCTGTGCCGTTCTGTTTTACGGTTCGGCCGAATTCGCTCATCGTCAGTACAACCACATCTGACATGCGGTCGCCGAGATCTGCATAAAACGCGGCGAGGGATTCCGCAACGTCTTTTAGTCTTGTGGCAAGCGCGCCTTGTGAAGGCGATCCTGGCTGTGACTGATTCGCATGCGTATCCCAGCCTCCGGCCTCCGTAAAGGCGATCTCGACGCCGACGTTGGCCTTAATAAGCTGGGCGATCTGTTTAAATGATTCGCCAAGTTTGCCCTGCGGATATACCGCGCCATGTTCGGGTGTGTACGATTTCGCATTGATGCCCTTAAGCGCCCTCAGCGCCTCGAAGCTCTCTCGCCCAGTACCATGAAGTGCATCGATTGCCGCGGAATCGTATAACGCTTCAAATCCTCCCGCAAGTCCCTGTGTTGGGGCGGCAGCACTCTTTACCTTATTGTTATTTGGAGCAACCGTTTCATAAATTCCGAAGGATTTCAGGTCGGGAATGGCCAGTGCCGCCTGATCGCCTTGCAGGCTTCGTGGCATACCTGAGCCAATCGCGATTGCTCGGAAAGGAGCATCGACCTGTTTCGATCCCGTCAACTTCGCGGCGCGAGCAAGCCAGCCGTCATGAACCGTTCTATCGTCCGGTGAGCCACTCTCCATGAAGTCCATCGCGTCAAAGTGCGATCTCGAATTGCTGGGTGAACCGCACGCGTGTACGATTGCCAGGTGGCCTTGCTTGAACATGGGAGCGATCGGAGAAAGCGCCGGATGTAATCCGAAGAAACCGTCTAGATCGACCACCTGGTCCCGGGGAATACCGATACCTGGCCGCGCTCGATAAAGCTCGGGTTCACCGTGTGGCACGACAATCGAAAGGCCATCAGCCGCTCCCCTCATGAACAGACACACAAGGGTTTTACGTCGGTCGGCAGCGTTTGACTGCGCCGCGGCGCACTGCACAAATGATGGCCCGAGAACGGGGGAAAGACCAATCGACACCAGACCAAGCGCACCGTTCTTGATGAATACGCGTCTTGAAAGTTCCATTAATCTATCTCCTCTGGAAGTCTGGCGAACCAAGAAGCAGGGCAGCGATGCGCTTTTTCGCTGCATCCGAGTTTACACCGTCTTTTAGCTCAGAAAGCTGCTTATCGATCGTTGCGCGCGTTTCTCGGTTTATTGATGAACCCAGAATGGTCCGCGCCATTGTTTCGACGGGATCCAGTTTGTCGTGTCCATCGCCTGCAGCGGCAAGCAGAATCGATCCAGATTGATCGGCATCGAGTATTTTGCCGTTGACAAGCGCCGTTGCGAAGTTAATTCGGCCGATGAGCGCGCCTGTTGATACCCATTTCGAGGACTCTTCCGGATAACCCGTTGGGAAGGAGTAGTTGAACAGGGGTTCGCCAAGAAGACCGATCTGGCCCGCAAGCAACCTTGGGTTGTTCTGACCTGATCCATTCTGGCCATACAGGTTAACGAGCAATGCGGCAGGGCGCACAGTCGATGCGCGCGCGGCTGGCGGCTGAGGATCCGGGACCACCATGCATCCTGATGCTCGCACTGCAGACACAACATATTCAAACGGAGATTTGATTTTCGATCGGTACGCGTACCGGCTATTGAACTCACGGCTCGTGAAGATCGTTGCCAATACCTCGCGGATGTCACCATCCGTCTTTTTCCAGGTGTCAACGCATTTCGAGACTACAGATGGCGGGGGATTATCAGATATAAATCGTCGACAAAGTTTAGTGGATACGAACCGCATCGTCGATGGATGGGATGCAAGCATTTTTAAAACCATCTCACCATCTTCGATGCCGCCACCGGCAGGAATCTGGATGCCCAGGACCGTTTTCTCGGCACGGTCATGCAGCTTTGGATGGAATTCGAATTCTGCTCCGCCTCGTCCACCCTTAACCCCCCAGCCGGTTAGGCACCGGGCAACCTCGGTAACATCCTTTTGGGTATAACCGCCGTCGACGCCCAGTGTATGCAGCTCCATCAGCTCTCGAGCATAGTTCTCATTGAGACCTGCCCGCTGCTTGGTCTCGGTGTTTGCGCGCTGGGCCTGAATTTTCTTGTAGGCTTCTTCAAGTGATATGTTTTGAGCCTTCGACAATTCTGTAGCGCGCGCAACCACCAGGGATGCCGCAGGCTGGCCACGATCGGCCGCAGCGCGAACCTGATCGAAGGTGAGCGTCTGCAGGGGACGCGCAACTGTCTGGTTAGTCTGCACAGCTACCGACTGCGCATTGTCCAGGTAGAGCATCATCGCCGGAGACGTTGCGGTTGCCACTAGCAGATCCCGAAATTTGCCCATCGCAAATGGCCGGATGACTGTCGAGTCGTCGATCAGGATGGAGCTTCTCACTTTGGATGCGTCGATATTAAAGTGGTTCGTCCAGAAGTCGACCATAACCTCAAAGAGCTGTCTGTTGCTCTCGCAGGCTCGCACAAGTTTGTTCGTGACAAGTTCCGACCCGGCTTGCTGGACCCGAAGTCTGGCCTCCCGGCCAGCATCTAATTTCATGCGCTCATCGGGCGTCGCATTTGCGTAGATATCAATTGCACGTTTAACTTGCTGCACCGGCGGAGTGGTCGTGTTGGTCTGCGCGGCGGATACCGCTCCTTGAATTGCGTTTGCGCCTGCTGCGGCCCCACGTTGAGCCATTTCGTTCTGGATCTTGAGAAGATCACGATTGCTCATTTGAACGGCCTTATCCATCTCCGCGATGTCGTTGCCGGTCATTTTAAGCAGGGTCAGTTTTGCGAGCTTACTGTCAACATCGTCATCTGCAATTGTTTCGGGATGAAGCTGCTGCTGAATCCAGGTACCTAGTCCTGTTTTCTTGATTCGCTGAAAATCGCCGGGGCGGGGTCCGAAAGTGAGCCTGTTGAGACCCTGTAGAATCTTCTGATCTCCGGATATCGGATGGAGATCGATTTTGGGGGGCTTGACTTGCTGATGTTCAGCTTGCATCTGCGCAAACATTGAAACTGGGGTAGCAGTGAAACATGCGGATATGAGCGCCGCCTGCACGGCGCCACGTAACTTCCTCATCGCGTTAACTCCTGCGATTTAGCCGAGACGTACATCACATCGATGCCACAATGCTCGGCACACTCTCAGATTATAATTCCACTGATGGTTTAGACGGAGTGCGAGGATGCAAGTTCATCTTACAGTTACCAATTCATCTGCTACCCGCCTGCTATTGCGCCAATGACGATGAGCGGCTCTTCGCCAGATTGTATCGGTTCCGGCAGCGCCTCGGTAAGCGGGTTGTGCGATATGTCTGCCCCGCAAGCGAAGAATCGTACCAACGGTCTTCGTGTGGATTTGTATGGATTACGGATCGTCCCACGAAGAGGGGGCCAATCTCTCTCTAACGCATCCACAACGGCGTTGAGGCATACGGGCTCGTCGACCTCAACTTTGAGGTCGTCAGTGAGCCCGATGCCTGCGAGATTCATGAGATGAAAGGGCAGTATTACTTGAATAGACTTCATGCGAGCGTCTGCACTTCAACGGAGAGCACGGCAGGCAGGTCTCGCACGATTGCTTGCCAGTTGTCCCCAGAATCGGAACTGCAGTAGATCTGACCACCCGTGGTTCCGAAGTAGATCCCGCAGGAGTCCAGGGTGTCGACAGCCATCGCATCGCGAAGCACGTTAACGTAGCAGTTAGACTGCGGAAGGCCGTTCGTTAGCGCTTCCCAGTTGTTGCCGCCTGTTCGGCTTCTATACACTTGAAGCTGGCCGTCTATTGGAAAGTGCTCTGAGTCGCTTTTGATCGGGACCACATAGATCGTTTCTGGCTCATGAGCGTGTACATCGATAGGAAATCCAAAATCGGTTGGCAGGTTGTCGCTGACTTCTGTCCAGAGGTCACCCGAATTGTCCGATCTCATCACATCCCAGTGTTTCTGCATATATAGAACTTCGGGCCGAGAAGGGTGCAGCGCGATTCTGTGGACGCAGTGGCCCGTTTCGGCTTCAGGGTTCGGCATGAACGTCGAAACGAGGCCGCGATTAATGGGTTTCCAGGTCTCGCCGCCATCGTCCGTTCGGAATGCTCCAGCCGCGGAGATAGCCACATAGATGCGCATGGGATTGACCGGATCCAGCAGGATCGTATGAAGACACATGCCGCCAGCGCCTGGCTGCCAGCTTGGGCCGGTGGCATGGCGCCGCAAACCGTCCAGCTCTTTCCAGGTCATACCGCCATCTACAGACTTGAAGAGAGCTGCATCCTCAACTCCGGCATACACCGTATCGCGGTCGGTTAGCGAGGGCTCAATATGCCAAACCCGCTTGAACTCCCAGGGATGCTGCGTGCCGTCGTACCACATGTGGGTGCCTGCTTCGCCGGTGTAAGGAAATTCGTTTCCAATCGCATTCCAGGTTTTGCCTCCATCATCGGATCTCTGCATGATCTGGCCAAACCAACCTGAGGATTGTGATGCGTAGAGTCGGTTGGGATCTACGGAAGAGCCTTTAACGTGGTACATCTCCCAACCGGCAAATAGTGGACCTTCCACTTTCCAGTCCTCACGCTTTGCATCAGAAGTGAGTATGAACGCCCCTTTACGTGTGCCTGCGAGTACTCTTACCGCTGTCATCTCGTGCTCCCTACATTGTCGCGGCCATTCAGATGGCTGCGAATGTGACGCGTTACAGTGTTGAATTGCTAGTTATTTGCATCTTGCCTTACGATATTCTACCGCCGAACGCATGTGTTTGGCGCTCGCAATCTTGGAGCCGCATGCAATTCTACGGCGATTAAAGCTTATCGGCCGCCGGCCATTCATATACGAATGCATTTGTTGTAAAAATAGTTGGTGGTGAATCATGCATATTCTTGCCGTCCAACTGCTCGCCGCAGCGGCACGTCAGCTTCAGGCCGTACTTAAAGAACAGTGGATCGTCTTCATGAATCCGATAAGCAGAGAAACTCGAGTCCTTTGCGTCGATGTGCACCAGGCCCGCGAGCCCATTTGAGTATGGGCCACGATTGAAGTAGTACGTACCAAGGAAATAGTCTTCCAGCCCAGACGATAAATGCGTTGGTTCTGCGGAGCCGTTGATGTACGCTCGCATCATCGCTTCCAGGTAGCTGATGTCCTTCCAATCGCCACCGAACCACATATGCGTCAAACAGCCCTTGCCTTTGTGGAGCATAAGTTCAGCTTCGGCATAACCGTTCAGTACAAGTTTCTCTTTGCCCACCGAGCTGAACGTACTGACTTCATCGGTATGAGATGTTGCTCCCGCTATCGCAATGCAAGCGCAAGCAAACGCAAAAATCGACATTGATATATCCTTTAATTTGTGATCTTGCTGTACAGGAAGGTGTGCTGCCCGAATATTTCCACGGATGTCTCCTGCCTACCTGCTGCCCAAAACTCGGCTCCAAACTCAAATTGAAGCAATACTTATAGTTCGTGGCAACTTGTGAAACGACAGGTGCGTACCAAGGCAAGAGTGAATATATAAGCAGAGATTTGGAGGAGTCAGTAGAATGGAGTACAGGCTGCTTGGTGGATCGGGATTTAGAGTTCCTGCTCTAACGTTTGGTACCGGGACGTTCGGAGGGACCACGGAGTTCTTCAAGGCGTGGGGATCGAGCGATGTTGAGGAGGCTACGCGGCTTGTTGATATCTGCCTGGATAATGGCCTCACCATGTTTGACTCTGCCGATGTCTATTCGGGTGGCAACGCGGAAGAGATCCTCGGTAAGGCGATCAAAGGTAAAAGAGACCGCGTGCTCATTTCAACCAAGGGCGGATTTCGCACCAGCCCGGACTACAATGGCACAGGTTCATCACGCTTTCACCTAACCCAATCACTTGAGGCAAGCCTGCGAAGATTGGGCACCGACTATATCGACCTGTACCAGCTCCATTCGTTTGACGCGCTCACTCCGGTTGAAGAGGCTTTGAGCACTCTCGATACCTTTGTGAAGGCGGGCAAAATTCGATACATTGGTTGTTCGAACTTCTCAGGCTGGCATCTGATGAAATCTCTCGCAACTGCGGATAGGTATGGCTGGACCAAATACGTAGCTCATCAGGCCTATTACTCACTGATTGGTCGAGACTACGAGTGGGAGCTGATGAATGTTGGGCTGGATCAGAAGGTCGGCGCGGTAGTATGGAGTCCGCTCGGGTGGGGGAGGCTCACAGGGAGAATTCGACGAGGTCAGCCGGTTCCAGACAACAGCAGGCTACGCAGCCAGAGCGTCATCGACGCCGGGCCGCCCGTCGATAACGAATATGTTTTCAAGGTTGTTGACGCTCTGGATCAGGTGGCGGAAGAGACAGGAAAAACCGTTCCGCAGATCGCGTTAAATTGGCTGCTGCAGCGCCCTACCGTATCCACGGTTATTATTGGGGCACGTAACGAACAGCAGCTTCTACAGAATCTCGGCGCAGTGGGATGGAATCTCACGAAAGAGCAGGTCGCGGTTTTGGATGCTGCCAGCGAAACGCCCAAGGCCTATCCGTACTGGCACCAGTATGGGTTCGATCGGAATCCGTGGCCCGTGTAGGAGGTTGGGTTGGGGGAGGGAGAAGTGGCACAGTTCACGAGGCTGAGTTACTCATCGCTTCTATCGTGACGGTTGGGATACTTTAAAGGAAGAGAAATAGGCTGCAGCGTTGCGCATATTAATCCGATGGAATGCGGCGCTGCAGCCAAGTGTATAGGCGGTATCACCCAGGATAGTGCATCGATAGATAGTGGAGATGCGCCTTCGGTAGTCGTCAATAATAAACTCTTTTGCAGGTAAACCATCCAGAGTTGTGTCGCGTAATGCGTGTGGTGTCGATACTGCAGCCATGCCGATGTTCGTCTCAATTGCGTCCAGCGAGTCGTGAACAAGTACGCCCGGTCTGTAGCGCGCAACCATTAATGTATAGGTTTCATGCGCCGACTGGTAGGCATACACATTCAGGTCTGCGTCTCTAGCTGTCTCCGCAGCGCGGTGCTGCAACAGGGACGGTTTGCCAGGCATTCCGATCTCACACTTCAAACCGTCATCTTGGGCAGTCTGCCATTTCGACACATCCTCAGGAGATAGTCTTGCTGCACTGAACAGCATCCAGCCGGCTGCTGCGAACGCAATGATGCCGGGCATCACGTACAGAGCCTTCCTCTTACTTTGTCGGAACCTGTAAAAATCGACGCTACCGGCGAGAAGCAAAAGTAAGGGAGCTGAGGCGGCATCTATGATCGCTGCAGTTCGCTCCATGTCCTCTAGTCGTCCGGGAAGATCGAACATGAGCCGAATGCAAAAGATACCGCAGATCCAGGCGGCGGCTAGCCAACCGGGGCGCCGTCCATCCGATGCGGGGGGTATCGCGTTATGAGCAGGAGTGTTAGAAGTCATTTCGGGCATGCAACGGCAATTATGGACATGGATCTACCGATCCTCTGTAATCGTTCCACTGGTATGTCTTTGTGGTCCCATCCGCGAATTTCCATTGTTCGGGGGATGTCGTCCAAAGCCAGTCCAGCGGTTCTCCCGGAGACTGGGCCATTGCAGCAAGCCCAAGCGCATGTTGAACTGCCTTTCGCTGTTCCTTCCCGGTCGCCTGAGGATGAGGAGATACAAACAAGGGCGTTCCACTTCTGGCAACCACATCGAGCCACTGCTGCGTCAACTTCCATGGCACATCCGACATGATTGCAACGCAATCCGCATCAACGCTAAAAAAATGGTTGTGCTGGATCATGCTCATGGCAAGGGTGTTGATACCCATTTTTCTAGTACGTTCCCAGTGCCTGCCGCTTGTGTCGTCCCCGCTGCGCTGGAGTTCATACAGACCAGCAGTCAAATGTCCAAGCGTGTTGCAGCCTATGATAATTGACGAGGTCGCAGCCTCACGAATTGCTTGATAGAGAGCAGTAATAACCTCGGCAGTCGTTCGAGATCGGTCTGCGAAGGACCAGCCACCAGAAGTGATTTCGCCTCCCATCTCAAATCCCCATCTGCCAAGAATATCATACGTTGTAAAATCATGCTTGATTACCTCGTAGCCCCAGGCAACAAGCCGATGAATATCTGTCTTCACCAGGTCGAGGACCTCTGGTATCGACGGATCCAGATACGATGAGGTTTGACCGCCAAACGGATGCTTCTGCGATACGCGCCACGATGCAGGTACCTTTTCGGTTGTAAGCAGTGGCCGTATCCAAATTCCCGGGCGTATCTCGTGGCTGCGCATCCATGCAGCAACTGAAGCCATATCTGGAAAGCCGCTCGCTCCCCGGTCGTAGGGAGCGCCGTTACAACTCCCGGTTGGGGACCAGCCGGCATCGATTACGAAAACGGGAGGATTGGAACGGTCTGGCGACAGCTCACGGATGAGCCCTGCATCCTGCTTCACCGTTTCCGCTGAGTTTTCCCCATACCTCGAATACCAGTCGTTGCCGCCGTAAATTGGTTTGGGAGACAGGCGCGGAGCCGCACAAAGCGATTTGCAGAATCGCTGTCCGAAGGCAAAAGGGCTTTCGCCCACGTTCGAACTAAGTGACACGACAATGGCGGCGCAAAGTTCACGATTGCCCAGTACAACTCCTCGATCTCCGTTTCGCACGTCAAGGACCAGGGTAACTCCCTGTTGATCAATACGCCAGGAAGCGAATGAGGAGGCTCCCGTTCTCACGCCATATCCCGCCGAAGTATCGAATTTCGCATCGTGGACAATGGCATACCAGGGCAAAACTCGCTCGGCAACCAAACCGCGCCACTCGCGGTCCCCATATCCTCGTTCCCAGTGATCTGCGAGTACTGCTGCATGCCTCGGAATGGCTGTGTTCCAGCGAAGCAGTATGCGGCGCAGTGGTTCCGTCGAATGGCATAGAATTCGAAGCCCGGCAGGCGTTTCTTCCAGTCGAACCCTTCCGCCTGCGGCAGTTACGACGCCGTTCTCGACAAGGATGTCTATTGAGTCAGGGTGTGCGGTTAACATGGTTGCGGTTCCAGGGGAGCATAGGACTTAACTCGTTTCGTTAAGACGATGCCTGATTTGCTTTGATACGTCAGAAAATAGCATACCTTATGCTTCTGAGGCCACTGTTCCAGGTAACCGTCCAGGGCGAACGCATCTTAATAGTTGAGTGAAGTGGGAATCTTTTGATTCATGTTTTCGTACGCTTCAGAGTCTGTTGGCGAAATCGATGCCAGCAAGTCCACTTCTGGAGTGTATACA
>CAIXIX010000257.1 GCA_903919615.1 uncultured Chthonomonas sp.
AACGTCTTGCCATCAGGCGCGAATGCTACCGACTTAACCGTACTGTTGTAACCCTCAAGGCCGTAGATCAAACTTCCGGTCCGGGCATTCCAGAGCTTAACTGTGCTATCAGCGTTCTTACTCGAAACGGAACTATCCGACAGGTTCTCACTTATGAAGGGGCGTTTTCCGCCCGTGAGAATTGTGTTTCCATCAGGCGAGTAGGCAACACAAGCGATTACATACGATAGATCTTTGAATGTAATCGTGTTTTTTCCTGTCGATGTGCTCCACAATCGGATAGTTTGGTCATAGTTGGCAGTGGCCACATAGTTGCCATCCGGAGAGAACACCGCGCCTTTAACCGTTAACACATCTGTGTTCGTCCGCAGTAGTCTTTGCAAATGGCCATTCGCAGCGTCAAATATCATCGCTGCACTCGTATGGACCTTCTGCGAGGAATCCGAAAAGTAGTGTACTCCTGCGACGATCCGCTTCGAATCGTGTGAGAAGGCGACTGAAGCTACGCCCAAAAACTGATTCCTGATGTTTAGTGCGACAGAATAAGAGATTGTGTCCAGGAGGATGATCTCGTTGTTCCGAGCAACTGCCAGTCTGTTTCCTGTGGGTGAGTACGCAAGACCTGTTACGCCCAGACTCAGGGGCTTGTTCAATATGGGGTCGCCTGGGTCTAAGTATAACAGGCGGCCGGATATCGCTGACCAGATCATGACTGCCCCATCACGTCCGCCTGTAGCAACGGTTTTGCCGTCTGGGGAGAAGGCGACTGTGTTAACCATAGCTGTGTGCCCCGTCAGAGTGAATGTCTCCATGTGACACAGGCGATTCCAGTAACCCCATTCAAATCCGCGATATCGGCTATGCTCCGTAGCCTTTAGTAGGCTGAGTACCTGGACGATATTATGTTGGTCCCATTCTCGCTGAATGAGTGTCATGGAGAGACCATAGGTTGCTCGCTCTGCATCGTCACGTCCCTGCCTGGCTAGCGCTGCGGCTTGATCGGCTCGTGATCTATACAGATTTGCCTGATACTGGGCTCGAACCGCCCAGAGTGTGAGCATCGCCATACCGGCGACGATCGCCGCCGCAACCGTTCCCGCCCGGATCTGTCCGCGGCGATAAGCGATTCGCTGTCTGCGCTTTTCTGCATCGGGCATGTTCTCGGCGATCCATTCGCGGCCGAAGACACGCGCATAGATGCGGTTACGAATTCTAAGGCTGCCTTGAATGCCGTGAACGACACCAGCAAGCTTCATGCGATTAACTGGCTCAGAAGTATCGCTGTCCGGTGTCGCCTGATGGCGCTCTATCCGAGAGTAGAGTGTAAGGAGCTGAGCCTTTTGCTCGTCGGCAAGAGAAAGCATGTGCTGCTGCACGAAGAGCAGATTGCTGTCCTGCCTTTGTGCCTTTGCTGTTAAGTAGAGGCGATCGACACAGCGATCTACTACGTGATCGATCTGCTTGGATTGTTCTTCCAGAACAGCCTGACACAGTCGCTGTGTAAGATAGGGATGGCCGCCAGTCCAATAGATAATCCTATCCATCAACCTGGCATTAAGTTCTGGGGTTCTTCCGAGGCCAAGTTCCAAGTGAACGGCCTCATCACGCTTGAAGTCAGAAAGTTCGACTCGGGAGCCAATGTTGAACGGAGTCATCTTCTGATCTGTAATCAACTCGGCCGGCGTGGCTACCCCGAGCAGACAAAAGCTCAGACGACAGTATTCGGGGTCCTCTGTTCGGGCGTTGTAGCAAGATCGGACTGCAGCGAAGAACTCATCTGTGGAAAATGGGAGCCTGCGCACGAGATCGATTTCATCGATGAAAATAACGATTGAGCCTGGCCGCAAAGCCAGAACAACTTCCCGCAGGGCCTTTTGCCAAAGTTGAAGCGGGCTCAAATGCCGATTATTGTTGCAGTAAGCTTCAATCTCGTCTTCGAGATGTAGTCTGGAGCCCAGCTGATCCAGCAACCCGTTGTACCATTGGCTAATATCGAGGAGAAAGCCCTGGCTGGATAGATCCAGAACTGCAGATGTCACGCCTGCCTCTCGCAACTGTTTGACGGTTCTCGTCATAAGGGACGATTTACCCATCTGGCGCGAAGTTAGGATGTAACAGAACTCTCCCGCCGTTAGCCCTTGTAGAAGCAGCCTGTCTGCGTCACGCGTAACGTAAGACATCGCGTCTGCGGGAACATTGCCGCCTGTTATATAAAAGCCGCGATCAAAGGTGGTCATTGCAGCGCCTGTGCGAGGTAATGGGCATACAGTTGGCAGCGTATGTGCATGTCTGCGGCATCGTCCCCCCGAACGATCCCAGCCGCATGCAGACGAACGAACTCCTCGGGCCGAGGTTTGGCGCCATCTTGCAGCCATCGCCTTAGAGCGTTAGTGAGATCTGCGTCGCGCAGCAATGAAATCCGCAAGCGCTCTAGGTGATCGCGGAAGAAGCCGCGAGCCATGCGGCCCTCTGCTTCCACCATAGAAACGTCACTTTGTCTTAGCCCGATTTCAAGGAAACTTCGGCGAAGAAGATATGGGTGACCTCCAACGAACGCGAACAGCCTCCTAAGCTCCTCTTTGGTTTTAATCGGTTCGCCATGAAGTCGGTTTAATTCGGCAACCTGATCATAGGTAAAGTCGGATAGCTCAATCGGGTACCCGACATTGAAAGGGGACTGATTTATGTTGTGGATCAGGTAAGCATCTGTCGCATAGGAGAGCAGCACAGTCAGCCGCTGCCACGGCGTATTCGGGTCAAGAGAGCGCTCGTTGTGCCACGAACGCATCATACCGAAGATGTCGTCTTTGAAAGGGCATTCGAAAAGCCGGTCAGCCTCGTCGATACCCCAGACAATCCATCCGTCTATAGCAGGAAACACCTGTCGTTGCAGAAATCGCTCGAAATTTCTGGTAGGCGGGCGAAGGTCGGAGAAGTGCTCCCGCGGCGATACGTCCAGTCCAAGTTGATCGCAGATCTGGGACGCGACCCCCGCGAGGAACGCCGTAGCGTCTACCATTTCCGATTGCGGAGTGTTCTGCCAGGCCGTATACAGTACGCGCGCCTGTTTCTCGCGACTTTGTTGAAGCAGACGGGCCAGTAAAGATGTTTTGCCAACCTGCTTAGGGCCCTTAATGAGGACAAAGCTGGTCTGTGGTGCAACCGCTCGAAGCGCGATCTCATCTTCAGATCGCGCGATATAGAAGGGAGAGCTGAGTGGGACAGCGCCATTTACGGGCTCGAAGTGGGATGCGAGCGCAATAATATCCGAACTCAGTGCGACCGCGTCAGAGCTGGGCACACCAGGCTTGGTCGCCGATCCGTTTTCGGGCGAGTTGGCGTACCTTCCTATAATTGCAGCGATGCGACGTGAGGGCGTTAGCACTCTGCGCTCGTCGGCGCCCCTTAACTCTAGAGCGCGCATGTAGCTGTCGAATGTGCTCTGAGCATTTTCGTGCAGCCCAGCAAGAAAGTACACCTCGATCAGTTGTGCCCAGCCCGAGTCCATACGTGGAAACGTCTGCGTGAATCTGCGGAGCAGGGTAGCAGCTTTTTCGTAATCTTCGTCTTGAACCGCGATGCGAACTACCTGCTGCAGTGCATCCAGATAGCTTTCCTGTAGCTCTTCTCGCCTGCTAACAATCCATGCGCCATCCCAGTCCTTCAACAATCCACCGCGATAGATGCGAATTGCCTGCTGCAGAGAATCCATGTCCTGCTTGGCAGTAAGCTGCTCAAACTCAAGCACATCTACACGAACGTCAGTCATATCGAGGAAGAGGCTGTTGTTCGATGCTTTGATGCGCCACCGATCGTCTCCCAGAGCGGCTCGCAGGGTGCTTTCCGCCTGCCTGAGACCGTCGTAGCTCGTCTCAAGCACCATTTCAATCCATTGCCGGTGCACGCTCCGGTTGCTTTCCAATATCAGAAGCGCCAGCAGACGATTAGCCCGCCGGATCTTCAGACCGTCAATCGGGATGCCATCCAGCTTGGCCTCAAATGTTCCGAGCAGCGCGATTTCGAGCATGACGTGCCTTGAGTGTATTAGGTCTAGCCGTTTCAGACTTCCATTATGCATCGGAGAGCGGAACTCTGAATATGAAAAAACAGGTCCGTCACAATTTGGTCACAAAATCACCTGCGCACACACCAATTTAGGCACTGCTTGGTAGATAGGCTTCCCGCCGTCACAATTCTGTTCAGGCTCATTAGCTAAACTTTTACATCAATCGTCGGAATTGGCTCAATTGGGCTGGAAGTATGCTCCCTATTTGTTTGAGGGGATCCGATCAATATTCACATTATGCTGCTCCCCAGGTTCCGGCGGAGAAGTCAACGC
This sequence comes from uncultured Chthonomonas sp., assembly GCA_903919615.1. GTDB lineage: Bacteria > Armatimonadota > Chthonomonadetes > Chthonomonadales > Chthonomonadaceae > CAIXIX01. The sequence goes on from CAIXIX010000257.1 coordinate 4,340, forward strand.
GTTGCCGTTAACAGTGGTACGCTCACCTTGGTCTACAACATGCTGCCGAATGACGCATTACAACTGATAGCTTTCGACTCTACATGGACTGGGTTAGATTCGATCTCGATCTCAACCAGGGTTCAAATAGACAACATAGCGCTTGACACTCGCACAGCAACCCCCGAACCCGGCCCCATCGCGCTGCTTGTAGGCGGCGGCATTGCGGGGGCAGGGCTGCTGCACCGGCGACGACTTCGGACACTCAAATAACAGTTTGTGTTACGCTGTTGCTTAAGTGTTATTTGTAACAAACAGAAGAATACAATTACCTGCAAAACGTTCTTACTGATATCGATCGCAGCTCTAGCTTCAAATAGTTTGAGCGCGCAACAACTCTATGTGGAAGATCGTTCCGACTCGATATATGAGTACTCACCCGCAGGAAGCCGATCAACTTTCTATACAGGGTCCAATCTAATCTTTGGCGTGGCGCTGGACAGCAGTGGCAACGTGTATGCGGCACAGCCTTTCGTACATCAGATCCTTAAGATCACACCAGGAGCAGGCGTGAGTGTCTTCGCGGACGCGACGTCTGGTCTGGTCACCCCGGTAGGCATGAAATTTGGTCCCAATGGAGACCTGTATGTTGCGGACGACAATAACACAATTGAGGAAATAACGCCGGCTGGTGTCGAGACAACCTTCTATTACGGCGGATTGCATAGCCCGAACGATGTGGCGTTTGACAAGAGCGGCAACCTGTACATCTCGGACAGCAGTGGAACGAGCATCTTTGAGGTGACGCCATCAGGAACCAAAAGCACGTTTGCGGGGGGCCTATCCGCGCCCGAAGGCATTGCATTTGACGCATCGGGCAATCTGTACGTCGCGAATCAGGCCGCCAACAACCTCATTAAAATCACGCCAACCGGCAGTGAGAGCGTGTTTGCGACCGGTCTGAACGAGCCAGTTGGAGTGGCGGTTGATCGCCTCGGAAATGTATTCGTCGGAAATTACGGTACAAATAGTGTCCTGGAGTATGCACCGAGCGGCGTACCCTCAACGTTCGCATCCGGGCTTAATGGTCCTGAGTTTCTCGCATTCAGCGTGCCTGCGGCAACACCCGAGCCAGGCACCTTAGCACTCATTGGCAGCTGCGGTATCGTGGCATTTGGGTTGCTGCAGCGTCGACGGCGGAAATGACAGCCAACAGCACTAATGCTAAACACCGTGGAAGCGCGAGCTGATAGTGCCCAGTCTCGTGACTTCCAACGAAAGACGTGGGCCGCTGAACGTGGGATCGGAACGACCCGGTGCAGCGGCTCATACTGCTATCACACTACTTGAACGCCAATTTGCTCAACTCACGGTATCCAATTCTTTTTATGTTGAGGGAGTCCAGCAACTCCTTGGTCTTGGGATCCGTGAAGATCTGGTACTCGTTCCAGCGCGCTTTCCAGGCGTTCATAACATGCTTCACCTCTTCGTCATCTAAACTTAAGTGGACGATGATCTCGGTGATGCCAGGCTTAAGGTTCTTGAATAGATTGTAGTAGTAGGCGCGGCGCGCTTCGAGAGTGTCGCCTTCGGCCGTCTCTGCTAGTGTATCTAAAAACACGAAGCCCTGCTTTGCCAGCACCTTGTAGGTAGACACCGCATCGAAACCAAACAGCTTCGCCTGTGCGATTCGCGCCGGGGTTGGACTCGGGAGCATAGGCATGATGCCAGTCTCCTTCGATACTCTTGTGTAGATCGGGTAGTAGGGTCCCATGAACAAAGTGCCCATATGCGAGTCGACATGTGTTGGTTTGATGCCGAACGCACGGGCTCGATCTATCTGGGCTCGAACCTCTTTCTCGATCTCCGCCGGCTTCGCGTGAGCGAGCACGTCTTCAACCTCATGATGCAGGAAGCCTTCTTCATCTACCAGCCCTGGCGCTTCCGGAACTGGTGTTACAGGTCTCCATCGATAGAAATGCCACTCGCTGGTGAGGGTTAAATGAAGGCCGAAATCTGAGTCTGGGTGAGACTTGCAATAGTCGGCGATCTCTGGCATCCAGGGGCAGGGGACCATGATACTGGCGCAAGTGACGGAGCCCTTTTCCATAGCGTTGATTGTTGCAACGTTTACGGAGTGGCACATTCCTGCATCGTCAGCATGGATAATGAGTATCTTGTCCGTAGCCTTATAGCCTAGTTTCTCGGCGAGCGTCTGTGCTCGTACCTGCACGCTCTGGCAGGTTGCGAAAACTGCTGCAGCCAGGGCTGCAACCAACTTAACGTTCAATATTCGTGTCTCCCACTGTCTTGACTTCTAACGAGATGCCGTCGCCGGTGGATACGTCTCATCGCCATGCGTGTGATGCCACAGAACCTCGGTAAGTTTCTCAGGATCGGCCTTGTCTGGTTCGGAGAAGTCGAGCGTGCTCGAAATCCTCTCCATCTCCCTTTCGATTCCCGCCGTTTTCTTAATTGGCGGGTTCTTCAGGTTAAGCGCTATCTGGTTTTTTAGGGCCATGAACGGCGTCCAATCTGCCTTCTCCTGGAACATAGCGCGCATCGGCAGCGCAGCTGCATCAAACTGGTTTAGTGGCTTCAGGTCGAGTATCAGCTCAATGGTCCGCAGGATGTTAAGCTGATTGTAGGTAAAGCTCAGGATCTGCTTTCGATGATTGAATGGGCTAATGACAAGCGATGAAGTGCGGTGACCGTCAACGTGATCCAACCCACCCTGTGCGTCATCTTCTACGATAAAGATGACCGTCGGTTCATCCTGCCAGTACTTCTTGCTGTGCGAGATCGTGTCGACGATCTTACCAACCGCTAGATCGTTATCCGCAACGTCAGACTCTGGTGTATACGATCCAGGGCGCGTTCCAGCCGTATGGTTGTTGGGCAGCCAGATTGTAGTCAATTGAGCCAGGCCCGGGTGATTGTCTTTGCCGTCACCCTTCTGCTCACCCTTCAGATCCGCAATAATCCGCTCGGCATGCGCCACATCTTCGTTTCGATCCTCAGTGACCTCGAACGCAGCGCCATAGTGTTTGTCGCCGTTTCGCTGAATGCTGGGCAGGGGAGCAAATTCCCCATAGTTGTAGAAGGTTTTCCCGGCATCCAATGCCTGCTTCCAAATGAATGGGTTGCCGGCATATACAAGCGGATCAGTGCCGCAGCAGGGGTAGGAGCGTGGATAGTTGTTCATCATCCGTTCAGCATAGTCGCTTGCAAACGCCTCGTTCAACCAATGATGACCGTCCGCGCTAATAGCGCCGCTGCAGTAGAGGTTATCGAGCAGTCCAAACTCCTCTGCCAAAGCGTGTTGGTTCGGAGTAATCTTACGGCCAAACATAACGAGCTTGGGATCGCCGCCGATGTGGCCAGTAGGGACCGGAATATCGCCATAGACCTGGTCGTAAGTTCTGTTCTCTTTGATAATGAGCACGACATGCTTAAACCTAGACCAATAACTATCTGGCTTCTGCGTAATCGCGGCCTGCATACGGTCAAAATGCGCGTTATTTTGGACTCGCGTCGTGTAGTTCGCCAGCGTCTTGCTATCTGGCACGGGTATTACACTGAGGCTGCCTTTTACCGCATAAACGCTTTTGCCAACAAAGCTGCCTTTGTCCACCACACCGCCGGGACCCATTTCGGGCGTAACTACGCCGCTCGTTGCGCGGGGTTTATCCACGATAGGTCCGAGTGACCCGATGCCTTTGCTATTCGCTACGAACAAGGTCTTACCATCATCCGAGAGCCGAACTGCTAGCGGGAACCACGCAGTTGGAATGAGGCCCGCTATGGTGGTACGGGGCGCGTCACCACCAAGCGCCATACCGAGCGAGATCGCTTCGACTGCGTTATCGCCGCCAAGGGTAACGTAGAGGATTTTGCCATCCTTCGACATCGCGATGCCGTTGGGGCAGGAGGCCGCAAGTCTGCCCGGAGCAGGGCTTGTAGGGATCGTCTCGACAACAGTGCCGGAGGGAGTACTGATGACGCTCACCGATTCGCCATTTGCATTGGCTGAGAACAGTCGCTTGCCATCAGGTGAGATCACAAGATCAGAAGGCTGAAGCCCTACCTCAATGGAGCGTATCGCTGCATGATCAGGATCGGTTGCGATCGCGGCGGCATTCACCACCGAGATCGTTGCCGTGGACGCCTTGTAGGTATCCGGATCAACCACTACAGGATCGCCGAAGTCTTCAGTGTCGCCCGCCTTTGGCGCCCTGCCTCCGCGGTTTGCTACGTAAATGGTTGCGCCATCTGGTGAAACTGCAATCTTGTCCGGCGAACTGCCAACAGGTACCTCTTTAATACTGGCCTTGCCAGTCTCGGGGTCGTAAGTTGATAAATCGATCGAGGCCATGGTCGAATTATTGAATAGGGCAACATAGAGTGTGTTGCCGTCCGGGCTAAGCGCAAGCGCGCAGGGCCCTGCATTTCGCTGTTTGCCATTCGAGTTGATTCTTGGATCGGACCTAAAGCGGATTGGTGTTAGCTCTGAAGCTGCGCCACTTGCATCTACTCTTGTTACAAGCACGTTGCTCGCGTTTCCGGTTGCGTAGATCGTAGATCCATCTTTCGACCATATGACTCCGCCAAAGCTATGCCCCGCTTTAATTGGCTCGCCGCTAAACGTGCCGGTCGCCGTATCCAACAGCCGGATGCTGTCTGCCGTCATCATCGCGAGCCGCTTACCGTCCGGGCTCAAAGCGAGGTCGAGAGGTCGGCCATCAAATGTAAGATTGCTGCCCGCTGGCTCGATTATCTGTCCAGTAGGCACTAAAAAAGTTCCATTGGCCTGTTTGCCAATGACAGCGTTTGCTCGCTGGCCTGGGCCAGCATGAAGTCGAGCTCCTGCATACAGGAGAACCGGCAGTGCTGGAACTAGTAGAAGTATTGGGCGGAAACAACGCGAAACAGGCATACCTGAACTCCTTGAGGTCACAAAAAAAATCCCGTGCCTAAGGTATACCTTGTGAAGAGTTAAGAAGTGTTTAACATTGCGACAATTCACTCGTCAGTGTCTGCGTTTAATGTCGTATAGCGCAGACATTCGTGTTGTTGTGCAGGGGGTTAGCCCATGAAAGCCAGCGTTGCCTGTTACAAGTTATCGAAGCTTGCTGTTTTCGTCGTCCTGATTCCCGGCATTGCCATAAATGTCAGTTCGGCTCACAGGGCAGACAGCCTTCGGCGTGACCTTTATCGGGCTGTGCTTACGCATGACGAAACTCGCGTGAAACGATGCCTCAGCAACGGCGCAAACCCAAACCTTCGTGGCGCGCTGCTTGAGCCGAAAACTTTCAACGACAAGCTGACCAGTCTGTTTACAGATAGCAGTAGTTATCCAACGCCTCTGCTCGCGTCTCTCACAAAATACGCGTTAACGCAATACAGCCCCGGACGATACTATTTTGTGCCCCGGCCGGATATCAATCCATCAGCCGGGATCGTTAAAGCGCTATTGGATGCCGGCGCCGATCCAAATGCGACGGATTACTATTACACCACGCCGCTCCAGCAGGCGGTGCGCTCAGATAATGCCGAGTGTGTACAGCTACTAATTCTGCACGGAGCAAAGTTAGGCTCACATGGCAACGATTCTGCATTAGATGTTGCTGTTAAAGAGGGAACGCCGCGCATGGTAGAGGGACTGGTTAAACTTGGCGCCAAGGCAGGTGAGATCGACGGAAACGGTGAAACGGGGCTTCACGTGTTAGGCTATTGGCCAAGGGCAAATGCCGTGGCCATAGCTCAAGTGCTAGTCGCATCTGGCTGCCCTCTACGAGTTCGTGATAAACAGGGGCTCACGCCTGAGGATATTGTGAGTTCCAGGCTGCAAACCATAACGAATACTGCTCAAGTTGCCGAGCTGAAAAAGCTACAGGCCTATCTTCGTTCAATTCACTCTCCGCGATGAGCGGCGTGCCTAACCTGCATTATTCACGCATGGTAGTGGCGCCGCTTGCTGCGCCCGGGCATTACGAATTTCATGAGTAATTCTGGTTAAGTGGATGGGCCAACCGAGTTGCGTCTGCGCCTCACTGCTGCAACTCCACAGTATTAGCCGCAGCAGTGTCGGCGTGTTCAACATCCGGGTCCCGTATTGTCGGCTAACCCATCGGTTTGTCGTTGACCACCATCCACGATATGCCATATCGGTCGACCAGGGATCCCCATCGGTGTGCAAAAAAGGACTCTGCGATCGGCATTTCGATGGTGCCGCCTTCTGCTAGGCCAGCAAATATGCGCTCGGCATCGTCGATGGTATCGACACTCACCATGACCGACAGGCCGCCCGGCGTTGAATAGTACTCTGGCGGGGAATCGGAACCCATAAGTTGGGCTGTGCCTGTGACGAGTCGCGCATGCATAATCTTGTTCTGCCAATCCGGCCCAAAACGCTCTGTGTCTGGTGCGCCGGCATACGGAACAAGCGCCACGATTTCGCCACCTAACACGCTTTTGTAGTGCGCGAATGCTTCAGCACAGTTGCCATTGAAAAACAGGTATGAGGTTAGCTGCATCATCTTGTCCTTGTTTTAGTAGGTTAACTCTGATTGGCTCACCGATGTGTCCAATGGGATGATCGGCGAGTTTGTTGCCGTTCTTTAGGTCCCGCTTGGTCGCGTCGCACAGCGCTGGGGCAATTATCAGGAGATTTGTGACCTGACGATATCGCTATCAGCCGCGGCCTGTACATCCGCCGGGAAATCTTCCATGTCGAATACCTGGCGCAGTTCAATCACGTCGCCATCCTGTGCCGGGCAGCGAACCGCCCAATCGAGGGCCTCCTGTTTCGAGGCTACCCGTATCATCCAGTAACCGCCGATAACTTCTTTGGTCTCTGGAAACGGTCCATCTAATACTGTGCCTACTCCACAGCCAAAAGTGATCCGTGCTCCTTTTGAGGCGGGCTGAAGTCCGTCTAGAGAAATAAGGGCGCCTGCGGACGCCAGGTCCTCGTTAAACTTCATCATTTTGGCAACCATCTCGGCATCAGGTGCAAACCCTTCAGCTAGCTGTGCGCCATTCGCTCCCTGATAGGCTGCAGGGATCATAAGCATCATAAATCGCATTGTGTCTCCTCTTGTTTCTTCAAGCTATCGTCATTTTGCCTGGGAGCGTGTGTATCCCCACGCGGTTTCCCATTTTGTTAGATCAGTTCGGCGAGACGTCGTTCAAAGAACCTGCGCTCTGGCGTCTGATGCGTCAGGGCGAGCGCCTGTTCGTATGCAAACCTTGCTTCTGATACCCGACCGAGCCGCCGGAGGAACTCAGCACGTGCCGAGTAGGCCAGGTGATAGTCGCTCAGATCTCCCCTCGCGAAGATGGCGTTGATAATATCCAGGCCAGCTTCCGGGCCGTCGCGCATCGCCACGGCGACAGCTCTGTTTAGTTCCACCACAGGCGATGGTTCCATGTCCGATAGAACATCGTATAAGGCGACAATCTGAGTCCAGTCGGTCTGTTCTGCCGTTTTTGCTTCCGCATGAACGGCAGATATTGCCGCCTGAACCGTATAGCGCCCAAACTGCTGAGTACGCAGAGACCGCTCTACGAGACTCACACCCTCGTTAATGTATTGCACGTTCCATAGCGACCGATCCTGTTGCTCTAGCAGGACGACATCGCCCGATTCTGAGGCTCGAGCAGCTCGTCGCGATTCGTGCAATAGCATCAGGGCCAGCAGACCCATAACCTCTGGACCGGGCATAAGCTCGAGCAGCAAGCGTCCTAATCGGATTGCCTCCACCGAAAGGTGTGGCCGCACGATCGAATCTCCCGATGTGGCCGAATACCCCTCATTGAAAACCAGATAGACCACTTGCAGAACGGTGCCGAGTCTCTCCTCGAGCTGGTCTGGAGCAGGAACTTCATAAGGAATGCCCGCAGAACGGATTTTGGACCGAGCTCTCACAATCCGCTGTGCGACTGTCGATGTCGAGGTGAGAAACGCTCGCGCGATCTCATCGGTCGTTAAACCGCACACTTCCCTCAAGGTAAGCGCGGTGCGAGCCTCTCTGTTTAGAGCTGGATGGCAGCAGGCGAAGATCAGTCTCAATCGGTCATCCTCAACGCTCTGCTCCTCGAAACTCGCGCAGTCAGCCGTGGCCTGATCTATCTTGTCAGCGATGTCTGGCAGTTTCGCGTCTAGCCGAACTCGACGCCGAATTGTATCGATTGCCTTGAAGCGGCCGCAGGATACGAGCCATGCCCGGGGGTTACGCGGCAGACCTTCCGTGGGCCAGCGCTCCAGCGCCGCTGAAAAGGCGTCGTGCATCGCATCTTCGGCTAGATCAAAATCTCCGATAAGCCGTACAAGTGTCGCATAGACGTGTCGCGACTCGGCCCGGTAAATGGCATCAACGGCATCCGAAACATCCCACTCTGGTTGGGCACACAGCTCCTCGTGCTGCAAGGCGCATCTCCATCCCAGGGGATTATGGTAATCCCGTCAGTTCGATCACTGGCCGCACCTCAACCGTTCCCCACTTCGCAGCAGGAACGCGCGCCGCGATCGATATCGCTTCATCAAGGTCAGCAGCATTTACCAGGTAGTATCCGCCTAGCTGCTCTCGCGTCTCAGCGAACGGTCCGTCGGTAACCGAAATCTTGCCATCGCGAAGCCGAACACTGGTCGCTGTCGATGTGGGATGCAGTGGAGAGGCGCCAAGGAACTTACCTGAAGCATTCAGATCTTGGGCCAGTTGTGTCGAGTCGATATAACACTGTTCTCGAACATCACTGGCAACATCTGTCTCCTGACTATAGATGAGCAGCATGTACTTCACGGATAATCTCCTATCTTAGTGCGTTTATATTGCGTGTTCATATATAGTCGAACAGCGAGGAACGGATTCGACAATCAAAAAAAGAAAAATCGAAATAATTGTACCGGCAAACTATACGCAACATCAGTCTGCACGCCGCTTTAAGTATTATTGTCTTTCTGATGCTCGCAACAACTCCTCAGAATCACCTTGAAAGCTGCCTGCGGCAGGTCTTAGCAGCTCTCCTTCTGTGCTGCCGCCGACATGAGAACGCAAAAGCGTCGTTGAGTTTGTCTGCTGAATTAACCGTGAATAAAGAATTGGAAGCAGCCGTTCGGCAGCCACAGAAGCATCTGTGCCATCAAATTGGTTCTTGGCAATCAATACAGGCTGAATGCAGCTTCCATCGCCAACCACTGCCAAAACCTGAAGCAACAACTCGGCCGCAGTTTCATCCGAATGAGCAAGAGCTTCACATAACAGAGACATGGAGCGGCGCGAGACGCCGCCGTAGTCCTCGGGGCCAAGACGACCAACGATACTCTGTAGAGATGTAAGCGCACCTTCGCGGGACGCATTGTAGCGGAGAGCCTTTGCCACAAAGCCTGTGCTTTCGGCTTTGCCAATATTCCCAAGAAGCTTTAACGCAGGCAGTATCCTCCCGCACCGTTTCTTCATTATGTATTCCGATAGCTGGGCAAACGACACAGTGCCTGAAGCGACGATCAAAATGACTAATGAAGCCAAGGATAGCTTGGTTGGCCTAACAGTCGGCAAAAATAGCACGTAGACCGTTGGTACCAGAACAGTCAGAGTCGCAACTATCGTCCCTACAGCTGCAATCGACCTCGTCCAAACTGCAGCATGCCCTAAACTCGATATTCGACTGGAAACAAACCTGTGCAGTGCATCTAAGTCCGATTCCCGTTTCGCTGCGCTCGGCGGAGTGTGCTCAATAATCCAATAAGCTAGCGATAGCTCTTTGTCATACGCTTGAGGATAGAGCTCAAAAGGGTAGGTGACAAATAGGTTGCTCCGGGTACTGGCGTTAGTATCCGTCAGCAGACGCTCCGCTGCTATCCGCAATGGATTTGCCTTATTAAGAGTGCGGCAGATGCGGCGAATCTGAGCTTCGCGCTCTGGATCGGCGGACATTGGGCCTCCCGGCAGTTCAGCAATACTCATTAATACTGGTCATGACGCGGCACGGTTTCCGTCCAAAAACCTGATGCCTGGACCCTGAAGCCTCTTACCAACGCTACAAACCTAAAAGACTTCATAGACCTAATCGTCTTCATAGGCCTCCTATAAAAGAGGAACCCGCGCATGTCTCACAGAAATGAGCGTGATCAAGAAAGCCCCATATGCTCCACGCTAGAGGACTCGTTGTAGATGCGACTTTCAGGAACCAATTCGCTGCTTTTTATTCTAGGGCTTATGGCTAGCGGACCCCTACACCCAAGCGCCTATGGCCAGACAAACGGTGGCGGGAACGAATTCTTCGAATCGAAGGTCCGCCCCCTGCTGATCTCCCAGTGCTACAGCTGCCATTCGGATCAAAGCAAGACTGCTCAGGGAGGGTTGCGCCTGGATAGTCGAGCCGGATTGGTAAAGGGCGGTTCGAGGGGAAATGCGTTTTCAGGCGACTCGCCTGAAAAGAGCCTGTTGGTTCGCGCTGTACAGTACTCCGATCCGTCGCTGCAGATGCCGCCGAAGGGAAAGCTCTCGGAAGAGCAGGTTGCCATCCTGCTCGAATGGGTTAAGAAGGGCGCGGTATGGCCACAGGGTGACAAGCCGAAACCGTCGCCGGGTACCGTTACGGCGTTCGACCTCAAGGAGCGCGCCAAACATTGGGCATGGCAGCCTCCCAGACTTGGCCTCGTGCCGCAGGTAAAAGAGCCTACGTGGGGCCGTAATCCTGTGGATGCGTTCCTGATGGCATCGCTTGAGAAGCAGGGGATTAAGCACGCCGAGCCTGCAGATCGCAGAACACTCATCAGGCGGCTTACGTACGACATTACCGGGCTCCCGCCGACAGTGGCTGAAATTCATGCTTACCTGGAAGACAAAAGCCCTAACTCCTACGAAAAGCTGGTAGACCGGCTGCTCGCCAGCCCTCACTATGGCGAGCGATGGGCGCGGCACTGGCTGGATCTTGTGCGCTATGCCGAAACGGATGGTCATGAGTGGGATCAGGCGAAGCAGGGTGCATTCCAGTATCGCGACTACCTGATACGAGCATTTAACGCCGATGTGCCCTTTAACCTGTTTGTTTCAGAACATCTTGCGGGCGATCTGCTTCCAACCCCGCGCATCAACCCAACAGACGGTTTTAACGAATCGATACTGGCGACTGGCTTCCTGTGGCTAGGTTCGAGCAAGCACTCACCTGTAGATTTCTGCGATGATCAGGCGGAGCGGATCGATAACCAGATAGATGTAATTGGTAAGGCATTTCTAGGCCTAACGCTAGGCTGCGCTCGCTGCCACAACCATAAATTTGATGCGATTTCAAGCCGAGACTATTACGGCCTATTCGGATTTTTGAAAAGCACCCGGAGCGCAATCTGCTCTGTCGCTCCACCCATTCCTGCAACTGCACTTGCCGCACTTGTGAACACTTCTGCGTCCGCACAAAAACAGATACGGACGGCTTTGTCCGAGGAACTGGTGAGGCCGTTCGAAGCCTCAAGGGCATTCTGGCGAGACAGGTTGGCAATGGCACGGAACACCCCAACGTCCAGCCTGTACCCGATCGCTATTCTGTGCGACCCCAAAAGCAAATTCACCACTTCGGAGTTCCAGCAGCGTAAACAGCAGATCCGCGATTCCTGGCTGCAGCAATCTGTGCGCACAGATAGAGAGAACGCCGCCTGCCACTGGCTGCCCGGCATAGGGAGTGACAAGTTCGCTAATGGGTGGTCCGCGACCGGTGACGCGTTTGGAAGTGGTCCGCACATTCTTCCTTATGTTTATGTAGGGTCTGGCAACGGCACAGCAGGTCAGGCAGTCTATCCCGCCCATTCGGCATTCGGTGGCGCACTCTCCGAAAAAATGTCTGGCACGCTCCGATCGCCGACCTTTGTAATCGGCGCTAACCAGATTCATTATCACACTGCAGGGAAGAACGCGCGCATCCGGCTGGTAGTAGAAGGATATGTGAGAAAGCCTATCGAGATCATCTATGGCGGGCTTTCGTTGGATATTAACGGTGGCGGCCCGCTTGTCTGGCAGAACCAGGATGTTTCTCAGTATAAAGGCCATCGAGCATACGTCGAATTCATAACCGAAGGCAGCGGCTATATCGCAGTCGATCGAGTAGGACTTAGCGATGCGTCTCCGCCATCTGATGCTCCAGACCCGGCGATTATGCGCGCGCTAATCGACTCGCGCGTCGATAGCGTTTCGAGCATGACCAATGCCTTCTGTGCGTTGATGTCCAGAGCAGCTACCGTTCTAACAAGCCAACATAGTCTGCCTGTCGGAGAGGCACAGGACCTCTCGCCACTTTTGTGTGAGCTGCTGAAAGATCAGTCAATACCGCAATCCGCGTCGGCAGCGATCGCGCAGCGTGCGGAGATTGAGCGCGAGATTCCTGTTTTTGCACCGGCGCTTGCATCCGCTGACGGGACGGGTGAGACATCGCATGTCTACCTGCGCGGCAGCTATAAAACTCAAGGTCCGCTGGCGCCACGACGGTTCCTGGAGGTATGCGATCGGGAGCCATCCGTTGAGTCGAACGAAACTAGTGGCCGGCTGACGCTGGCGCAACGATTGACCGCTTCATCCGATCCGCTTCTTGCACGTGTTATCGTCAACCGCGTCTGGCAGCACCATTTCGGCGAAGGGATCGTGCGAACCCCCGACGACTTTGGAGTGAAGGGCGACCGGCCGACGCATCCTGAACTGCTCGACTGGCTTGCTGTGCAGTTTACGTCTAAGCGCGGTCCCTATGCCTGCGATTGGAGCCTGAAGAAGCTGCATCGCCTGATGCTGCTTACGTTGGCTTATCGAATGTCGTCCCAGGCAGAACCAAATGCGGATGCCCGGGACCCACAAAATCGCCTGCTGCACAAGATGCCGCTGCGGCGGCTGGAGGCAGAGGCGATCCGAGACGGCATACTGACAGTCTCCGGACGGTTGGACAGAACGATCTGTGGGGCACCCGTTATGCCTAACCTGAATGCCTATACTCCTGGACGTGGGGCGCCCAATTCGGGACCCCTTGATGGCGGCGGCCGAAGGAGCATCTACATCAGCGTTCGCCGCAACTTTCTAGTGCCACTGTTTCTGGCATTCGACTATCCTGTGCCCGTGACCACGATCGGCCACAGAACGGTCTCCAATGTTCCCGCACAAGCGCTGGCTCTGCTAAACAACCCTTTCGTTGTGGAGCAGTCAAACGTCTGGGCGAAGCGTGCGCTTACGGAGCAGAAGGACCCAACGGCTCGAATAAACTCCCTGTATGAGGCAGCCTTTGCTCGTCTGCCTTCATCAGCCGAACGGGCCGTATCCCTGGCGTTTCTCGCGGATCCGGACAGGCAGTACGGAGGCGACGAACAGCGCGCCTTGTCGGACCTGTGCCATGTTCTGTTCAACGTGAAAGAGTTCATCTTTATCAAATAGGGTACGAATCCGTTCTCTACCCCAAAACTCGAGTGAGAAACCCGATGCACTGTAACCGTTTTAGACCCATGCCCTATACTCGCCGCGATATGCTAAAGCAGTGCGCCAATGGCTTTGGCGCCGTTGCACTGGGAGCGTTATTTGGCTCGGAGGCAGGGGCCGCAGGGCAGGCCAATCCGATGGCGCCGAAGCGCTCGCACTTCCCAGCGAAAGCAAAATCGGTCATCTTTCTGTTTATGGATGGCGGCCCATCTCAGGTAGACACGTTTGATCCGAAGCCCCGACTGGATCGCGAACATGGGCAGCCGTATAACGGCGAGATTGCGCCTTCTCAATTCATGGCCCGGGGCAATATTCTTAAGTCACCGTGGGAATTTCGCCCCTATGGCAAGAGCGGGATACCGGTCAGCAGCCTCTTCCCAAACGTCGGCACGTGTGTCGACGACCTTGCCATCATCCGCTCGATGGTGTCGGATCATCCCGAACATACCAATGCGAACTTCTTTTTGCATGCAGGTTTTGGCATGCAGGGCCGACCGAGCATGGGTGCGTGGGCAACCTACGGGCTGGGGAGCGAGTGTCGTGATCTTCCCGGTTTTGTTGTGCTGAACAGCGGAATGATTCCGCCCGGCGGTGTCGACTGCTTCACCAATGGATTTCTCCCGGCATCTTACCAGGGTTCACTATTCCGAGAGGGTGCAAATCCAATCGCAGACCTGCAGCGCACGGAGCCGAGTGAGCGCATTCAGAAATCGAAGATGAACCTGCTTCAGCAGTTAGATGCTGCGGGCCTGCAGCATGCTGTGCACGACGACAAAATTGAGTCGTCAATCGCGAACTATGAGCTGGCGTTCAAAATGCAGATGGCGGTACCGAACCTGATGGATCTGAAGGACGAAACCGAGACGACCCGGCGAATGTATGGCATCGACCAGGAGCGAACGCGCATCTACGGCAACCAGTGCCTTATTGCACGCCGCTTGGTGGAACGAGGCGTCCGTTTTGTAGAGCTCCTCTGCCCGAGCACGGGCGGTGATAGGTGGGACCAGCATGGAAATCTTCGCGAAGGCCATCAGAACAACGCTCTGGCTATCGATAAGCCTATTGCGGGGCTACTAAAAGATCTGAAGAGCCGGGGCTTGCTGGAGAGCACGCTTGTCGTATGGGCCGGCGAGTTTGGGCGAACACCAATGGCACAGGGGAGCGACGGCCGCGACCATAATCCGTTCGGATTTACCATATGGATGGCGGGCGGCGGTGTTAAAGGTGGAACTGTCTACGGCGCCACCGATGAATACGGCTACCACGCGGTTGAGAACCCGGTAACGATCCACGATCTGCACGCCACAATGCTGCACCTGCTCGGTATAGACCATAAGCGCCTGACGTACCGCTATAGCGGAAGGGATATGCGGCTTACGGATGTCTATGGGGAGGTGGTTCGGGGAGTAATTAGTTGACGTTTTTACCCCCGCCCCCAAACATCGAGTACATAGTTTTCTGTGCCCGATAACCCGTACCAGGTTATCGGGCAGCTCGCGTCACAATGACGTTATTTGTTTAAACGTCGTCGTCGTACAAACGAGAATGCTCCTGAAAAGACCGATGCCGCAAAAGCCCACGCTCCAGGACCCGGCTCCGGAGTAGAAACGTTTGTCAACACATAAGCACTAGCACGCCCGCTGCCCAGGTCGGTGTACCCACTCCCACTAGGCGCGCCTGATACCTTATCGTAAGAATTGTCGCCCCATGCCACAACGCTCCCGTTGGCCGCCAGCGCATATCCTGTGCTTCCGGCTGGCAACAGTTCTTTGAATCCTCCACCAGTCGGTGCATCTGTAACTTCTCCATAAGTGTTTTGGCCCCATACATCGATGTGGCCATCACTAGTAAGTGCATAACCGGTGTTGTCATTAGCTGCTACAGCAATGAAGTCATGCCCGGTGGGTATATTGCTGACCTGACCATAACCGTCAAATCCCCAGCCAGTTAAGCTTCCATCGCTCTTGATTGCCAGTCCGTAGAAATAGCCACCCGCAACACCGAGGTACCCCGTACCCGTGGGTGCATTACTCACCTCGTGGTAGGTGTTATCTCCCCAGGCTGCGATGCTGCCATCGGCACGAAGTGCATAGATATCGTTAGATCCCGCTGTTATGAAAGTAAAACCTGTTCCCGTAGGCGCATTCGAAATCATGCCGTCCTGATTTGTGCCAAAAACTTTAATTGAACCGTTAGTTGTAAGAGCGACGCAGTTGTAGATGTCTCCGAATATCGATACGAAATCATTCCCCGACGGTAGGTTTGCCTTTACATTATACAGATCGTCCCCCCAGGCAACCAGGCTTCCGTTTGATCGCAGTGCTACTCCCGCACCAAGCGACGCGGTTACATCGATGTAATCAGAACCGGTAGGAATGGCGCTCACCTCGTGGAAAGAGTTGTCTCCCCAACCTAATATCTGCTGGGCGTTTGACGGAACTTGCGACGTGAGAAGAACGAGCGATAGGACGGATAACGACGAGTTGAGCGTGGGTTTGATGTTCATTGCACATTCCTTGTACTTAAACATAATCCGCTGGTACTGGATTGGGGGTGAAGGATATGGCAATTAGTACATAAAATAGCTCGTTCGCTAATGCCATACATGTCACAGACTAACAATAGTCGCGAACTGTTCCGAAAAATCGTAATGATTGGAATAAATTATTCAAACGTAACGAATACATGAAATGTCGTAAGCAGTCCGCAGTCATCGATGAATAGGAATATTGAAGGTCTATCGTGTAGGGAGTTAAAAATTGTGAACATGTCAATAATCCCGGTGCTGCCCTGCGGGAGGGGGCGCCGCTTGACTGTTTCTAGCCTGGAAACTAGAACTATATAACGCGGCGCCCCTACAGATGCGCTGTCCATCGGATGGATCTTGCCGACACGACCTCAAATACCCAAAACCAAACACCTAATCCCGGGTTCACTGTCGCGTGCGCAGCTACTTCCCTTGTCATTACCTGAACACGGGTATCCTCTTCTGCACACCTCCGGCGAGCGACGACTCATGCGCCACAATCCCTGGCACCGTTAGGTTCAGCGCCTCATTGATGCCGACCGCCGGATGCCTTCCGTTGCTCAAAGCATCGATAAACTCGTGAGTCAGGAAGGTGTGCGATCCGTCATGGCCGCTATCGTGCCGCATCGGTTCCGGCAGCATCTCCGTCTGCCACCACTTCGGCTGGTTATACTGTTCGAATTCGGCCAGCATTCTCGCAAAGCCAGCATCGTCCTTCTCGATCTGTGTGCCTGCTCTCCGCACCACCGGCCCGAGGCCGTTTGGCGTGCCGTCAAAGAAGCTCATCTTGTCGCCAAACCACTGGCCGCGCTCGGTGCCGCCGACTGCTGCAGCCCAGTAAACCCCAACACGGAACGAATGTCCCTGATCCGTGGTGAAGAAGGCCGTCTCATTGCTGAACGGGTTGTTGTAGACGTTATCCTTCCAGTGCTGCTCCTCGCCCCGGTAGCCGATGCTGGAGACATGCGTCAAGTGCTCTCCGGTCACTCCATGCAAGAAGGCGGTGCAGTGTGTGGGGTAGTTCATGGGGGCAAGGCCGTAGCGCCACGTTCGTTTGCCCTGTGCATCGTGAAAAAGCACTTCGAGGCCCGGATGGTGATATTCCGCCTCGGTGTGAAAGATCTTGCCGAACTTGCCGTCGCGATACCACTGCCTTGCCGTAATGACGGACTGGTGATACCAGCTAGTCTCCGCCATCATATAGGTGAGGCCGGTCATCTTAACCGTCGCGTGCAACAGCTCCGCTTCGGCGAGCGACATGCACGCAGGCACTGCAGAGATCACGTGCTTTCCCGCATGCAGACACGCAACGGCATGCCGCACATGGTCCGGCGCGCCGGTAAACACAGCGACGGCATCCACGTCCTTATCCAGAATCAGCTTTTCTAATGATTCGTACGCGGTAGAGCATGCGTAGACGCGCTGGAGCAGCGCCCTGCGTTCCGGAATGAGATCACTGACGGCCTGCACAATGCAGTTTGGATCTTGATGCCAGAAGAAGTCGGAACCAAATCCTCCACCGACCACACCTATGCGAATCTTCTTCGACCCCATTTTGCGTCCTCCTGCTGTGGCTTCCGCACCCACCGTCGATGTGGTTATGGCCGCCGCCGCAGCGACGCCTGCCTTCAAAAATTCCGCTCTGCTCAGCGTTCCATCGCGTGTCTCTTCTGCCATTGCCACCCTCATGTGCTCGAATATATTATTAGTGCTGAGTTCCGTTTGAGTCACCAGCGATCCTGCACGACTTTTTTGGTACTGAGATGCACGCCGTGAACATCGAACGAAAACTGGAGCCCGCCTG
>CAIXIX010000258.1 GCA_903919615.1 uncultured Chthonomonas sp.
GCATCGCATCAGCGCGGCCATTACACCTGTTCGCCCTTCCCCTGCCCGGCAGTGAACCAGGAGAGGCCAGTTATCCGGGTTGGACGCAGTTTTCACGAAGAGGGCGGCCTGCGCATCGGAGGGCTCATGACCGTCCGGGATTGGCATGAAGATGTAGTTAACACCTGGCGGAATCAGCTCCTTGTCTTTAGGAAACTCTTCTCGTAGGTTTACAACGGTTTTCAGGCCCTGTTTAGATAGCCGCAGATAGCCGTTTCGCGTCGGCTGTCCGGATCGCCAGAAAACTCCATTTAGCTTGCCAAAATTCGGTGCGCCATCGAACAGAATGCGATGTGTGGGATCACTTGCTATGGGCCACGTGTCCGTGGTCCGCAGGGCAGTCTGCGCACTAGACGGCGGCGGCTGGGCCGCCAGGACGCCGGAGCCCAACGTTACACCTATTGGCGCAACTGCGATTGCGGAACAACACAAGAGGCTGCAGAAGAGATTCATTTGATCATGCCTCGCCGGGCTGCGAACGACGTCTATCCCGTTTAGCTATGCGCGGAGCTTGCGCGATCCGCCCGGTATACTACTGCACAACGTGATCTTAACGGATTCGGTTCCATTGCGGCGTAACGGACCTCAGGGAATGCATCCAGCGCAACAGTTTCTCGAAGCGACGTTTCGCCTTAAACGAAATCGTGAAACACCGTGCTCCAGATTTGGTCCACAATATTGTTGGCACTTAAAGCGTAACAGTTGCCCGAGGTATAGATGAAACATCCCGAGCATCCCGCAG
The DNA here is from genome assembly GCA_903919615.1 of uncultured Chthonomonas sp. Classification (GTDB taxonomy): domain Bacteria; phylum Armatimonadota; class Chthonomonadetes; order Chthonomonadales; family Chthonomonadaceae; genus CAIXIX01. The sequence continues at coordinate 782 of CAIXIX010000258.1, forward strand.
TAAGCTTCAAGCAAGTCACGGTTCAGATTCGAAAACATACGATCCTTGAGGACATCAGCATTGATCTTGCCTCGGGCGAAATCACGGGAATCCCTGGCCCAAATGGAGCGGGCAAAACCAATTTTCTCAGCGCGATCATCGGGCTTCGAACCCTATCACACGGCACGATCACGGTTCTTGGCGAAAATGTGCCGCCGTGCAGCGCTGCCCTTCGCCAACGGGTCGGCATCGTGTTTCAAGAGACATCGCTCTACGATGAGCTTACTACCGTCGAAAATCTCCGCTTTGCTGCAAGTCTTTACTCCATTCCCGAACCTGCGAAACGCGTTGATGCCGTCCTGTCACTCCTGGACCTTTCCGCTAGAGCAAGCCAGCGCGTCAACACACTGTCGGGAGGCTTCCGGAGGCGAGTTGCAATTGCTCGTGCGCTGCTGCACTCGCCAGACCTCTTGATTATCGACGAACCGACGCTGGGTGTAGATGTTGAAGCGAGGCATGCGATCTGGGCTCACCTACAACTGCTGAAATCTACAGGCACAACGATTGTTGTATCGACCAACTATCTCGATGAGTGCCTCGCACTATGTAACAGTGTTGCGGTGCTCCGTGCAGGCAAGCTTGTCGTATCGTCTACTCCTGAGGCACTCGTGGCTCGTGCCGGCTCGTGTCTGGATATTGAATGCTCGCTAGAATCCGTGAAAGATCTACGACGGCTACTCGAAGGGACAGAGGGAATACTGCGAATCGAGTCGACCGATGCCGGGCTTTCCATCTTCCTTAGTGGACTGATCTCTGCTGACCAGATTGTGCGCACCGCGTTGCAATCTGCGACTATCCAAGGGTTTAGAACTAGAGGCGCAGACCTGGCCGAGGTGTTCAATGCGCTGGATGCCCTCCCAAAATGAAAACCGCAACGGTCACATCAATCGCAGGTGGATTTCGGGCGGAGCTGATCCAGCTAAGCCGTTCTCGGCTTTTTCTGTTTCTGGTAACCCTTCAAGCGATAGCATTTCTGCTGCTGGTAAGCCTGTTTGGGCTAACCGGAAGCAGGGCACCCATCGCAGTGGTGAGCAACGATGCGGGAAACTATGCGAAAGAGTTCATATCAACTCTGGCCTCCACGCACCACTCTTTTAGAATCGAACCGATGAGTTCCGAAGCAGCCGCTTGTTCGATTAAATCAGGCAATATCGTCGCGGTTATAACGATACCATCCGATTTTTCGCAATCGGTTCTCTACTTCAAACCAGCAACTATCCGTGTCGACGTGGATAACATTGATACGGATATGACCGAGGATGTGCAGCGAGCGCTGCCATCTGCCATTGTTTCGTTCGGACGCAAGATCGGAACGCCGGACATTCGACTTCGTGTGAACGAAACGGACCTCATTGGTCATGACACCGACTTCATTCCCTATCTGGTTGTTAGCGGTCTCGTTCTGGATGCGTTCGTGATCGCGGCAATTCTGAGTGCAATGACCGTTGCGCGTGAATTTGAACGCCGTACCGTTATGCTGCTGATAACCTCTCCAGTGCATCCGATGATGCCGCTCATCGGTCGCATCGCGGCGACAAATCTTGTCGCATCCGCTGCGATGGTCGTCCCCGCATTGGTGGTTGTGTATGGTTATCATATCCACCCTCTGCACCCAATCGCCTCGGTATTTTCACTGTTCGTCTGTACATGTATCTTCAGCTGTATTGGCGTTGCCCTTGGCGCATGGATAAAACGGACCGTGCCGGTCGCTGCACTCGTGATGGGCCTGTCCCTTCCAATCTATGTCTGCAGTGGGTCGCTAGAGCCTGCTCGATTTGATGGATACAAGATCTGGTTTTCTGCCCATCTTACGCCCGTCTACTACGCTGTCGGTATCGTCCAGGATAGCTTTCACGGTCTGCATGTAACTCCGGAGTCGGTTGCCACAGACGCATTTGCGCTCGTTGGGTGGGCCGCTGCATCCCTCGCCGTAGCAGCGATTGTGGTGAGGAGACAGTTCCGATGAACAGCCTGAGAAGACTCTGGGCGCTCATCGCTCTAGATCTGCTTATCTGGCGCCGGATGCCAATGTTGGTAATTGGCGCACTAATTCCTCCAGCTGGCATGGCGCTTCTCATTGTGATGCTTACATTCAGTGTGTCCCGCCAGCCTGTGGCTCTCGTCGCAGATTCCGGCGGGCATTACGCGAAAGAGTTCGCCAAGCTTATCGAGGCCGATGATGACGCCTATTTTCTAACGAGGACGGACCAGGGCAAGGCAAAGCGAATGTTGCAGGAACAGCGGGTAGCCGCGATCATATCGATCCCTGCCGACTTTGATCGCTCCATTACAACGCATTCAGCCACTGTCGACCTCACCCTGAACAACATTGATATCGACTTCGCGGATGATATCCGCCGTAGTGTCGATCGATCTGTGGGGCAATTCGATGGCATGCGATTAGGGAGAGAAAAACCAGACGCGGGCGAGGAAAACACGGAAGACAAGTCTGCTGTTGAGCGACCTGAACCAGCAGAGATTGAGACTGGTAAAGAACCTGAAAGAGGACGTACTGGGAATGCAGACTGGAAGGTCGATGTGCCTGACGCATATCACATCGGCATAGAAGAACACGATCTGAGGGTGACCAATGTCGATTTTCTTCATTATCAGGTTGTGCCAGCCCTTGTCTTGCTGGTTCTCACTGTCGGGATGCTTGGCACTGCAACACTATGCGCAGCCGATAGAGAGCGAGGATCTTTGAGGATGCTCCTCACTGCCCCGGTATCATCAACCCTCTTGATATCTTCCAGATTGCTCAGTGGAGCGATCGCCTCTGCGGCTGTGCTAGCCGTCGCAATGGCGATATGTTTTCTGACCCACGCTATCTCGCCGCCGCCAGGCCATTTGGCAGCATTGTCCGGGTTATTCCTGTGTTCTGCCTGTTGTGCTTCTGGAATGGGTGCGGCGTTAGGAAATTTGATGCGCGGACAGCAAAATATTGCTCTGGCATCCACGCTCCTTGCTTCCTACCTGTTTTTCATGGGAGGAGGCTTCACGACGATCGCGTTCTTGCCGCACTGGCTGCGACTGGTGAGCGCACTCGATCCGATTAGGTTCGCGATAGATGGTGTGCGCCAGGCGCTGTTCTATCCAGATTTAACCGGCGTTGCTCAAGACATGCTTGTCTTAATCGGCGCTGCTGTGGCTGCTCTCCTGATTGGTGCGGCAGCAGTGTCAAGATCGTTTCGTGCCTGAATTGCTGCGGATATCCGCCGTAGATTTCGATCAGTGAATCCCAAGTGCGCATCGGATACCGATTGTCGCGAAGTGGACACCTGGCTCGTACTTTGACCTGCGGTAACTGTAGAAGTCGTCGAAATCATCATCGTACCACGAGCCGCCCTTCGCAACTCTCTCTTTGCCCTGTTGCGGACCTTGAGGATCATTAACCGGAGCATGGCGCCAGTAGCTAAAGGCATAGAAGTCGGAACACCACTGTTGTACATTGCCTTCCATGTCCAGAGTACCAAATGGGCTTGCCCCATCTGGAAAAGATCCTACAGGCGCTGTGCCGCCTGAATCGCCGTCCACCTTTGAGCATTGCAACAGAGCTGGGTTGTAGGCATTACCCCAAGGGTATTTCAGTGCCTCAACTCCTCGCGCTGCCTTTTCCCATTCGGCCTCTGTCGGCAATCGCCCTCCGGCCCATTTGCAATAGGCAACAGCGTCGTCCCACGATACATCTACGATAGGGTGGTTCGTCTTCTTCCACTTCGGGTTGAAGTCGTGATCGGACATATGCGGTTCCGGAGGCATCGACCGCTCTGTCGCATCGCAAAATTTCCTGTATTGCGCAACCGTCACAGGCTTCTCATAGATCCAATAGCTGCTCAGGTTAACAACGTGTCTCAAATTATCTGGAGTAGATGGATCGCCCATTTTGAACTCACCGCCCGGAATCAACAGCATCGTAGCGCCATCGCGTGGGTTCACTGTCCGGCACGGCGGCTCTTCCGCCAATATCCTCTTGTCTATCGCTTTAGTAACGCGATTAATGGCGCGACTGTCAAACGCTGCCGTCAAGAGTGCGTTGACACTATTGTCTTCAATCGCTCTGGAGACTAGATCTGGTTCATAGAAAGACGCCAGGCGTATATGCAGAATCATATCCGGAGTGCGGGGATTTGTGGCCAACCACTCTTTGAGAATGCCTATTCCCTCCTTTGTCTTGCCCAGTTCGATATCCATAAACGCGAGTGTTAGTCGGCCCTCTAACGGGTCGTTCACCAATCTCGATATCTTCTCCATAGTGGCGCCAGCGGCCGCCAGGCCCCCGGTGGGTACCTCCCTCAAAGCGCGAAAGAACTGAAGGTCGACATCGATCTGAAAGTGCGGCTTGAGCTGCTCTAAGAGCTGAGTCGCAGCCTTTCTTTCTTCGGCGATCTTAGTGGCCTCCTTACCGAGCGCGGCCATCTCAGCCGCATCCAAATACTCATTGACAGCAGCAAGCAATCCGGCCGCCTTCAGTGCCGTATCAGAATGAACCGGCAAGAGCCTTGCGGCAGCCGCATATTTATGAGCCGCCTCTGTTCTCTTGCCTGCTTGCAATGCCTGGTCGGCATCGGCAAGAACAGTCACATAAGCATCCTGATTCACGTTGCTCGAAAGGACTGGTCTAGATTCAGCTCGAGCAGAAATAAGGCAATGCCAAAAAAGAACGGTGACGAAGGCCAATTTTGTGATGTGTCCGGATTTCATGATTGCCCCAGGCCAATATATCGTTACGGTACTGTAGGGTACAGTGCGTTTGTCGGATGTGTAAAGCTGTTCCCCTAACGCGTGATTTTGACAACCTGAATAGGTCATACAGTCGTTATTTTACCCGTTCAGACGGATGGCAGGATTCTGTGCCTCGCGGCTCAAAGGGTACAACAACTGATTCCCAAGGTCCACTATGTCCACACTGCGCGCAGCGAACGCTGCATTGGCAAGGGTGCCGCGCCAGAATTCAACTCTCTGCAAAAAAGCTATTGAAGAGCAGAAACTATACGCAATGCCATCGGTCTGACAACTAATACCGTTTCGGGTAAAGTGTTGTTAACACGGGCTGCCTGTGAAGCAGCGAGGTAATACAGAATGCAAGCAGGCACTTATGACTCTGGGGGCGAGTATAGGGTACAGCCCGGCTTTACGCTCATCGAACTACTCGTAGTGATCGCTATCCTATCCATTCTCGCTGCAATCCTCTTCCCGGTATTCTCGCAAGCGCGTGAAAAAGCGCGATCCGTATCGTGCCTCTCTAACATGAAACAGATCTCATCTGCAGTAATGATGTACGAGCAGGACTACGACGAGACGCTCTTCTTTCGTCCCGGCTCCGCGAAGCAGGTAATGCGCAATAATACGCTCAATGCAACGAATGCGGCCAAGTGGTGGAATCTCACGATGCCCTACATCCACAGCAGCCAGATCTTTCGATGCGCAAGCGATTCTGCGCCAACGCCAAGCCCGGATGCAAACGGCGTACTTTCTATTCTGCGCAGCTACATCGCCAACACTGCGCCAGAAGGACTGAACGATGCGCAGATCGATGATCCCGTAGAGACGATAACCGTCACTGAAAAGGCCGATTTCATCGGCAGTTCCACAACCGCGAATACATCGAGCTGGATCGGGGCATTCAATGGTGAAATGTCTTCGAATCCCGCACTTAACGGCGTCGCGACACGGCACCAGGGGGGAATGAACTGCTCCTTTTTTGATGGGCACGCCAAATGGATGCGGCTGGAGCAGGTTGTAGCAAGCCGCCAGCTATCCGGGTGCCAGCTGATGCACAACTACCCGACAACCACCCTCTGCGACACCTCCATTCCGGGGTGTACCAGCACAGGGCCGAACAACATCTGCAATTCGTTCATTCCATATTAAAATGGTAACAGCAAGTCGCCCGCTCGGAGCAAGTTATTGAAACACAGAAACCCGGCTAGCCTATTGGCAGCCTTTCTTATCGTGAGCGCCTATAGCCTCGGGGTTGCAAGAGGCGCGCATGCCGCGCCGCCAGACACAACGCTCCTGCAGGCGAAGCAATCGGTCGCGCGCGGATTAGCCTACCTCCGCTCAACACAGGAGAAAGATGGCTCGTGGGGCGAGTACCCGGCCACGACAGCGCTGGCGGTCTCGGCCTTTCTTCGTAATGGCAAGAATGAGCTGAACGATCCTTCCGTATCTAAAGGGATTCGATTTCTCCTCAATTCGGTGAAGCCGGATGGCTCAATCTATAGCGATGCGAACGCGGCAACCGCACTGCCCAATTACAACACTGCCATAGCGCTTATGGCGCTGAGCCTTACTCACAACGCTGCCTACAATGCAACCATCGCGAAGGCGCAGCGCTTTCTCGAAGGATCCCAACTTGCGGAAGCACAGGGCGTACGGCCCTCCAACTCTGCCTATGGTGGCATCGGATACGGAAAAGACCCGGAAAAGCCGGATCTCTCGAATCTGGCAATGGCGCTGACTGCGCTGCATGAATCGGGTGAGAAGGCCGGGGAGCCAGTGTTCCAGAAAGCGATCGTATTTCTGCAGCGCGTTCAAAATCGCCAGGAGAGCAACGATCAGGCATGGGTGAAGAGCGGGCCGCTGGATGGCGGGTTTTCCTACGATAGCAATGGCAGCACAAAGGTGAAGGGCCAGAACGAGCACGCTTCGATGGGCGCAATGACCTACGCCGGGCTTGAGAGCTATATCTTCTGCGGCGTTTCTCGCGACGATCCTCGTGCAAAGGCTGCCTGGCACTGGATACAGGGCCACTACTCAGTTACCGAACACCCGGGCATGGGAGATACGTCGCTCTACTACTACTACCATACGATGGCGAAGACTCTCGATATCTACGGCCAGAAGATCGTCACCGACTCGCGTGGTCAGAAGCACACCTGGACGCATGAACTCGCTGGGCAAATCGTTCAGAAGCAGCATCCGGATGGCTCGTGGTACAGTGGCAACTCGCGCTACTGGGAGAATCAGCCGGGGCTCGTTACCTGCTATAGCCTTATAACCCTGTCGTACTGCCTTAAATAATCGGCGACCGCTCGTACAAATCCTATTTCGAAATGTCATCTACAGCAAAACAGCCCTCCGTCAGCTCTGCATCGGACCAGGCCCCAACGAATCCTAATCGCTACCGCTGGTCGGTCGTCTTTATGCTCTGGTTTGTCTGTCTGTTCAACTATGCGGACCGACAGGCGGTCTTTTCCGTATTCCCCAAGCTTCAGCACGATCTGCACTTTACAAAGGCCCAGCTCGGCCTCATCGGCTCAGCATTCATGTGGGTCTACGCCTTTGGCGCGCCTTTCGCCGGCTATATCTCGGACCGGATTCGCCGCAAGGATCTCATCCTGGGCGGCTGTATCTTCTGGAGCAGCATCACGGTTACCACTGGATGGTGCGCCAAGATGTGGCAGTTCGTGATGGTACGCGCGCTCGAGGGGTTTGGTGAGACCTTCTACTTCCCGGCCTCGATGTCGCTAATGAGCGACTATCATGGCAAGGCAACACGCTCACGCGCTCTTGCTCTCCACCAGTCCAGCGTCTACATAGGCACGATCGCAGGCAGTTGGATCGGCGCTTTAATCGCGGAAAAGTACAACTGGCGTTACGGGTTTTATCTGTTCGGCACACTCGGAATGGTGCTGGCACTGGTGCTTTACCGAACCCTGAAAGAGCCTCAGCGCGGCGCCTCGGATCTGGAAGATGACGCTGAGCATGCAGCGCACGGCGCACATGCGACCATCGCTCCCACAAGACATTCACGCGGCAGTTTTACTTTTCTTAAGGACCCAGCGGTACTGCTGCTGATGGCAGCCTTCCTGCTCGCGAACATGGTCGCGACCGTGTTCCTCACCTGGACCCCCACCTACCTTGTCGAGAAGTTCCACTTCAAACTTTCGGCTGCAGGGCTATCCGCTTCGGCATTTATCCAGGTTGCAAGCGCGATCGCGGTTCCTATTGCGGGCTACGCCGCAGACAGATTAGTGCGCCGAATGCGCTCCGGCCGAATCGCAGTTCAGGCTGCTGGCCTTCTGTGCGGGGCCTCCTTTGTCGCTCTGGTGGGATCGACCACGGAAGTTAAATCGTTAGTTATTGCAATGACAGCCTTCGGCTTCTGCAAGGGCTTTTACGATTCGGGGATCTTCGCATCGCTCTTCGATTCGGTCCAGCCAGAGCAACGGGGCGCGGCTGCCGGTCTAATGAACACGGTGGGATGGGGCGGTGGGGCAGTGGGGCCGGTGGTAGTTGGCTGGCTGGCAGTTCATGGAAAATATGGCTCGGAGATGGCAAACATGAGCCATGCAATCACGTTTGGCGGGCTTATCTATGTAGCAGGTGCGGCGCTGCTGATCGCGGCAGCAGTCGTCGCAAGTAATCAGGCAAAACGCGCTGCCGCATTACTCTCCGCGTAGAAGAGATCCCTGTGCAAATCAGCCCTTACGCGCTATCACAGAAAAATCATGCCAGTGCTGCATGCCAGCAGTCGCCGTCATCCGCGGCTCGTCTAATTCTGAGAAGTGTTCGACCACCAGACCTTCGAACAGCAGTTTCACCTTCTCCTCATTCAGAAACGTCATCTGTTCGTTCGCGGCCCACACGTGGTTTGGGCCAAAGATATTGCCTGCGAATGCTGCTCCCGGCGACATGCAATCTAGAATGCTTCTCCACATGTCGCCAAATCTATCCGGCCTGCAAAAGGAGAGGCTATAACCCGCCCAGACGAGCTCGGCCTGGGGAAGGTGAAGGGATTCAAGGGATTGCAGCTCGACCGTTAGCGATCCGCGCAATGAATCTGGCGTACGAGAAACGACCGAGCTCAGCGCCTCTGGCTGATTGTCTATCGCGACAACCCGCCATCCGCGCTTAAGAAGCTCGATCGTTTCATTACCAGCGCCACAACCAATATCAATTGCGATACCTGGCGCTTTACCTTTGTTCTGCAGAGAGTCCAGACAGACTACCAGAAGCTCTCTTGCAGGGACATCCACTGTTTTTTCGTAGTATTCGTGCCAGTCCGGCTTCTCTTTGCTTTCCATTTGCTCCTGAGTGCGAGTTATGTAAGAATTCGAGGCAGCCAGATTACTGGCGGCTACGCTGGCGTTCGGAACGACTGAAGCACCTTCATGTAGTTCGCTCGCTCAAACGCGCCCGGATCTGGGCAGCGCAATTGGCTCATGCTTCCGTGCATCTGCCGCACCGATTCGTATTCGAACTCCTCCATCCAACCCCGCACGCCATCCAGAATCTCTTCGATGCGTCCCAGGCCGTTGTGCAGTAGCTCAGAAGCGATCTCGACAACGTTGGCGCCAGCCATCATGCACTTTAGTACGTCAAAGTGCGTATGAACTCCTGTTGTGATAGCCAGGTCGAGCGGAACGTGACCAAAAAGAATCGCCGTCCAGTGCAGTGGAAGGCGCAAATCGTAAGATCGGCTGAACTCAAGGGAGGGCACAACCTCTAGCTTCTCGAGGTCGAAATCCGGCTGATAGAAGCGATTGAACAGTACCGCAGCGCGGGCGCCTTCTCTCGCCAGGCAGGATGCCATGTGCGCTGTCGAGCTAAAGTATGGGCTCAGCTTTACGGCGACCGGAATGCTGACAGACTTTATTACGGCATCTAGCGTCTCCAGGTATCGCTTTTCAATCTCTGCGCCGGATACATTCACATTCGTCGGCAGGTAGTACATGTTTAGCTCAATGCCATCGGCGCCAGCCTTCTCCATTAGAGAGGCATAGCGCGTCCAGCCGCCGGTTGAAACTCCGTTAAGGCTTGCGATGATCGGTATTGAGATGTTCTCTTTGCCGGATCGAATTAGCTCAAGATACTTCTCCGGGCCAACGTCGTAGCTATCTGCATCCGGGAAATAGCTAAGCGCTTCATTATGACTTTCGGTGCCAACGCTCAGGTAGTGATCAAGCGCCAGGCTCTCGTGCGCTATCTGCTCTTCAAACAACGACTGCAACACTACCGCCCCTGCTCCGGCATCTTCGATGCGACGCAGGCCATCGAGGCTGCGCGACAGCGGAGATGCGGAGGCCACAATCGGGTTCTTCAGGTCCAATCCAATATAATGTGTTGTGAGATCCATTTAGCGGAATCCTTGCTTCTATATCTTGCTGCGGTCGAAATCACCTACCGGCCACTGCATTGACCCCCTGCGAGCTTGCGAGCGAATTAGGGGAGAGTGAGGGGGCGCTGTTCCGATATCAGGTAGTGGCCCCCTCATATTCATTTGTCATTGCTAATCGCTGCATGCCGCCACCGCTCAAATCGCCTCGATTTTGCGATCTGCCGGGTATTTTTGCGGCTAGCTATGCGTCTATCTGTATTTTCTTTGCGGCTTCGCACCTTTGCGTGAGACTTTTCCCAGCTACGCTTTAACTGGCTCTTCCACAGCCATCCGCGTGTACTCATCGAATCTCGTCGCGATATCTTCCTGCCTCAATTGCAGCAGGAGCGCCGCCTCTTCTGGGTTGCTCTTGCGAAGCATCTGATATCGCATCTCGCTGTAGATATAATCGGTCAGCGGGATCGAAGCGGGTTTGCTGTCGATGTGGAGCGGATTCTTGCCTTCGTCCCCGAGCCGCGGGTCGTACCGATAGAGCATCCAGGAGCCGGAGTCTACGGCTAGCTTCTGCTGGGTGAGCCCCTTCGCCATATCGATACCGTGAGCGATACAATGGCTGTACGCGATCACGATGGCTGGCCCTGGATAGGCTTCCGCCTCGCGCAGCGCCCTCAGCGTTTGAGCATCGTCTGCGCCCATCGCGATCTGAGCGACGTACACGCTTCGGTACGCCATGGCCATTTTGCCAAGGTCCTTCTTGGCGGATGTTTTTCCGCCTGCTGCGAATTTTGCCACCGCTCCGCGCGAGGTCGCTTTCGATGCCTGGCCGCCTGTATTCGAATAGACTTCGGTATCGAGGACAAGCACCTTGACGTTCTTGCCGCTGGCGAGAACGTGGTCCAGGCCGCCGTAGCCGATATCGTAAGCCCAGCCATCGCCACCGAAGATCCAAACCGTTTTGCGAGCAAGCTGATCAGAAAGCGCAAGAAGATCCTTGGCCTCCTGGCTGTCATCGGTAGCGAGGATCGCCTTAAGCTGCTCAATCCGTTCTCTCTGTGCGTGAATTCCGCTCTCTTCGGTCTGGTCAGCGTTGAGGATCGCGTCTGCTAGCTCTTCGCCAATCTTCGCTCGGCCGGCTTCCACCAGGGTACGAGCGTAACCTTCCTGCATATCGAGCGAGAGCCGGATGCCCAGCCCGAACTCCGCGTTATCTTCGAACAGGGAGTTGGACCATGCCGGCCCTCTTCCTGCACTGTTCGTCGTGTAAGGCGTGGTGGGCAGGTTGCCGCCGTAGATACTGGAGCATCCTGTGGCGTTCGCGATTACGGATCGATCGCCGAAAAGCTGAGTCACGAGTTTAATGTACGGTGTCTCGCCGCATCCGCTGCACGCGCCGCTAAACTCAAAGAGCGGCTGAAGAAGCTGAGCGTTTTTAATGTTGTTGAACCGAATGAGCTCGGTATGGTGCGGCAGATCTGGAATACCCAGGAAGTAGTCCCAATCGGCTGCTCCCTGCTCCCGCAGCGGCCTTTGCGGCGCCATGTTAAGAGCCTTCCGGCCAGCATGAGATTTGTCCTTAGCAGGGCATACTTCGACGCAGAGCGTACAGCCGGTACAGTCTTCCACGGCCACCTGCAGGGTGTATTTGCGATCGGCAAATTCTCGCCACTTTGCCGGAGCAGTCTTAAACCCATCTGGCGCTCCTGCAAGATCGGCTTCACTGGCAAGCTTGGCTCGGATGACCGCATGCGGGCATACGAGTACGCACTTGCCGCATTGGATGCAGAGATTCTCTTCCCACACAGGAATCTCTGTCGCGATGTTGCGCTTCTCCCAGGCTGCCGTCCCCGTTGGGAAGGTGCCGTCCACCGGCATTGCGCTCACCGGCACGCCATCACCGCGGCCCGCGATTATCTCCGCAGTCACATTTCTTACAAAATCGGGAGCCTTCGAGGAGATCGCATCCACGACCACTCTCGTGCTCGTAACCGCAGATGGCACATTTACCTGGAACAGATTCTCGAGTGTCTCGTCAACGGCACGCCAGTTCTGCTTTACAACCTCTTCGCCCCGTTTGCCGTAACTCTTCTTGATGGCGTACTTGATTCTCTCAATCGCCTCATCTCTCGGCATAACCTTCGAAAGCGCAAAGAAGCAGGTCTGCATAATTCCGTTGATGCGGCCGCCCATGCCTGTCTTTCGAGCCACCTCCAGCGCGTCAATCACATACAGGCTAAGGCCCCGGTTGACGATAACTTCCTGAATTGGCTTTGGAAGGTTGTCCCACACAGTGTCCTTATCAAAGGGGCTGTTCAGCAGGACGATGGCGCCTTTGGCAGCCGTATCCAGAACGGGGTATCGATCGACAAAATCAAACTGGTGGACTGCAACAAAGTTGGCCGTTTGCACAAGGTAGGGACTTCGGATTGGTTTTGGTCCGAATCTCAGGTGAGATACGGTCATGGAGCCAGACTTCTTGGAGTCGTACACAAAGTAGCCTTGCGCGTAGTTTGGGGTGTCTTCGCCGATAATCTTGATCGAGTTCTTGTTTGCGCCAACCGTTCCATCGGAACCGAGCCCCCAGAAAACGGCGCGGACCACATCGTCTGTCTCAACGCTGAAGTTCGGGTCCACTTCCAGGCTTCGGAAGCTTACATCGTCGTTAATACCCACCGTGAAGTGGTTCTTCGGCGCCGACTTCGCAAGTTCGTCGTAGACTGCCTTCACCATAGCTGGCGTAAACTCTTTGGAGGAGAGCCCGTAGCGACCGCCAATGACATGGGGCATTTTCTCGAAAGGTGCGGTTCCCGCGCTGAGCCCTTCGGAGAGTGCAGTGATAACATCCTGATACATCGGCTCGCCGATCGCGCCCGGCTCTTTGGTCCTATCCAGCACTGCGATCGATTTCGTTGTGGCCGGCAGAACCGCAAGCAGATGCGATACAGAGAACGGCCGGAAGAGGCGAACGATCACCACGCCGACCTTCTCGTCGGACTCTAACAGGCGATCAACAGTCTCCTGCGCGGTCTCCGCGCCAGACCCCATGATCACAATCACGCGCTCTGCGTCGGGTGCGCCGTAGTAGTCAAACAGGTGATATGCCCTGCCGGTTAGCTCACCGAACTTCTGCATCGTCTCTTCGACGATCCCGGGTACCGCATCGTAATAGAGGTTGCAGGCCTCTCGCGCCTGGAAGAAAACGTCTGGATTCTGAGCAGATCCGCGCAGTACGGGGCGATCTGGAGAAAGTCCGCGCAGTCTATGTGCCCGAACGGCATCCTGAGGCAGCATCGCGCGGATATCCTCAACGGAGAGCTCCTCAATTTTACGGACCTCGTGTGAGGTCCGGAATCCATCAAATGCATGAATGAAAGGCACGCGCGCCTTTAGAGTGGCTGCCTGCGAAATAAGCGCAAAGTCCATCGCCTCCTGCACTGAGTCGGAGAAGAGAATGGCCCAGCCGGTGCTGCGAGCAGCCATGATATCACTATGGTCGCCAAAAATCGAAAGTGCATGCGTCGCAATGCAGCGTGCGGCAACGTGAAATACCGTGCTCGTCAGCTCGCCTGCGATCTTAAACATGTTTGGGATCATCAAGAGGAGGCCCTGGCTGGCCGTAAACGTCGTCGTTAAGGCTCCCGCCTGCAGCGCTCCATGCACTGCGCCTGCGGCGCCACCCTCGGATTGCATCTCCTGAACCAGAGGCACATTGCCCCAGATATTCTTGTCACCCGCGGCCGCCCAGGCGTCAGCAAGTTCGCCCATGGTAGACGAGGGAGTGATCGGGTAGATCGTCATCACCTCGTTTGTCTTATAGGCAACGTACGCTGTGGCGTCGTTACCATCAATGGTTACCTGTCTGCGCATCAGAGAATCTCCTGAAGTCTGTATTACGAATGCGCCCGGCCGCTTCTGGCGGCGCGGAGAACTGCCCTGGTATTTGGTGTTCTGGTGGCGCATAGACTGTATGCTGATTGTATTTTCAGGCGCGTTGATTGTGCATCCTTGATTTGGCGTATTGTGTTCAGAGTAGGTAATTCAGGGGAGATAAATGACGTTCAGGAGGGAGTTGGCGACGTTATATTAAATAGTTAGGCGGAATCAAACGGAAACTTCAAGATACATTAGAATGGACAGATCGCTCTATGACAGACGATAAAACGACTCCAGTCAGTCAAAGTGGCGCTGCTGGGCCAGATGAAAATAACAGACACGAACACCGGTTTCTCTCCGGACCGCAATCCCGCGGATTTGAACTTCGATTTGCCGTGCGGGTCTTTTTTGAGTTTATTCACGGCTTTCGTACACTCCACTTTGTTGGGCCCTGCGTA
>CAIXIX010000259.1 GCA_903919615.1 uncultured Chthonomonas sp.
CAATTCGATATCGGCATCCGAAAAAACCGGCTGATACTGTGGAGCAACCCAAGGCATTCTTATCCTCCTGCCGCACGGATCAAGAGTCCGACAGCGGCCCGAAGGTAGAATCTAACACGGAAGAGCAAAATCCCTACATGCCTTTAAAAAACACACCACTAGCTTTAAAAAGCGACAACACCATTTCACAGTTCTCTCCGGTCAAATGATTATCAATTTCAGAAAGGTACGCAATCCGAAGTCGCTCATGAAAGGGCAACTGGGAATGGACGTAACCGCTGCCATTTTCAACAACATTGAGGCGGTTATCGCGAGAAACATGGGGGCAACTCTCGAGGAAATATATAATGAACTCGTGATAAACGGTCTGGAACTTGGCTACCTGGACCTACTTAGCCGTGAGTATTCTGACTTAACGCCACTCCTGCGCGAAAACTACGACTACAACAGCGATACGGGACAATACCAGATCCCATCAAACAATAAGTTCAAGAGCCATATTCCTTTAGTACTCCGGGTTCGCTACTTCCTTATCTCATACCTGACACGAAAAGGCCGGGAGGGTACATTTGCGACTTTCGATGAAATAGTGTACGCTATTATGCCGCTCTTGAGGAACGGAACAACGCCTGCTGATCAGGACATACGGAGCGTGCTTGAGGATGTAGCCATACATCAAGGCAGCGATCGTTGGAGGCTCAAGAGTACGAACGCACAGACTGAGCTGTTCTAAGGATGGCGCGCGTGTCGACATAACGCCGCGCGATCCGGATTTCTCGTCGGACACCAGATGCCATCGTTACGAAGTGTTCCCACGTCGCACAGAGGACCTACATTCTCGTTGTCAGCCCCGTGGTAACCCGCTCCCGCTAATTATCCCATGTAATCGGGCACTCCCGGGATGGCGTATACAGTGTGCGGTCCAATCTTTCGTCGGTGGTTACTCTCTACAAGAAAGTCGCGTAATCGCGATACCTCGCCGGCTGTCATATCACGAAATGACTGATCGAGTTTGAATACACCGAGTTCTCCCCACTTATAATAGAACTGCTTCGGAAGACATGCCTTACCTGTCACTGCGTCGAGTGCCGAAACCGTGATTTGTACGTTTACGTGTGTGAATATCGCATTCATGCACCAAGAAAACTCATGCTCGACCGACTCTCCCGGTTGCAGTTCGTTTACTCTGCTATAGTCAAAATTTGGCGCTGGCAAGGTTTCCAGCAAGTGGTCGATCATACGGACGCTTGCGCTGATGTTGCTTGCGGCGCGTCCACCAGAGTTCTTGAGCCGAATTTTCAGGCTGCCTTCATTAGTAGCCTCTTGTATCCAGTCGATATGCTCAACTTGGACGTTCGCCTTCTTGTCGAACTCATCGCGGCGGAAGCGGCAGTATGCTATCACAACGCCAACAATTCCCGCGCTAGTACCAATAGCGGTTAATACATATGGATTCAACTGTTCTGCTCCTCCGTCTGGACTTACATGCATTACGAAAGTTGTCGGTCGTTGGTTACGACAAAGTCGCTTTCGAGTAAATAGAAGATACCTTACAGTTCCTCGTAGGTCACAAGCATTTCATGGTCTGTCCGGTATTCGCAAAAGCAATGCTTTGAGGTGTCCACACGCTCTCCCCATTCTAAGAAACGTCCGCTCCGCCTCAAGGTCGTTCCAGCCTGCGGCGGGGCTCCGCCTTGACCCTTTGCATCAGTTTCTTTCCGCCTGTTGGTGAGCGGTCGGTCGATCAGCTCGATTTACCAGCGTAGCTAATAGGAGGATATGTGCAGCAGGATAATGTGGTCGTTGAGATCAGCAAATTGAACGATGCGTTTAGATCGACAGGCACGTTTACCGTAACGTACGGTGTTCTTGGGTTGAACGATGTGCCTGGATTGATCACTGCGGTACGAGAGGATACCGATTTTACCGAAAGTATCGATCCATACGGAGAGCATGATTTCGGTGTGATCCTCTGGAATGGAGAGAAGATCTTCTGGAAGATCGACTATTACGATCAGACATTGGATCATTGGGAAGATCCGCTCAGTCCATAGTGCCGTCGAGTATTAACTGTGATGCTTGCTGAAGAATATTAGTGGCAGCCAAAACGGCCCGGAAGCAATATCGCTTCCGGGCCTTTCTTATGCACTGTGTCGGTCGGCAGTAACGAAGCAGGCAGCATCTGGAGTTGTTTTGACGCAGCAAGTTCCTGAGGTGAATGTTGTCCGCCCAGTCTTCTCAGTGTAAGAAATGTCTCTGACGCCTCAAGGTCGTTCCAACCTGCGGCGGGGCTCCACCTTGACCCGTAGATGCCATTTCTTTGCCTCGTACCGTAGGGCGCGAAGGTCGATCAGCTCGATTTACTAGCATAGCTAACAGGAGGGATATGGAGCATACGTCTCTAGATGAGTTGGAGATTCAAAAGAGGAACGACGAGTTCCGCAGGTTAGGAGCGTATAGGTTTACCAAAGTTGTGTCAGGGCTAATGAATGAATACGGATTGATCGTAACCATTGCCTTCTATAACGACTTTCACGAAGGTAACGACCCTTACCGTGAGCACGATTTTGGTAGTCTCATGTGGGAGGGCAAGAAGATCTTCTGGAAGATCGACTACTACGACCAGAACCTTAAGTTCTGGGCAGATCCTACCACAGATGCGTGTCGCCGCGTATTAACGGTTATGCTTGCAGAAGAGTATTAGCGGTAGCAACACGGGCCCGGAGACACATCGTCTCCGGGCCCCTCTCATGGATACCAGGCGGCTAAGAACAACCAGCAGCATCCAGTAAGTTCAACTATTGTCGAGATGTGCGCCTAGACCTTAGCCGGTCACCCGGCGAGAACCTTCGGTGCGCATTCTGCAAGTCCGCTTGAGCCAGCTTCACATAGCGATTCACAATTGTAAGACTGGAGTGCCCGAGTAATTGCTGCAACGTTAGCAAATCACCGCCGCTTCGCAGGAACGATATCGCGAACGTGTGCCTAAAAGTATGCGGAGAGCAGTGCGAACGTGACACCTTCGCTGTCTTATTTAACCTTTCGATGAGCTGCTGCAAGCCAGATCGGGTCAATGCTTCGCCGCGGTTGTTGAAGAATAGCGGGTCCTCATCATCGTGCGGCTCACTCTTGAGATAGTTCCAAAGCGCCTTGGCGGTGGCAATCCCGAACCACACCGACCGGGCCTTTCCTCCCTTGCCGTCCTCAATCCTCACCTTCTTGGCTTGTAAATCTACATCCCGCATGCGCACAGAACATAATTCGGAGGCCCGGATACCCGTATCGAGTAGGAACCAAACAATAGCCTCGTCACGTCTGGCGTAGTTGCTTTTCTTTGAGGCGGCGATCAAGCGCTCGACCTCTTCATCCGCAAAGGGATCGACCTGATCTGGCCGGTCTTTTGGCTCAGGAATCTTGTCCATGGGGGAGCGTTCAATGACCTCCTCCTTTACGAGCCAAGCAAAGAACGTGCGTAAGTGGCGGTCGTAAGTGGCGGTCGTGCCAGTGGAAACGGGTTTCGTGAGCTGAGGGTTGCCCCAGCGCCCGCCTGGATTTGTATGGCCGTGGTTCAAGTACGAGAAAAACTGGCGTAGTTCCAAGGTGTCACATACGTTGTCGCCCGCCTCCTCTAGAAACCATGTGAGCTTTGATAGGTACAGGCGACGGTTGTACAGGGTAGCCGCGGAGTGGCGAGCAATATCGCACGACAGGAGCCAACCCTCGCCAAAACGGCGAAGGTCGGAGAGCGAAACTGCTGATGCAGTTTTTGCCAAAGGAAGAGGTGAGATTGTCATATGGTCCCAAGCTTTCACGAAGACTTGGGTAACCAACATGTAAGGATGAGTTTACTTTACGCACGGGGAGGTTGCAGTCTCCCACAGTCAATAGGCGGTATTGGATTTGAACCGGGTTCCCTGCGGCGCGCGAAGAATGAGCGGTGAAGCCGTAGGGCGGCCCCTTCCGTGTCAAATGTGGGTCATTGGTTCAGGTGAAAACGCATCTGAGAGTCTAAATTGTGGGAAATAGGCGGTACCCTACTGCTCGAATCCCTCAATATTCGGGCGCAGCAGTGAACCCGGATTTGAACCAATGACCTGGCCAAGCTTTTCCTCGGATGAGCGCGGGAACATGCCCCAACGAGGCCACTTGTATTGAGGCCGTCCGGATGCCCACCCCGGCATCCGTCTCGGCCGGGTGATTGAATTGCAGGTTATTCCTGCCAAATGCGTACATTTGATGTTCCTTAGTCGCGCGCTCTTGTTAGACCGTTAGCTGGTTTTCGCCGAATGAGGAACATTCTGTGTCAAGCCAGTGCTCCTTACGAGCACTTCCTTGACAAGAGGGCTGTGGCGCAACACAG
>CAIXIX010000260.1 GCA_903919615.1 uncultured Chthonomonas sp.
ACTAGGGCGTGGAGGAGGGACCCAAGCGGAAAGGGTAGGTCAGCTGAGGGTCCCGTTCAGCACGCCGCGGCCAAGTCATGCGCACTACCTCTGGCTGTGCGCGCAGAATTCACAACCAACTAATGATACGAGATAAGGGAAATTAAGCCGGAGGAAATCCTCAGTCTGGCGCGGCATAATATCTCGAAGCTCCATCCGTTGCAAAACAATACAACAGGGGACAGATGGTTTCAGAGGTGTGATGATGGACAGGCAATTGAGAATTGGCCTAATTGGAGCCGGCCAGATCGGGACTCAGCATCTGGAGAACTATGAGAAGATCCCGGAAGCCAGAGTCGTCGCTGTGGCAGACCTTCTGCCGGAACGCGTCGAAGCTGCGAAGAGCAAGTTTGACATTTCCGATGGCTATTCAGATTATCGTGAGCTTTTAGCTCGCGATGATATCGATTCTGTAGATGTGTGCGTGCACAACAACAAGCATGCTCCACTGACAATTGCGGTGCTGGAAGCCGGCAAGAACGCGTACTGCGAAAAGCCAATGGCTGGCGCCTATCGAGACGCAGCAAACATGCTTGAGGCAGCGCACACCACTGGAAAGCTGCTGCACATTCAGCTCGGCCTGATCTACTCTGCAGAGGCCCGAGCAGCAAAGAAGCTCATTGACGATGGTCAACTCGGAAAGATCTATTATGCCCGGTCTTACGGATTTCGCCGGCGTGGGCGACCGTTTGTCGATGGCTATGGTTCACCCGCTTTTGTAGACAAAGGAACCGCTGCCGGTGGCGCCCTGTTCGACATGGGCATCTATCATCTCACACAGATTCTTCACCTTGTTGGCAATCCTGAAGTCTTAACGATCACCGGGTCCATCCATCAAGAGCTGGATATGTACCCTGAGCGACGCGAGTTTAGCGGATACAGCGTTGAAGAGATGGCGCTGGGGTGGGTGCGGCTCAAAGGCGGCATCTCGATGGATATCGAAGAGTGCTGGGCAGCGCATCATGACGGCAAGGAATCGAGTAAGGTGCTTGGTTCTCGCGGCGGACTGCGGCTTGAGCCACTTACCTATTTCACGACCGTGAGCGACATACCGATCGACGCTGCGATCGATACGAAAAGCACAGACTGGCGATGGCATTCGTGCATCCCGGAGACTGCCTGGTACGATAGCTCTCAGCGCCACTGGGTCGGCGCACAGCTAGGCCATGTGCCTCTCTTGCCGACCGCAGAATATGCGCTAAATGCTGCGCTAATCAGTGAGGGGATATATCGGTCGAGTGAACTTGGACGTGAAGTTACTGCTGAAGAGCTCCGAGTGACGTCCGAGAGCAAAGCCATCGACCCGTTTACGCCCGAGAAAGTGTGGAAATAGGATAAGCGCAGCCGGTACTTCCTTTGTCCCTTTTCCCTCTTCACTTGTCAACCCGGTATACTGTCACCATGAAATACATACTTCTGGTGCCGGACGGCGCCGCTGATGAACCGCTTGCAGACCTCGGTGGGAAGACCCCGCTCGAGGTCGCGCGTACGCCCTATCTGGATGACCTTGCAAAGACCGGACTGGTCGGCAGCGTTCAGGTTACTCCGCTGGACATGTACCCCGGCAGCGACGCCGCAAACATGGCCTTGTTGGGTTACGATCCCATTAAGTACTACACCGGCAGGGGACCCGTTGAGGCCGCAGCCATGGATATCCCCATGGATCCGAAGGATGTCGCCTTTCGCTGCTCTCTGATTGCCACCGATGGCAAAACTCTGCTGGACTATAGCTCCGGCCATGTTGCCACCGAAGAGGCGCGCAAAATTATCGAACTCGCCTCACAGAAGCTCTGCATCCCCGGTATGTCTCTCTTCCCTGGTGTCTCCTATCGGCATATTCTCCGCTGGAGCGGTGGTCCGGTGGATGTGAAGACCGCTCCTCCGCATGAGCATATGGGCACACTGCTTGCAGATATCTACCCTCAGGGAGAGCAGGAGACACGGCTGCGCAAGTTTATCGAAGATTCCATCAATCTGCTCGACGACCTGCCGTACAACAGGATGCGCCGTAACGAAGGCAAAATGCCCGCGAACACGCTCTGGCCCTGGAGCCCTGGGCGCGCCCCTCAACTGCCGCTTTTCTCGAAGCTGCGTGGTTTGACGGGTGCGGTCATCTCGGCTGTGGACGTTGTGCGCGGCCTTGGCAAGCTCTCGGGCCTAGAGATAGTCCACGTTCCCGGCGCTACCGGGTATTTCGATACAAACTATCTCGGCAAGGGAAGGGCGGCGCTTGCCGCGCTTGAACATCACGATTTCGTGTGGGTGCATGTGGAATCGCCTGATGAGGCTGGCCATGCAGGCAGCATTGATGAGAAGATCCGAGGCATCGAGAACATCGACAAATATGTCCTGGGAACACTTCTTGACGGCCTGAAGAAGCTAGATGATTTCCGGCTGCTCTGCGCCCCCGACCATAAGACTCCGGTCGCCACACGCGGACATGCGATCGGACCCGTTCCCTTCCTGCTCTACGATTCCCGCAGAGCGATCGCCGGAGGCGGACATCTGCCGTACGATGAGCGCGGAGAGCAGGATGCACGAGTGCGAATACCGGAAGGCTATCGCCTGATCGACGACCTTTTCCGTGGAGACTAGCTCAGGTAGAAGCCCGCGTCAGTCTGTCCCATATAGCCAGCCACCTCTCATCAGTTGGCGGCGCGTCCACCACAATCCGGGTTACTCCCAGCGAATCAAGTTCATGCAGCCGCGCATAAAGCGCGGCTGCATAGTTGTTCGGCTCGTGCGGCATAGTGATGACCGTGAGTCCGTGTAAATCAGCGTTTGCATGCTTAGCATAGCTCAATCTGCCCACCCGCTCTCCAAAGCTCAGTAACTTCTCGACCTCCGCTTCCGGGTGATGTGAGATCGACAGCTTAGCACGCGGTGCATAGTGCCGCAGCATTTGCCCCGGCGACGCAAATTCTGAATGAACATCTTGCGGTTTTCCATCAGGTAAATGCACGGTTTGCCCAATAAGAACCCCGATTTCGTCTCGAGAGATCGGCCCAGGCCGAAGTAGCCTTACCTCAGCGCCGGTAATTGCAATTACGGTAGATTCGATCCCAGCGGCGGTCGGCCCGCCATCCAGAATAAACGGGATGAGCCCACTGAGGCCCGCGAGGACATGCGAAGCGGTAGTTGGCGATAGCTGTTCCGAACGGTTCGCGCTGGGTGCAGCAACGGGAACACCAGAAGCGCGCAGCAGTGCCAGCGCGACCGGGTTTGCAGGAACGCGAACGGCTACGGTAGATCTGCCGCCTGTGACCGCATCCGGAACGACCGAACGACGTGGGAGCACAATGCTAAGAGGTCCGGGCCAGAACGCACGAGCAAGAATTTCAGCTTCTGGCGGCCATACTGCTACGATCTTCTTTGCCTCGTCGACATCGGCCACATGCACGATGAGTGGATTAAAGGACGGGCGGCCCTTTGCCTCGAAGATCGCCGCAACAGCCTCAGGCAGCAGCGCATTTGCGCCGAGCCCATAGACCGTTTCTGTCGGGAACGCGACGAGATCTCCCGCGCGAATCAGATCGGCGGCGCGTTCAATTACGCCTGCGTCTGCCGCCTCTGGATCTACGGTCACAACCTCGGTTTCGATACTGCTCACCCTCCATACCCGTCATTGTTAAATTATCTCACATGTTGCAGGAAGGGCGAACTTTTCCTTCTATCGTGAGAGCGATCTCACGCCGCCCGCATCGAATTACCTAGAGGTCCTAACGGGGCTACTCGTCGTACGGGCCACACCGCCGCCTGAATTGGTAGTTGCGCTGCTTGCTGCGTACCAGTCAATCTACAGGTCCGCCCCCCATCCGCCAGGCGCGCATCCGTCCCTCTCCATGCACGACTTAGCCTGTAAGTAAGTAATGCTGAGCGTGCATGGAGAGGGATTAGGGTGAGGCCAGGTCTCGGAATGGCTTCAGTGGCTACTTTGCCTACCCGTCGCGACAGCTCAGCAGTTACTTGATTGACCGGCAACATTCCCTGCCCAACCGCAGCACATCGCGCTACCAGCGCAACCGCATTCCATTGGTCCCACTAGTCTCAGTGGTCTCAAACGTCTACTCTGCCTACCATCCGCCAGGCGCGCATCCGTCCCTCTCCATGCGCGACTTAGACTGTAAATAAGTGCTGCCGTGCGCACATGGAGAGGGAATAGGGTGAGGCCAAAACAGCGAAAGTCGGCGTTGGGTGAAGCTTGATTTGCGCCGCCTGGCGATCCTGACCGCCAGGTCAACCCTGCACTCTGATTCTCCTGCGCTGTAGATCCGAAGCGTTGCCGGAGACCACGGACCTCTTTACGTCGGGCGGGAACGTTTTGACACAAATGCCGTCATTCGTTCTAGAGCGGAGTTCGATGCCGCAATAAGCCACGTGGACGCAGAGTGAGATTAAGGAAAGAGCATCGTAGCGATGAGCGAGAAGCCGACATACAAGATTTTGGTGATCAAGGATGGGCCTTATATGGTTTCCGGCAGCGTCCCGCTGGCCGTGCAGGTGATCGGGACCAATGCCGAGGGAGGTTCGTGGGTGTGGGAGGAAGGGCCCACCCTGAAAGCTCAGGATACCTGTGCGCTCTGTCGCTGCGGACATTCTGGAAACGCGCCGTACTGTGATGGATCGCATGCGCGCATCAGCTTTGAAGGCACCGAGGCGGCGGCACACCTTCCGTACGCTGCCCAAAAAGAGACGTTCGCCGGTCCGAGCCTGACACTGGAAGATGCTCGGCCCTTCTGCTCGGATGCGCGATTTTGTGATGCAGTGCAGGCGTCCTGGGATCTGGTCGCACAGACCAACGATCCCAAAGCGCGCGAACTCCTGCTGCATCAGGTCAGTCGCTGCCCGTCAGGTCGTCTTGTCGTTCGCGACAATGCTTCCGGGGAGATGCTGGAGCCTGCGCTCGAACCTTCCATCGGGATCGTGCAGGACGCGGCAGAGAAGTGCAGCGGCCCTCTCTGGATTCGCGGCGGCATCCTCGTGGAGTTGCAGGACGGCACATCGTACGAGATACGAAACCGCATGACTCTCTGCCGGTGCGGCCAGTCGAAGAACAAACCCTTCTGCGACGGCAGCCATATCGAGGCGCGCTACAAGGACGGAATGCCCTGATTTCCACGCGCTTCACTCTCGGTGGGACGCACACCGGAGAATTAGTTGGCATTCCGGCGTCGGGTTCTGTCGTGTGGCTCAGCGGAACTGCAGTAGACCGTATCGTAAACGGCAAGATCGTTGAACATTGATCTGATGCTGACACGACCGGGTTCATAGTGAAAATGGGGCCGGTCCCAGCTGAAATTAAGTCGGTTGCCGTACTGGCTGTCCGCCACGAACAACCTACAGGTCCTAGCCGAGTAGAGGAACGGCGATACCGCCACCTGAATTGGTAGTTGCGCTGCTTGCTGCGTACCAGTCAATCTACAGCCTGCCCCACATCCGCCAGGCGCGCATCCGTCCCTCTACATGCGCGACTTAGACTGTAAATAAGTACTGCCGAGCGTGCATGGAGAGGGATTAGGGTGAGGCCAAAACTCGGATTGGCTTCAGTGGCTTCTTTGCCTACCCGTCGCGACAGTTCAGTAGTTACTTGATCGACCGGCAACATTCCCTGCCCAACCGCAGCACATCGCGCTACCAGCGCGCCCGCGCTCAATTGGTCCCACTAGTCTCAGTGGTCCCAGTGGTCTCAATCGTCTACTCTGCCCCCCATCCGCCAGGCGCGCATCCGTCCCTCTCCATGCACGACTTAGCCTGTAAGTAAGTA
>CAIXIX010000261.1 GCA_903919615.1 uncultured Chthonomonas sp.
CGCAATGAGTTTCCAGATGTGGAGCTTATCTGCCGCAAGGTGAATTCTGGCTTTGGCGCGGGCAACAATAGCGCTCTGGGCAATGCAACCGGCAGATATGTTCTGTTCCTAAACTCGGATACCGTGGTGCTGCCGAAGGCGCTCTCATTACTTGTTGGTTATGCCGACGCACATCCAGACGCTGGTGTGGTGGGACCGAAGCTCCTGAATGAGGATGGATCGCTGCAGTACTCCTGCAGAAGTTACCCAAACCTGGGTACCGGATTTTTCCGCGATACGCCACTGGGACGGCTTTTCCCAAAAAACAGATTCACCAGCAGCTATCTGCTCACCGAGTTTGACCATAACTCGCCGCTGGATGTAGACTGGGTGTCTGGAGCGGCGCTGATGATGCGCCGTTCGATTATCGATGAGATCGGCGCATTCGACGAAGAGTACTTCATGTTCTGCGAGGATGTGGATCTCTGCTGGCGCGTAAATCATACGCCGCTTCCTGCCGGCATAGAAGGATCCGAAGGTCGAACAACCTGGAGAGTGAGCTACTTTCCAGATGCACAGATCTACCATCTCATTGGTAAGAGCACGGACCTTGCGCCGACGCGCATGACCTATGAATTTCATCGCAGCCAATACCTATTCTATAAGAAGCACTATGCGGCCGAAACACCGTTAATCGTCCGCCCTATCATTCCGATCGGCATAGCGCTTCGAGCCGTTGGAAAAATGGCCCGTTACCGTGTGAGAAGAATACAGCGACTTATATCCGGACAAGAGAGACGGAACAGGCGCCGGAGAGCCGGAAATTGACATTGAAGGATAGATCCCCCCTTACCAGAAACGGCGCGCTCCGAATGACGGATCGTGCCAGCGATGAGGGTCAGAACGCGCTCGACCCACTTGCGCTCAATCGCCTTGACTGGTATGCGGCTATTATTGTGTGCATCGTCCTGGTGCTGGCCCCTCTGCTTGCGGGTGATTTTGCCAACCCTGCCGCGATCTCTGCAAGCACCGAAACGCTTGTCTTTGGTGCGATCGGCATGCCAGTAATTGCACTGCTCACCGCGTTGGCAACGCTCATCCTCATTCTGCGAGAGTGGAGAAAGCCTGTTGGCATCGGTATCGTGCCGGGATTATCGGTCTCGTTCGGCCTGCTGGTGGCATGGTCTGCGGTCAGCATCGCACGCACGCGGGCATTCAACCTCAGCCTGAATACAATTGTCACGCTCATTGCTGCGCTGCTCTGTGGATGGATCGTTTCGAGGCTCGCCCGAGATCGCAAATGCCTCGTCTCGGTGTTGATCTCCCTCACCGTCGCCGGCACCATTGTGGCCACGGTTGGGATCTCAGAGTACATCAGTTACTTCAAACAGCACGTTGCCGAGCATCGCTCCTACTCCACCTTTTCGGATCCCAACTTCCTTGCCGGCTACCTGCTGATGACGCTGCCGGCAACCATCGGTATTTTTGCTTCGGCGCGTGTGCGATGGCTTCAACTACTTGCAGGAGCAGGGATTGTGCTCCAGAGCGCGGGCCTCTGGTTAAGTGGCTCGCGAGCCGCCAGCGGAGTGGTCATTGCCGCACTCATCTTGTTTGGGCTAATCGCAGTCTTCACGACGGAATCGCGCCGGACACGAGCGCTTGGTGTGGCCTTAGCCCTCTTTATCCTGGGCTCAGTTCCCGCGCTCACGCCGCTGCTTTCGCGTCTGAAGCACCGCGCGCCAGCGCCACAGACGGCAAGCTCCTCAGGAGCGGTCTCTTCCGATGCCCAGGTTAACTCGAACGAGTTCCGAAAGTGGACCTGGATTGGCACCACGCGGATGGCGAACGCAAACCCGGTACTGGGAACCGGCATTGGAGACTATGAGGTCGCGTATCCGCGATATGCCGAGACTGCGTTTACCATCCATGCCCACGATAGCTACCTGCAGCTAATGGCAGAGACCGGCTACCCGGGCGTGCTTGCCTGTCTGGCAGGGTTGGCCGCGGCCTCTGCCTATGCAGCGAACGCACTCATGCAGCTAAGGGCGAGGCGACTTGAGCGGGCTGCTGAGGACGAAGCAAGCTCCACGGCAGGTAGAGACGACAAATATCCATACCTCAACACGCCGGGGCTCGCCCTTGCAGGGCTAATTGCAGCACTGGCCGCCTCCATGATGCATAGCGTGCTGGATTCCGACTGGTATGTCGTGGCGAACCTATTCACGCTCTCTACCGTTGTAGCTCTCATCGTTGCGCTTTCTCGAGACCTAGCGCCACTGAGTACAAAGCGCCCACAGCCTGTCGGCAAGGAGATCATGGGGCTGGCGATCGTCGCATGCCTAATCCTGTTGTGGCGAGGCTCAAGTTTAATCAATTCGCGAATGAACCTGGCAATGGGGCAGACCGACCTGGATACCGCGATTGCCAAACACGACTCAGCTCCAGAAGAGGCTCAGTCGAACTTTAAGCAAGCGCAGGAGGCATTTGGAGCCGCAGCCTCGGCGGATCCATTTGATCCCGAGGCGCATCTTGGCCTCGCGCAAGTGTCGTCGTCAAGCGATCAGCGCCTCGCTGAACTTAAGACAGCCGTACAGATTTCCAATGTTGGCAAAACCTGTTACAGGCTCGGGCAGTTCTATGTAACTTTGAAGGATTGGCAGTCGGCGATTGACGCTTTTGAGAAGGCTCGGTCGATGGAGCCAAAGATGCTCCAGAACCTCCATGCGCTCTATAACGCCTATCTCGCCGCAGGCAAAGACGGGGATGCCGAACGCATAATGCACGAGGCCACGGAGCTTCAGTTCACGCCGTACGGCAAGGTTCGTGCGATGCACGAGGCGGTCGAGACCGAATTTGCATTTGCTCACGCGGCGCTTGCCGACCTCAGTGTGAAGCGTTCGGACTGGGTCTCTGCGCGCAAGGAGGAGACGCAGGCGCTGGCAGTGTTCGCCGAGTACTGGCCGGGACGCAACTGGCTGGTGAATGTAACAAGTCGAACTCCGGCGAAGCGCAAAGAGCTAGGCGATGCCTACGAACTTGCGCTTCTGCAGCTGGGTGCGATCTGCGGCAAGCTGGGCGATACCGATGGCGCAAAAGATGCGGATCAGCGTCTGCAGCAGGTAAAGCGCGACCGCGCTGACGACGAGGCGAAGGCGGCGGCAAGCGCCTCCAAGAACGGCGCGGCATGATCCAGTACACCAAGCATGACGTAACACTGCCCGGGTTACCGGCAGCGGCCAGCGGAATGCGGCTTGTTCAGTTAACCGATCTGCATCGAAGCAGCTTTACGCGTGAGAGCCTGCTTCATGAAAGCGTTCAACTCGCGAGCAAGGCGGCAGCCGATCTTATCGTACTGACTGGCGACTATGTCAGCGACAAGGAACACGACATCGAGCCCGTTGCAAAGCTGCTCAGCCCGCTGCGCGCCCCTCTTGGCGTCTACGCAATTCTGGGAAACCATGACCATCACACGAGTGGCGCAAAGGTAACGCATGCCCTCGAAAAACAGGGGATTGTGGTCCTTCGGAATCAGAGCGTACAGCTAAGCAATGGCGTGTGGCTCGTGGGGCTGGATGATGATCGGTACAAGCATACGGACGTTGCACGCTCATTTAAGGGTGTACCAGAGGCTGAGCCGGTAATAGTGCTTGCTCATAACCCTGCGCTAGTGGAACGCTTCTCCGAAAGAAACTGCCTCACCCTATCTGGCCATACCCATGGCGGGCAGATTCACCTTCCAATCCTCACCGCAAGAGAGCTGCGAAGGATCGGCGCAAAACATTACAGGCATGGCTGGTATCACGTCGGCGCCGCTCAGATGTATGTATGTCGCGGGCTTGGGAATGTGGGGCTGCCCATCAGGATGTTTTGCAATCCCGAGGTGGCAGAGTTTAAGTTATTGCCGTAAGGCAGGAACTAGACGCATTTGCTGATCAGCTCCGCATCCGCGAGTTTTTGTGTCAGCGTGATCGCTCTGCCCTGAAGGCCATCAATCCGCTCAGCAAGTTGTGCGAGGCATGCGTTGAGCCGGCGGATTGCCTGCGGATCGGTCACCTCCCCTGCCCTTCGCCATTCGATCACCTCGTATCCCACATAGATCTCGATATCAGAGTATTTCAATAGCTCCTTGCGGATCTCTGTGGTCAGCAGTTCGTCCAGTGCATCCTGATGATTCGTCACGAGGATCATGCGGCGATCGAAATCGGTATCGCCAAAGGTGTGAAGTGGCTGTTCGTTGCGGGTCTGTGTCTCTTCGTAAAGGCTCTTTCGTCTCAGCCCCAGAATCAACATCGCGGTATTCGTGATCGGCATGGAGGCCCGTGTATGGTAGTACGGCGCATCGTCCTCGTTGCTGGTCGCGGTCTCGACAAAAACAGGCCGTTCTCCGATTTTTCCGGAGATATAACGCGGCGAGAACCGACTCTTAGGCTCAAACTCGGCGCCGATCTCTTTTGAATAACTCTGCCATCCGCGAATGGCAGCGGACCTAACCCGATAGGCGATCGCAGTTGCAGCGAGAACCAGCACGGCAACAGTACCGGCGGTTGTCGCCGGAGATGCATGATGAGGAGGCAGATTCTTTGCCGCCGTAACCTGCGTTCCGCTCGTTTCGGGGTTTGAAGATTCATCGGGCATCGTGCGTTGGTTCCTTCTGATCTCCGACACTGCATACTATCTATTGATACGAGTCAATCAGACAGATGACGCGATTTTTAAACTAAGAACTGGGACTTGGGAAAGATGCTGCGGACTAAAATTCCAGTTGCACTTTGCGTTTGCCTCACCCATGCTTGCGCCGGCCAGACACGCCCCGTGGCCAGCATCATAGTGAACAACGCTCATCCGGCCGCGATCCACCGCATTGTTCCGTCGCAATCGATGGGCGCAGCTTTGGACGGACTTGAGCGTGGAGGCACGGAGAGAGTATACACTCCAACGAGTATCCGCAAAATTCGGAGTGTCGGTTTTGGGCCAAAAACCTTGCGGCTGCGAACCGAGCTTGCCATAGAGGCGTGGCACTGGAACGCCAGGGGAAGCTGGAGCGATGCCGTCCATTCGGAGGGTTACTGGACTTCGAGCACGGCCCTCACATCTCCAATACTGAAGAGCTATGGCTACCGCCTGCCGCGCCGCGGCAACACGATCGACCAGGCAAATAATGACGGTTACTCTCGGCTCGCAGATGGGGACGAATCGACCTTCTGGAAGAGCAACCCCTATCTTGATAAACGGTTCACGGGCGAAAGCAACTCCGTTCACCCGCAGTGGATTGCCGTAGATTTAGGGCGACCTTGCACTGTAAATGGAATTCGCCTGGCGTGGGCAGAGCCCTATGCCACCGATTTTCGCGTTGAATACTCCACGCATTTATCCCAAAATGCGATATTCGACGCCGGTGAGAACATCTGGAAGCGGTTTCCCAATGGGTCGATAACGCATAGCAACGGCGGATCGCAGCACATCCGACTCTGCGATAAGCCTGTCCAGGTGCGGTATGTTCGCGTCTGGCTCATTGCATCGTCGCATACCGCTCCAGCAGGTTCACAGGATATTCGCGATCGCCTTGGCTACGCTATGCGCGAGATTTATGTGGGCCGATTTGATACAAACGACAAGCTTACGGACTGCATACGCCACGGGCAAACCACCTCAACTCAATCGATTATCTGGACATCTTCGACCGACCCGTGGCATCGCCAGAAGGACATCGATCTAAACACCGAACAGCCCGCTCCCGATCGGCTGCTATCCTCTGGACTACTGGCGTCCGGACACAACATTGTTGCGGCTCCCGCACTGTACGATACTCCCGAGAACACGTCCGCGCTGCTTCAGTATCTTAACCAGTCTCATTTCCCTATTGACCGTGTCGAATTCGGCGAGGAGCCCGATGGCCAGAACGTGTCTCCGGAGGATTTCGGCGCGCTCTATCTGCAGATGGCGCAATTGGTAAAGCGGCACAATAGCGGTTGGGTAACAGGTGGGCCATCGCTTCAGACCAGCGTGGAGGGATATCAAACCTGGACGGACGAAGCCGGCAATAGCTCCTGGTTAAGTCGATGGGTCCGTTACCTTAAGCGCAGGAAGCGGCTGGATACACTCGGCTTCTTCTCGTTCGAGTGGTTTCCCTTCGACAATGTCTTCAATCCCCGTTCTCCAGAACGGTCCAGTAAGATGCTGCGCGACACCGTTCACAGCTTTGAGCGAGACGGGGTGCCACGGGATATTCCCTGGTACATCACGGAATACGGTTACTCCTCATTTGCGGGACAGCCTGATGTCGATCTTCCCGGCGCGCTGGTTAACGCGGGAACGGTTGCCGAATTCCTAGCCCTTGGAGGATCCACGGCGTTCTGTTACGGAGTTGAGCCAAACTACCTGATGAGTGAGAAGGACTCTCCAGGCGCCAATGGCAGAGAGTCGTGGGGAAATCTGACGCTGTTTCTTGAGCGTGATGGCGGAGTTTACGCACCGGTTCCTGCCTATTTCGCTGCAAACATGCTGCTAAAGGACTGGCTTCATGCGGATCTATCGTCGGCAGATACGGCGGAGATCGTTCCCGTGCGGCTCGCAGTCGATCAGAACGAACCGTCTATCGCTGCCTATGCCCTTCACCGTGATGGCCGATGGAGGCTCTTGATCCTTAACTATGGCCACACGGAGATCAATGCAGACATCCGCTTTGAGCGGCCCACCGTTTCGGTGGATCGTCTATGGCGAAAGATGATTCAATACGATAGCTCTTGCTATCGCTGGCAAGCGAAACGTGATGCGGGTCGCGCTGAGCTAAATCTGCCTCCCCGGCGATCGAACCTGCGCGACCCGCACCATTTCACTCTTACTCCCTACTCAATCACCGTGCTAACGGATTGAGCACCCCTAATTAATCAGCGCCTCAACGGGAGTATATTCAAAGCCGAACTGCTCCGCGATATCGGACAGAGTTACCTTGCCCAGGGCAACGTTCACGCCAAGCTGCAGGGGTCGACTGTCCCGCAGGCCCTGTTTCCATCCGGCTCTCGCAAGCTGTCTGGCATAGGGAAGCGTCTCATTCGTCAGCGCATAGGTCGAGGTACCCGCAACCGCTCCCGGCATATTCGCCACACAGTAGTGAACCACACCCTCGACGATATAGGTAGGATGGCTGTGCGTTGTGGGATGCGTCGTCTCGAAACAGCCTCCCTGATCAACGGCCACATCGACGACCACGGCGCCCTTCCGCATCAGCTTTAGCATCTCTCGGGTAACCAAAGTCGGCGCTTTCGCGCCCCTTCTCAATACGCCACCGATGACCAGATCGGCGGTGGGAAGGAGCTGAGCGATATTCAGGCGATTCGAGTAGATGGTGGTGACATTGGGTGGCATCACATCATCGAGGTAGCGAAGGCGCTCCAGGTTGACATCAAGCAGATAGACATTGGCGCCAAATCCTGCGGCAATCTTCGCAGCGTTTGCGCCAACGATTCCGCCTCCGAGGATTAGCACATTCGCAGGCGGCACGCCCGGTACGCCTGCCAGCAGAATGCCGCGGCCCTCCATGGGCTTCTCAAGAAACTTTGCGCCCTGCTGCACCGCCATGCGTCCAGCAACTTCGCTCATCGGAGTTAGAAGCGGCAAAGAGCCGTTCGGCAGCTGAATGGTCTCATAGGCGACGCATATCGCGCCGGTTGCCACCATCGCGCGGGTCAATTCTTCACTGGCGGCAAAGTGAAAGTAGGTAAAGAGGATCTGGCCCTCGCGGAGCATCGGATACTCCTGCGGCTGCGGCTCCTTTACCTTCATTACCATATCTGAAATCGCAAAAACCTCTGCGTCCGAACCGACGATGCGGGCTCCAACAGCCTCGTACTCCGCATCCTCAATTCCGGTCCCCTCGCCTGCTCCTGTCTCGACGACTACTGTATGCCCATCTTCCGCCAGAGCCTCGGCGCCGCTTGGCACCAGCGCGACCCGGTACTCATTGTTCTTTATCTCTCTGGGTACACCGATAATCATTCCAGCCGCAGCCTCCCTTTTAAAAACCTGCGCACCGGATTGGCACACAGCTTGTTCTGAACGCTTGTGGCGCCCGTCAAGAGTATACCCGCCGCGTTCAGCCGCGGCGCGCTTGGACCCCTAACCCCTATCGACCACTACTATTAGATTAGCTCATTGCCAAAGAAAGCAGCCCGAGACCCTCGCGGACCTCGCAACTGTTGGCCGCGTCAGGGCCAAATCATGCAGGGGTGGGCATGACTTCCATGCAGCTTGCTGCAAGGCCGTAGTAACGGGGTCGCAAGGCACGGAGCGCTCCAATGAAATCGATCTAGGCTGCTCCGTGCAGGGCCGATGGGCTGACCTCGGCCGGGCCCGATCTGATTTGCGGTTGGTCAAGGGAAACCGCAATCAGGGTTCCCTTGCGGGGTGTGGAGCGGAGAAAAACCACTATCACGCGAGAAGCGCTTCCTACGAAGCGCAAAGCGAAGGACGAACTCACTCCACAACGAAACAACAACG
>CAIXIX010000262.1 GCA_903919615.1 uncultured Chthonomonas sp.
GAAAAGGGAACAGCTGATGCTAGATAGATTGCTGATTTTAGATCTGGCGAAAACAGTTGCAGAACGCATCCGCATCTAACTTGTCACTTTTCCCTGATCCGTCATCCCTGCTTCTTTGCAGAACGCATCCGCATCTAATTTGTCCGCCGAGTAAGGACGAGGCATTACTGCCCCCTCCTCCTCTCAGAACCGTGCATGCCCGTTTCCAAGCACACGGCTCAAGCCTCTCGAACGCCCTTTTTCAAGGACGCGGTACAGCTTTGTCTGAGATTACCGGCTTGCTGTACCTTCACAATTCATGTCTGATACCGACTCACGACCTCGTCGGGGGTGCGTATCCTGCGTTTCTGCCCTTCGGTTTTGTGGGTGGCAGCCCCGGTTCCTCGCGGTACCGTCATTGGCAATTGCCACCTTCGTCGTCCTGTCAGACTGTCTTGTGTGAGACACCTGAGGCAGGTGAATGCGCGCCGCGAAGCGGATCAAGCGCAGAGGGCCGGGCCTTCGGTGCCCGCTTTCGCGTAAGGTGATGTTGCAAACCCTATCCACTCGATTAAAGAGCGGCATTCGCTTTCTCCTCATCCTGTTACCTGCACCACTATCTGCTCGCCTTACGGTCCGCTTGCCTCTTGCGAGGAACGATACAGGCTTACCGGGGTCCCTGCTCGCGCCGAGCGATTAGCGAGGATCAAGCGAGCGGGGGTTTCGCTTGAGTGACGGGACTGGTTTAGGCCCTCTCTGTTCGCCGACAGCGGTGAGTTAATACCCACTTGTCCATGACAGGGGAGATCAGAGCCCCTGTACCCGCTGCGATACGGACCTGTCAGCATCTTTGGTCCGCCGACGGTGACGACGTTTATCGAGAGTTCACATGTGTTGGCCATGCCGTCCACCGTTGCCCTTGGACGCCTTGATACTGGCGGCGAGATCGTCCCCTCGCGGTTTTGATACCTCTCCGGTTCCTTTAGGGGACCGTTAATGAGAGCAGGATACGTTATCCGGCGTGCTTACTACCGCCTTACGGTACGGGTGATGGAACACCCGGTCGCGTCCCTCACGGGCGCGACAATCACTCAAGCGACATCGTGTCGCAGCTCTTACCTATTCCCTGTTCTCGTTTCGGCTTTGCGTACCCTGGCAGTATCTGCCCGGCCAGTTTGGCAGAAGATACGGACGGTATATTCGCGTCCGAGATTGATAAGTGATCACATCCGGCAGGCGCTATCTGTAGGGGCGCTGCGGTAGATTCTGTAGCGCAGGTAGTCGGGATTGGCTGAGCCGCGTCCCCCTTGCAGAGACAGGCCGCCTACATCGGACGTAGCAGCGCTCCAGACCCACGTCATTTCGATGGAGCCCCAGCGACTGAGAAATCTCCCACCTATCGTCGGCGAAGGACGCCAACTATGCGTGTGATTGATGTTGGCGTTCTTCGGCGAGTGTGCGTGTAGCACATGGAAAGCCTGTTGCCGTTAGTAGGATGTCTGCTAAATCAGCATCAAGCCCACGCCTGTCGACCCGATTTAATGGGCGATTTCCGCAATACGCATACCACTTCGTACCGGCCCGGATTGGATCCTGACTTAAGAATCTCGCTATGGTTGGGTCGTAATACCGATGGCCACAAACAGGGATAGGGTCCACGGAACCAGTGACCAAGGAAGCAGGGAGCAGGGAATAGTGCTTCTTATTCGTTAGCTGGTTGTTATTTTAAATAAGCCGTTGCCAACCGAAGCTGCATTTCACTCATCCCTGTGTCCCTTATCCCTCGTTCCTGTTTCGGTCCTGTCTGCTCGCCGTTTGTGTTATAGCTGTAGCTATTGTTAAGACCACCAGTAGAGCTTGACGCAGCGCTGATCTCGTCGTCGCTATTAAGCGTGAGGGCGGTTGTCGCAGTGCTACTGCCAACGGTCACGCTCAGGGAAGTTCGCCGCCCTTCGCCATCGAGTGTATAGCTTGTGCTGTAGGCACTGGCTCTGGTTCAGCTTTCCGATATGAGGCGATTGCCCCTATCGTACACACGCGTGCAACGTCGCCTGCGAACTTTGCACTACTTAATAGCGAATTACTTCGGTGTCCAGGTCCGACAGGAGACGTTCGTAGTCATATGGCCACATGGTTACGGTCTCATGATGTCCGTCCCAATCGTAAAGAACGCGGGCTACTACCTTGATCTTATTTCCTCGCGGCTTCAGGTAGAACGATACCAGCTTCCCGTGGCGCAGGTTCCATGTAAAGGCTCTTGCCCGGCTGTTTGGATAGAGCTTCCGCAATTCTTTGCGGCATATATGCACAGTATCGGTATTGGAATCATCAGCGTAGCTGCAAAACACCTCCGCTAGGCTGACCTCCCGAATCCAGTTCGGAATTTCACGGATCTGCCACTCACCATAGGGTAGGTACCAGGTCTCGATATACTCAAGCGGGTGCACGTAAGTGACATCGTCCTCGATTATACTGTCGTCCGTTATGTTGCATGAATCTCCCGCCATATACGCGATGTACTTCCTAATGGCTTCAGCGGTGCTTTCGGCGTTAATGATATGTACTACAGCGTGACCTCCGAAGTCGCACGTTTGTGATTTAAAGTACACAAGGAACTGCTTGCCCGAATGGTCCAATATAATCCCCCTGCGCCGCGCTGTTATACAGCGCTTCGCTCATGCAGCATTGTGAAGTTTTATGCTTTACTGTCTCGCACCCGGTTAATTTCGAAACCGTCCTTACGCATACCTTTTCCGCCGAGAATTCGCCTGTTGATGTCCGTCCGAGTATATCGACGTACGTGCGAGTGCGTCTTGCGCCTTGCAGTGGCAGCGTCGCAAAAATCGGCGAACCTATTAGTCTCCTGCAGCTAGATTGATAGAATGGCGCCGACAACCTACCGGTCGGCGCCAGATAATTCGCGGGCAGTTCAGGTGAGGTTAACGTTAATCCATACCGACCGATAAAGCTAACCTATTTATCGCGCTAGAACAGGTTTGAGTACTAGTGGAATGGCGGCTGGCGGGTCAACGATTATTACGACGATTACTGCAGCACCACCGAGAACCGGCCAGAAAGTCTTGCCCAATGCCGGCCAGCCTGGAAAAGGCTCTGCCGGCTCCGACGGCGGCCAGCGGTCTCTGTACGGGTCAAGAGTTGGAGGTGCCGGCTCAGGTTCAAATGGCGGTTCTGGCGAATCCTTGGGCCGCTTTAGGACGCCACCGAGGCCCCTTGCCTTAAGCTGTCCAATCTGTTTATCTATCTGATCCTTGGTTGCCTTCGGGACCTTCTTCATTCCTCCATTTCCGTCCCTGACCCGGCCGTCGTTGCCAATCCAACCACGCGGCCCGTCCCAGTGTGGCCAGCCCTTCATTTTGTCTTCGTCGCCGAGATGCCTGTGGTACCTATCGCCTCCAAATTTAATATCTTCTTCGCCACTCGGATCAATCCCACCGAGCGGTCCATTCTCACAATACGCATACCAGTTCGTGCCTGCCTGAATCGGATACTGGCTTAAGAATCGCCCAATCGTCGGATCATAATACCGGTGACCGAGCAGCTTGAGGCCGGAATCGCTGTCAGTCTGGTATTGCGACGAGCCGGCAAACCCGAACGGGTCCCACGTAGAGTAGGCACGGCGGCGCGCCACCTCACAGGGCGTGTTTCCGCCGGCCCCTCTCCGAACCGTGCTTAAGGTTCTCCCTTACACGGCTCTCCATTCAGCCTTAGCCAAACCTTGGTATGAACGAACGTCGGCTTTTGAAAGAGTCGTCAACGTAGCCAGTTGCTGCAAGCTCGGATGCTTTATGTATAAAGTCCACTTACGCTTGGTGCGCTTCTTTCCCGTAGGCTGGCTGCGTGCAAGGTTGCGTGCAAGCTTTTCGCGCGCGTAAAGGTCTAACTTGTGAAACACCCGAGAGCTGTTGCCGTGGCGATAGTACTGCCACCAGCCC
>CAIXIX010000263.1 GCA_903919615.1 uncultured Chthonomonas sp.
AAGAGATCGATGAGCAGATTACGAAGCTGATTGTTGAACGCGATGCGCTCACGGAGCGAATCGAGGAACTAAGGCGCACTCGGCCCGCAGAAACGGTGCAGAACTATCTGTTCCACACTTCGGATGGCGAGCCGAAAGCGCTTGCTGAGCTGTTCGGCGACAAATCGGACCTTCTTGTTATCCACAACATGGGCAAAGGATGCAGCTACTGCACTCTCTGGGCGGATGGCTTTAATGGCTTCGTGGATCACCTCGAGAGCAGATCAGCCTTCGTTGTGATCTCGCCAGATGCTCCAGAGGTGCAGCGGGAGTTTGCGGACGGTCGCGGCTGGAGATTCAAAATGGCCTCGGCTGCAGGCACAACCTTCATCGCCGATATGGGCTTTGAGATGGAGACCAACGACTTTTGGCCGGGAGTTTCTGCATTCCATAAGAACGAGGACGGCTCCATTGAGCGCGTGGGCCGAGACTATCTTGGCCCTGGTGATGTCTACTGTTCGGTCTGGCATCTATTTGGCCTCCTGAAAGACGGCGTAGGCGACTGGGAGCCTCGCTTCCATTACTGATCTGGTTTAGCTCAGATTACATATGCCGGAATGATGGTAGGGTCGCTGCTCGCTGCGACCGCGCATTGTTGGCTTCATACATACGTCAGCTTAGGAGTAAGACCGACGCGATGCCCGAGTTGCCAGATATCACCGTCTATATCCGCGCGCTCAACGAAAAGATCATGAACAGGAAGCTTATCGGCATTCGCATAGCAAGCCCGTTCGTGCTGAGGACGGTGACGCCGCCTGTAAGTGAGATGGCCGGCAAAACGGTGACCGAGATCCGCCGACTTGGTAAACAGATCGTGCTCCGCCTCGGCGAGCCCGATGAGAGCCGGACGCTGTTTGTGGTTATTCATCTCATGATTGCCGGCAGGCTGCACTGGAAGCCTGTTGGCGCAAAGCTGCCGGGTAAACTGGCTCTTGCCGCCTTCGATTTCGATAACGGAACATTGATGTTTACCGAGGCAGGCACAAAAAAGCGAGCCTCGCTGCATCTTGCTGAAGGCGAAGGGGAACTGACACGTTACGACCGTGGCGGGCTAGATCTCCTATCCGCAGATGCCGGTGCCTTCGCTCAAGCGCTTCGGCGCGAAAACCATACGATTAAGAGGGCGCTCACCGATCCGAACGTACTTTCGGGCGTAGGCAATGCCTACTCGGATGAGATCCTTCACCGGGCACAGATGTCGCCTTTCAAGCAGACGCGTCAGATTTCGGAGGATGAGTATGGTCAGCTTCTCGCGGCTGCGAAAGAGGTGATGCTCTGGTGGATCGAGCGCCTAGATGCGGAGCGGAACGGCTCTTTTCCGGAGAAGGTGACCGCGTTTCGGCCAGAGATGGCCGTTCACGGCAAGTATGGCAAACCCTGCCCGGTTTGTGGAGATATGGTGCAGCGCATCTCCTACGCAGATAATGAGGCGAACTACTGCGTAACGTGCCAGACGGGTGGTAAACTTCTGGCCGATAGAGGACTTTCTCGCCTGCTTAAATCGGATTGGCCAAAGAATCTCGCAGAGCTTGAGGCGATCCGGTCTGGAGCCCACAACAATACTGGCAAACATGCCCCCGAGCCATCAGATTAGAAAACGAAGGAGAATTAACATTGCATCGTAACATCGTTGAAATTTGTCGTGAGCATGGAGTGCGCCGCCTCGAGATTGCGGAGAAGGCGAAGAGCGTAGAAGAATGGGTTGCATTATGGCACGATCCGCCGCACGCCTATCTATTTAACTGGGGCGATTGCTGGAAAGCTACCATCGAATATCGCGTTGAAGATTTTTCCGCCGAGATCGGCTTCTGGATCGATATTGTCGCGCTCGAGTGCAATGTGCTCAGCAGCGATTTTGCCATGGTACTTTCTCCCGATCACCACTTCTGCATCTCGATCAAGCGCGCCGAGGATGGCGATATTACTCCGGCCAACGCTATCTCCATTCAATTCATGCTGAAAGATGTCTGTCGGGTTGCGGCGGAGCTTGAGGAGCGCGGTGTCCACTTCGAGAAGGAGGTTGCACCCGAGACTCCCGGCGGCTCGTTATATCACGGCGTACTTCGAACACCGTCAGGTATCGCGGTCGAGCTCTATGGCGTTGAGGACCAGCACTCTCCAGAATAGGATCAGAACCGATTGACATCGGATAACGAAGTCCTGACCCTCTTCCACGCGCCTGTGCGCCGATGGTTTGAAGAGGCATTTTCCAGCCCGACTCGCCCCCAGCAGTTGGGCTGGCCTGCTATTCATGCCGGCGAGAGCACGCTGATTCTTGCGCCAACGGGCTCCGGTAAAACCCTCACCGCATTTCTAACCGCAATCGATACCGTCATGTTTCAACCGGCGCCGCCAGTTAAAGAGCGGTGCCGGGTTCTCTACATCTCTCCACTCAAAGCGCTCGCCGTCGACGTGGATCGCAACCTGCGCGCTCCCATTGAAGGCATTCTCGAGATGTCTCAGACGCTGGGCCAGCCGGCGCTGCGCCCAGAAGTCGCAATCCGCACCGGCGACACGCCCGGCAAAGAGCGCACTGCCTTTGTGCGCAGGCCCGCAGATATCCTCATCACGACCCCTGAATCGCTCTACCTTATGCTCACCAGCCAGGCGCGTGAAGCGCTGCGCTCGGTGCGCTGCGTGATCATAGACGAGGTTCATGCTCTCGTTGGGGGTAAACGTGGCGCGCATCTATCGCTCTCGCTGGAGCGGCTTCAGGAGCTGGTTCAGGCGCCGCTGCAGCGCATCGGACTCTCCGCAACCCAGCGTCCCCTGGATGAGGTTGCGCGATTTCTTGGCGGCTTTTCTGAGGGCAAGCCAAGGCCCGTTACCATTGTCGATGCAGGCAGAACAAAGCAGCTTGAGCTGCAGGTTACGCTGCCGGGCGAGAGCCTGGCGGCGCTTTATGAATCGGGCGAATCGGTATCGGTAAGCGCCACAACCAGTTCGGGAATATGGGCATCCATTCCGCCGGTGATCCTTGAGATGGTGCGGCAGCACACGTCGACTCTGATCTTTGTTAATAGCCGCCGGCTAGCGGAGCGGCTTGCTGCCATGCTCAACGAGCTTGCGGGCGAAGAGATCGTGCAGGCGCACCACGGTTCAATTGCCCGCGAGCAGCGCCTCCAGATTGAGGAGGCATTAAAATCGGGGCGATTGCCGGCCATGGTCGCTACCTCCTCGCTGGAACTCGGCATCGATATGGGCTCCATCGATCTGGTGATCCAGATCGGCTCTCCACCAACCATCGCCAGCGGCATGCAGCGCATCGGCCGGGCAGGGCATCGCATCGGTGAGCCATCCCGAGGCGTAATTCTTCCCAAATTCAAAGGCGATCTTCTCTCCTGTGCGGCCCTCACCTTCCAGATGATGCAAGGGCAGGTGGAGGAGATGCACTACCCACGCAATCCTCTCGATGTGCTGGCCCAGCAGATTGTCGCCATGACCGCATTGCAGGATTGGCGGCTCGAGGAGATGACAGCGCTCATCCGGCGCTCTGCGCCGTTTGCGGAGCTGCCGGAGTCGATGCTCTCCGAAGTGCTGGATATGCTCTCGGGTAAATACCCTTCCGCCGATTTCGCGGAGCTAAAACCGCGCATCACATGGGATCGCTGGAGCAATATCGTCTCTTCCCGACAGGGCTCGCGCAGCCTGGCCATTGCCAATGGAGGCACCATTGCAGACCGTGGGCTCTATCCGGTGTTTCTTGTTGGCGCCGAGATGGGGCGAGGCAAGGGCCGCGTCGGCGAGCTCGACGAAGAGATGGTGCACGAAAGCAGAATCGGCGACGTTATACAGCTTGGCGCGAGCAGTTGGCGCATCGAGGAGATCACGCACGATCGCGTGACGGTTAGCCCGGCGCCTGGCATCGCGGGCCGCACTCCCTTCTGGCATGGCGAATCGAATGGCAGGCCGCTCGAGTTCGGCAGAGCGATTGGTGCGCTCTCGCGAAACCTGATGGAACTAGAGCGAGAAGATGCAGAACGGCTGTTGGTTGAGTCGCATTCGCTCGACACAGCCGCTGCGACGGTACTGCTGGACTACCTATACGATCAGCAGAATATCACCGGGGTCGTCCCGAATGACAGGAATGTGCTCGTCGAGTACTGCCGCGATGAGCTTGGCGACTGGCGCATCTGCATTTTGAGCCCTTTCGGCTCTCAGGTCCACGGCCCATGGGCGATGGCGATTGGCGCGACGATTAACGCTCGCCGGGGCATCGAGGTGGATATCCTGTGGGCCGACGATGGCATCATCGTACGCTATCCCAACGTCGACGACCCTCCACCCGCCTCCTGGTTTGCTCCGTCGCCCGAAGAGGTGGAAGAGCTCGTTGTGCGGCAGTTGGGCGTGGGCGGCGGCGGCGCAAGACAGTCAGGCTTTGTGGGTGGAAACGCGCTCTTTGCATCGCGGTTTCGCGAGGCCGCCGGCCGCAGCCTGCTTCTGCCGCGCCGCTATCCGGGGCGACGGTCGCCGCTCTGGCAGGCACGCAAACGCGCCGCCGATCTTCTGCAGGCTGCCGCACCCTATCCCTCCTTCCCGGTGGTGCTGGAGACCTACCGCGAGATCATGAAGGATATCTTCGACATGGGTGCGCTTACGGCCATTCTCAGCGAGATCGAGAGCGGGGAGATCTGCCTGTCCCCCATAACTTTGCAGGCGCCGTCACCGTTTGGCAGCGCTCTGGTGTTCAGCTATGTCGGTAACTTCATGTATGAGTACGATGCGCCGCTTGCTGAGCGACGCGCGATGGCTCTGCAGGTGGATATCGGGCAGCTAAGAGAGCTGATGGGCGACGCAGATCTGCGCTCGTTGCTGGACGATCGCGCTCTGGAGGAGCTGATTAGCCAGCTCCAGCGAAACGATCCCGAGCTTCCGCTGCACCA
Source organism: uncultured Chthonomonas sp. (assembly GCA_903919615.1). Classification (GTDB taxonomy): domain Bacteria; phylum Armatimonadota; class Chthonomonadetes; order Chthonomonadales; family Chthonomonadaceae; genus CAIXIX01. The sequence continues at coordinate 4,923 of CAIXIX010000263.1, forward strand.
TGCCGACGGGCTGCATGATCTGCTTCTTCTGCTTGGTGATCTTACGCTGGACGAAATTCAGAACCGGTTTGAGAGCGAAGCAGGCGCTGCCACTGCGATAAATGAGCTGATCGTGAACCGACGGATCGTTCCAGTTCAGATCTGCGGAGAGACCCGGTATATCGCCATCGAGGATGCGGCACGGTATCGCGATACGCTTTTGATATCGTTGCCGCAGGCGCTGGATCTGCCCGCAGGGTTCGGCGAAGCCCAGCCCGGCGCAGATCCGCTTTCAGAGATACTGGGGCGGTATGCCCGAAGCCACGGCCCGTTTACCAGCGCAGAGGCAGCGTGCCGGTTTGGGATAGGCATCTCCGTGGCGCAGTCGACCCTTGAGAGGATGGCGCAGGCAGGCAAAGTGACCCCGGGCGAGTTTCGGCCGGGATACCCCGGCAAGGAGTGGTGCGACACCGGTGTGTTGAGCGCATGGCGCAGGCGATCGCTCGCGAAATCCCGGCATGAGATTGAGCCCGTTGAGCCCGCCGCCATCGCCCGGCTCGTGACCGACTGGCAGGGCGTGATCGTATCCGCAGGGGAGGCTGGCTCGCGCAAGCAGAATCTGATCGAGGTGATCGAGCAGCTTCAGGGCGCGGCCCTGCCCTTCTCGATATTAGAGTCGCAGATCCTCTCGGCACGCCTGGAGGATTACTCCCCCTCCGAAATGGATGAATTAATGTCGTCCGGCGAAGTGGTGTGGATCGGCGTTGAACAGATTGGCCAGAAGGATGGCCGGATTCGGCTTGCGCTTGCGCAGGATGCATCTCTGCTACTCTCCGCACCGGAGGAGCCTGCAGAGGCGCGTTGGGGCGACAGCCCGACACATCTTGCCATTCTTGAGCACCTGCGATTGAGAGGGGCAACCTTTTTCGCGCAGATTCAGACCGCGGTGCGTGGATTCAAGACCGAGACGCTGGAGGCGCTGTGGGACCTCGTTTGGTCCGGCTATGTGACGAACGATACGCTGCAGCCGCTGCGCTCGGTGGTCCGCCCACCGGCATCCGATGCACGCGCATCCGGAAGGCGCGCCGCCCTCGCGGCGCGATCGCGCTCCCTGCCGCGAGCACATGCGCCAGCGACACCTCCCGAGGCGGCGGGCAGATGGTCGCTGGTATCGCATTTGCTCGACGACTCGGCGACGCCTGCAGAACGGGTGCGAGCTCATGCGCTTCAGTATCTGGCCCGGTTCGGCGTGATTACGCGAGAGATGCTGCAATCCGAGACCGGCGGATTGCCGGGCGGATTCAGTACGATCTATCCCGCGCTCAGGCTGATGGAGGAGTCTGGCGCGATTCGGAGGGGATATTTCGTTAAGGATCTTGGGGCAACGCAGTTCGCTCTGCCCGGAGCGGTAGAGAGGCTGAGAGCGCTTCGGAGCGCACCAGTTTCGATGATGGTTCAGTTCATCAGCGCTGTCGATCCTGCGAATCCCTTCGGTACGGTCCTGCCCTGGCCCGAGCGCTATGTTGGGCGTAAGCCGATGCGTGTCGTCGGGGCATCGGTGATTATCATCGATGGTTATGCCGCAGCCTGGCTCGCTCCGGACGATACGGAGCTTGTTACATTTGTGGATAACGTAAGTCATCGTGAACCATCGGCAGTTGCACTCGAGATTACGAACACCCTTGTGCGGCAGGTACTAACCGCAAAGCGGCGTGCCGTGTTCCTTAATGAGATCGACGGAAAACGCATCGCTTCAGAGCCAATGGCCGCTGCGCTGGCAGCGTCAGGATTCGTAAGGAGCGAACAGGGGTACCAGAGAAAGGTTTAGCGAACTACCGGCGGAGCCTGATGGAAGTACGGCTGCGCCGAGAGAAGATGGAAGCGTGCCAATTTTAGCACAGGCTAATCAAGTGGTAGGGTCGCCGCTTGCTGAGCCTGGGCTCAAACGCACAATGCAGAGGGACAAGTGCGTTGCCACCCAACCGCCGCACGCCATTATCGAACGCACTACTGGAGCCCGCTTGTCCCCAAGCGGAAACCCCTTCGGAACTCGGTTAGCCACCGTAAAAACAGAGAGCCACAGCATAATGCTGCGGCTCTCTGTTCATACGATCCGCAACTGCAGGCGTGCCTACCGTTACAGCCTATCGTCGATAGCCATCACAGGCGACGGCGCAAACGCGCGATTACGCCAGTTATTCCGATTCCAACAAATAGTGCCAGCGATGCAGGCTCGGGTGTTGCTAACACAATGTTTCCGCCGAAAATGCCCGGTGCAGAAGCGCCAAGCGACAGTGTTGAAGTTGGGAAAGTGAGCGGGTCATTGCTACCACCGCTCACGGACGAAAACATGTCCTGAATGTAATTCAGGCCAGGATAATAGACCGGATTGGGATCAATTCCGGTGTAGTCGGCTCCGCCCTGCCCTCCAACGATGTACGTCGTACCCGGGGTCAACAGGTAAGGCGTAATCGCATGCCACTGGAACGAGCCCTGGCCGATAAATGGATCTGTAGCGTTTATATAGGTCGAGGTCAACAGGTCTCCGGCAACGTCCCACAGTCCAACCTGCTGCGACTGGGGCAACCCTACACTCGGCGCAGACCAGTTGGCCAGACCCACCACAAGCGTGGGCGAATTGACCGTAAACTCATAGCCGAGATTCCAGGTGCTTGGTCCATAGTCAAATGCGGTCGCAACAGGAAAATCCACGCCCAGGTTTACCTGCGCACGCGCCACCGCAGTGAAACTGGTAGCCAGCACGCCAGCTAGAACCAGCTTTAGGAGAAGATGCTTCATGGTGTTTACCCTCTTCGGAGACGGTCGATGACTGTCATACAATGTGCTGAGGAGCGATTTGGACAATCCACCGAAAGACCACTAACATATTACGCACTGATTAACCTGCCCATTCAATTGGTGCGTAAAAATATCTACAACTGTTAATTACATGAGAAGAATGGTACTCTTTTGCGCAACTTATAACGCTCGCAAGTTGATCGGTCAACGATCGTGAACAGGCGATTAGTCGTGAGATGTGCGTGCGAACGCTTGGGAAGATAAACGCGAAATACCAACCTTACACAGGCTAATCGGAACCTCGGCGCGCTCGTTGTGAACTGATTTCAAGGCCGCAAAGGGTGCAAAGTCGCGATGCTCACGTTTCTAAGCCATTCGGCTCATTGCCGAATTACAAATTACCGCATTACCTCGTATAGGTAGGGTCGCTGCTTGCTGCGACCGCGATTGCGTACCGCCGCCATCCGGCAGGCGATCGAAGTCCTTCTCTACGGGCGACTTAGACTGTAACGGCGTGACGCTTGGCGCACGTGTCGCCCTTGTATGGACAACCGTCTCAGGCTGTGCATATAAGGGAACCCGGATTTAGGATGAAGCCAGGTCTTGGATTGGCTGCAACGTGGTTCAATACTTCTCACACGTGTGCCCGGCTCGCTGCGCATTCCCTACCCGTTACGCTCAATCTTGACGTCATCCATAACCTGTGTTAAAATCCCGTAAAAGCGTTACGCATGCGCTTTCCAGTCCGCGGTAAGAGAATAATCTCAATGCGTCAATTGCAGTTGTCCTCCTCTGCAAGAGGACCTTCTTTCACGCCAGGTTGCGGACGCCCGGCATCGATGAAAGGGGGTCGTAATGTCTCAGAAGCTTCCACTTTTACCCATTATTGATCACCTTCGCCTTCAGGCGCAGACTCTTCTCGACAGTTGCTGCATTGGTGATCTCGACGCGCGTTCACAGGTCTGCAGTCAGCGGATTCCCAATCCACCTGAAGAGCAGCGCGCACGAATCGACAAGTTGAACGCGGAGTTCACGCGCCGACTTGAGGAACAGCAGTATCGCATCCGCCACCATAATGAACAGATCCAAAGGGAGCATGAGGAAAGGCAACAACGTATTCGAGAGCAAAACGAGCTTCTGTCCCGCACGCGCAGTGAATCATACGATGGCAAAGACCTAAAGCCCTGCCTCACACCTGATGCGGAAGAGTACACGAAACTGCGGCAGCAACCCTCTGAGGCTATCCCTCCCGGCAGAAACTACATGGGTCGCGTTGGGCTGTGGTTGAGCCAGGTAGGATGGGAGCAACAGATCGCCGGGGAGCATGCGTATGGGTATGGTTACAACGATCCGGTAACTCAGGTGGATCCGTCGGGCAGGATGCCCAAGGTTTATGGGGATTGTAAGGAACTCGCCAACATCCAAGCTGGAATACAGCAGGCGCGTGACGCCATAAAGTCGTGCGGAGGCCAGACTTGCATTAATCGGCTAGGTCTAGATTATCGGAACTGCATCAACGATTGGGTCGAAGCCCAGGTGATGGTCAAGTGCGGCAGTCAAATTTGTGTGGACTATCAATCAAAGCATCCTGACCAATGCCTATTTGCGTACACAAAGCAAGGTAATTGGTTTGTGAAATGTCAGATCACAATTTGCACCGGCGGTGTCGGCAATCAAACTTGCTGGCCTGCTGGCGTTACAAGTGTGCCGCAGATGATTGCTTACGTGCTGATACACGAAGCCATGCACTGCTGTGGCATGTTGGATCATGCGCGCGCTGGCAAAGATCCAAATAATCCCGCCGACGATGTTGCACGTTGCGTTACGGGAATACCCGGGCACCTTCCGAAGTACGACATCAATATCGAATGACATTATGCGATATATCGAAATGAAGAAGATACGCAATAACAATCGCATCACGTGGTCGGTTGGTGGGTTGGGCATTTTCGGTGTTGCAGTGTTCATGTGGACAACATTCCCGAGGCTCAACGATCGGCACGCGTCTCTCGTCGTCACCGTGCTTAGACCAAGCGACTGGGGAATTGGGCCGGTCTATTTGGATTCAAATGTTGGGTCGGAACACGGGTATCAATATGGAGTCATTCAGGTCATGACAGATCATATCAGTAGGTATCGTGCTCCAATGGGAGAACGCTCACGGCATTAATAACAGGTTTGACGGGTATCCCAGCGGCTCTACATGCGTAACGGTTGCGTATATCTGCACTGCGAAGAAGCTGTCGACAGCAAATGAAAAACGCCGCGATGACAGTCCAACGGAAGATTTGCGTAGCGATAGCTGTCGTGCTAGCTGGTAGCGCTGCAGTCATTTCGAACCGTATTTTCAAGCTGCAGACTCAACAGTATCTCGACAGCCAACTGATCGAAGCGCTCAAACATAACGATTTACAATCGGTATCGATCCAATTGAATAGAGGGGCGAACCCAAATGCACCGGACGAAACCGATGCCCGTACGAGCTTTTGGGGCCGTATCAAAACGCTGGCGCAATATTGGCTGAGGAGCAAACCGGCAACCGCAAAGCCCCGATCAGCACTCCTTGTAGCTCTCGGCGCCTGGTGGCGGCCGAAGGGCGGCACCGACTCACCTCCGCAGAACGCAGCTATCGTCGCCCTCCTAATATCTTATGGCGCTGACGTAAATTTCAGGTGCACCGACGGCGACACCGCTCTGATTGAGGCCGCAATTTCTGGCAGACCTGAAATTGTTCAGCTCTTAATAGAAAGAGGCGCCGACGTTA
>CAIXIX010000264.1 GCA_903919615.1 uncultured Chthonomonas sp.
AGCCAATATCGAGCCAAAAGCACAAACAGAACGCCAAATTCAACCGCACACGCGACGCGTGGGCACCTAGACGACGGCAATACCGACAAAGGTATCCCGTCAACTACACTGCTAGATTTAATCTAGGACAGGCTCCTAGGTATGACGGCTGAGATCACGCTCCACGGTAGGCCCGTGAGGATCCAATGAGAACCTCAATGCAGTGTGGTGTTTAAGCTGCATTTCGCTTGACATAAGAATGCAGCATCTATATACTTAACATGGCTGGGTGTGCATGTGAGTTGGGCTGAGATCGTGTCCCTGACCGATTACTCAGCCGATCTGCGACTTCACTTTCGGAGGAGTATCGAATTGACAGACGAAGCTGTGAAAGTGATCGACGTTAAAGAGAGAACCTGGACAGACTCCATCGGTTCAATCCTTGTCGGTATAGCAATAGCGTTGATAGCAGGGCTTTTTATCTATTTTGGAAAGTTCATTATTCCTCCACACCTAGTGAAGACATTCACGTTCATTATGTACATTGGTGTTGCCGTGGGAATTGGTATTGCTGCGGTTGCAACGTTTCAGGCAACGCGTGTTGAGAAAAAAGAGCCTAATATCCCTGTTACGTGCCCATATTGTGACGGCACGAGTCTGTTCTTTGGATATCCAACAACCGATTTCGTTTGTGATGTGTGCAGCCGAACCGTGCATTTTCAAGACGGTCAGATGATTCCTGTTCGGCGAATCGTGTGCCAGGCGTGCAAAACCGAACACAGGGTGCCCATGAACCTGAATCGGTACGTGTGCGATCGGTGTAACAGGCCACTGCGCCTGTCGGCTGACCTAACGCAAAAGGTTGCTGCAGCATCTAATGCACTGAACGAAGCGATGATGCACAACTATGATGTTTTGCTCATCTCCTACGACCGACGGCATGAGACTGCGACGGCTATGAAGATTCAGAACATCATGACGGTGAACCTACCAGATGCCCGAAAAATTCTTCAAAGCGCCAGCGAACAGGCGCCCATTCCGATTGCGTGGGGCGAGCCGTTGCGTAAGGCGGAGGCGCTGCGCCGCCAGTTTGAAGAGCTCGGAGCCACAGTTTCGGTTAAGCCAAGCGCCGACGGTACGCCAATGTCAACTTCTGGGCGGTAATCTCGATGGGGCATCCGTTACTACAGAAAGCGGCAGTCACGGTCTATAGTACGACGTGGTGTCCTGATTGCAAAGATGCGCACGATGTATTCGTGAGGCTTGGGGTACCGTATCGAGAAATTGACATCGAGGCCGTGAGCGGTGCGGCTGACGAGATGATTGCTCTGGCCGGTGGAGTGCGGCGCGTTCCAACTATTGTAATCAAACGTGGAGAACATACAGAGGTTCTCGTTGAGCCCGAACCCGAATTGCTTGCGTCGAAGCTGAAACCTGTCAAGGGCTGCTAAGCAACCAGCGATAAAAAATAAACCAGGCTGCGAAGCATATGCTTCGCAGCCTGGTTTTTCATTGGTGCTGACCGAAGGCAGTCTACTTCTTTTTAATGTGCTGGCGAGACTTCTTGGTGAGTTCCTTGGGAAGCGGGCGAGTACCGGTTAGGTACTCCTGGAACTTCTCACTGGTCATTACACTGGTCGTTACCTTAAGGCGAACCTTACCCTCTGGCGTGTTCACGGTTACGATTTGCAGATTTGGCAAGAACGTATGATTCTTCTTTGGAGCGCGCAGGTTCCATGCGCCACTATGTGGATGGCGTCTTCGGTGCCCTTTTAGCGGGCCAACTCCAGATACCTGACATACTCGTGACATGTGCCAACTCCTTATTTTGAACCAGATCCTGCAAATCGCGTGTAACGAGGATCTGGGCACTTTACGGCTGAAATCTATTGCTCTGATACAATGCAGGCAGAATGACCCCTGATCAGAGCGCCCGGCTAATATACCCTTGTCACCCAGCGAGTGTCAAGGCGAATCGACGATGGGAAGCCTATCTTTCTGGAATTGCTAAGAGATTCAGGATTGTGCGCTGTCAATTGCGATTCGATTCGAAGCAACGTGTATCAACTGGTTCGCCTGGATAATCGTTGTCTGAAATGGCCGTGTCGAGGTCAAATGTTTTGAGGAAACTCGCAGCCACAATGGGCACTGCGTCGCGAACACCCAAATCCTGGCCGATGATTCTTTGAATACTCGTCACGCCGTAGTCACTAATGCCACATGGCACGATTAGGTTGAAGTGCGAAAGGTCTGTACAGACGTTGATTGCAAATCCATGCTGAGTTATCCAGCGGCTCGTACGTATTCCGATCGCTGCGATCTTTGCTGGCGCCGCCGTATCCATTGCCGTCCAAACACCTGTATAACCAGGGAATCGTGAAGCGTCGATTGCCCAGTACCTTAGTGCCGCAATGAGGGCCTCTTCTAGCCCTCGCAGATAACGATGAAGGTCAGGTTGATGGGGAGGCTCGTTCAGGTTAAGAATTGGGTATCCCACGAGCTGACCTGGGCCGTGATACGTTACATCGCCACCTCGGTTGGTTTCGACAACCTCCACACCTAATTCCTGAAGCCGTCGCGAGTCTGCTAGAATGTGTTTAGAATCGGCCCCGCGACCGAGAGTTAGTGTTGGCGGATGTTCGAGGAGGAGCAGCGTATCGGCAATCTCTCCCCGAAGTCTTTTTGCTGCCAGATCCTCTTGAAGCTCCCATGCTTCTCGATACGGAATTCGGCCCAGCCAGCGTATCTCGCATCCACGTCCCCGGTTACTTGTTTCAATGGTCATAATAGTTGCATAGTACCTGACGCTGCGATTTGTTCCATTGCAGCAATTCTTGCTTCAGATACAAGGAATAACCTATTTGAAAACTCTTTCTGAGTGGCTACAGAGTATGTTTGTTGATGAAACGCTCATATCTGGCTGCCTTACCTCACCTGTGAAAAAAGGCGTTCGTCGAGTAGATATTCGACCTGTAGAACTTAAAGGACGGACCCACTTTCAATTCGCAGCGATGGATAGCAACCGCGTTACGCATGCGAATCTCCTGCCCGAAGAGGCAGCACAACGAACTGCACAACTGCTAGGCGCCTCGTTCAAACAAGGCCTATTTCACACTGATAATGCAGATCTCCACGTTCATGTGCGTAAGGACGGTGAACCAACGCTCTCAGTACGCCCACCTACCCGCACACCACAAAAGTTAGCGCTGCACAATCGTACCCCTGAGAGAATGCTACCTGAGGGGAAACCTGTCGACTTTCTGGTGCATCTTGGCGTCATGACGCAAGAGGGGCGCGTCATCAGCTCGATGTACGATAAGTATCGTCAGATTAACCGATATCTCGAGATCGTGGATGACGTTGCGGCGGGGTTAAAGAGCGATCAACCAATTCGCATTGTTGACTTTGGCTCCGGCAAATCGTACCTGACGTTTGCTCTGTACTACTACTTCACGATTCTCAAGCAGAGGGCGGTCCGCATAACAGGGCTAGACTTAAAAGAGGACGTCATTGAACGTTGTAATGGAATAGCCGCAGCGATAGGATATACGGAGCTCCATTTCGAAGTAGGGGACATTGTGGGGTACAGCCGAGAACTACCGGCCGATATGGTTGTGTCGCTTCATGCATGTGATACTGCCACTGATGATGCGCTCACCTGGGCGGTAGATCGCGGTGCGCAGGTAATACTGGCCGTTCCGTGCTGTCAGCATGAGTTGTATCCACAGATTAAGAACGAAGTGAATCGACCGCTGTTGAAGTACGGCATCTTGAAAGAAAGAGTGGCCTCTCTCGTAACAGATGCACTGCGCGCTGGCTGGTTAGAGCAGCAAGGCTACACGGTGCAGGTTTTGGAGTTTATAGACAGCGCACATACGCCAAAGAACCTTATGATTCGGGCGTCACTAGACCGCGGCAGTAAGCCGCCGATAGGCTTAATTCAGGAGTTTGCCGCGTTTCGAGATTTCTGGGGAGTAAGCCCACGGATTGAACGATTGGATCGAGATATCAGGAGAGTAGGCTGTGCGCCCTGTGAAGAGAACATATCACAGGACGCCAATTAGAGGGCGTAGTCGTTAAGGACCGCCAGGTGGAGGGCCAAATCCTGGCTGTCCTCCGGGTGGCGGGCCGAAACCTTGCGGACCGCCAGGCGGCCCAAAAGCAGGCATCTGGTTTTGTTGTACAATGCTCTGCTGATCTGCCGTCAATACCGTCGATAACTTCTCTCCAGTGGCCAGTCGCGAGATTTGACCCTTAGTGAGCTTTAAATCTGCAAATGCACGGAGAGCAAACCTGGAATTACGCAATGCATTCACTGCCTTTTCCAGTTTCGTAAGGTCGGCGCTCTGCGCCGCTGTCAGGTTGAGGTACTGAGGCAATCCATCCGATGGAATAAAGCCTGGTGGCGGGCCAAATTGGCTCCCGGGTCTGCCGAATTGCTGGCCTCCGGGACCGCCGAACTGCCCACCCGGCCCACCTGGGCCACCCGGTCCTCCCCGCCCTGGACCACCCTCACGCAGGAACGTCGCATCCGGAGTGCCGCGAAACTGTCGTGAAACGAATGGAAAAGTATCGGTAATCACATAGTAGTAGGTTCCGGCAGGATATTCGGGAGTAACTCCCGTTCTGCCGTTGAACTCATCCAGATCTCCTGCGCCTTTTACATACTCATAGTCCTGTGCGAAAGAGCCATCGTATGCTCCTCCGGGACTATTCTGTCCACCAGGGCGGCTGCCACTTTTTAATCTGTAGCTCGACTTTAGAACCCTTATTGGGCTGTTTGCATTCTCTGAGTTGGAATACCCATAATTGCCATAGATCGGAAAACCGTCCGCAGCGAAACCGATCAGCGCCGGTTTATGTCTATAATCGAGCTTTTCTAACAGCGCAAATGGCAGGCCGTGATAATGGTACGCTCCGTTCGGTTGTACGTGCGCGAGGCTGGTGTCAACACCCAGGCCACCTTGACTGCTGAAAAACCCTGAAAGCGCTTCATATCTCCACTGAAAGTTGCCGTTCCACGCCTCTGCGGTGCTCGGATCGTATGGAACGCCATTCACTGCAACTCCAAATACTTTTGGCAGCCGTGTGGCGGCAGCAGCAGGTACGGGATGTAGTGTAACTCGATAGCTGTAGCTCTGAGCACGAATGGAATTTGGATTGTTGGCATTCGGAAATTGGCCCGTTGCGTGGTTGGGAATCCCGTTTGACGATATGTATCGGTACCCATCGCGCACATCCATTTTGAATTCTGATCGCAAGGTTGTTCGGTTTTCGTTGCCAGGGCCTTGCCTCAGATTCTGACTCATCGCCTCATGACGTGCGAGCAGCGCGCAGCCAACACCAGATACTACGATCAGGAACCCGCTTGACATCCTTCGATGTTGTTTCATTCGATTTGTCTCTCCTGAACATGCTTTCTTAAGCTTACCCTGCCAGGCATCACAGGGCAAATTCGTCGTGACGTCAACACGTTACAGGAGCGTAATGAATTTTAAATGAACGTAGATTGACGCGGCGAGTACTAGCATTAACTTTGGCTCAGTTTTGACTATCTCGCAATTACCCTCTTTACCAGGCGTCGTGTCCCAGCGCCAACGGCCGCTCCAAGCATGCTTGCAAGCGTCCAAAATACAAACACAACCGTTCCTGTCGCGAGGCCAATTTGCCACATCGTTGGGCCAAGAGTCTGTGATCGCAATGCGTCGAGAAGAATATTGGGGGCCATCATCAATCCTGCGGCCTTCATGCTATTGCGGACTGAACGCCTGTCACTGAACATTCCCGTGAGGAGCCCTACAATAACAGGCAACCCAAACAAGCCGAGATTACTGATCATAACGAGTTTATCTGAACCGGTATCGTTCGCAACTCGAATTCCCATCGGAATAATCGTGAGCGTCATGATGTAGGCTGCAGCAAAGCCGAGCAACGTCAGCCGCCAAGTTCGTTTTTCAAGCTGAATATCGCCAGGCTGCGATGATCGCAGATGTGCGCGTTTGATTACACTCTCTTTGCCAAATTGCCTCAGAGCGCTCGAAATCGCCTGTTCTTCGGTCTCCCCAAGTTCGATGTATGCTTCGATCAGCATCAACAGATGTGACCGCATTTCTTCTCGAGTTGCTTCGGTGGATATTGTGCCGTCGTTGGAATGCAGCGTATCAATCTGCAGTCGATCAAGGAAGCTTTCTATCCGCTGATCTGTTGAAGGCGATTGTTCACTTGAATTCGCGGGCGAGGCGCTCTCGGACTGTTGATGATGTGCTCTCATCCTGACCTCCAATAACACTGGTGATTGCTGTAGTGAAGCTCTGCCATGCGCTTGTTCTCTCGACGAGGAAACTTCGGCCGGCGTCGGAAATGTTGTAGATTTTGCGATCGCGCCCCCCGGGTTCTTTGCGCCACACGCCACTAATCATGCCATCACGCTCCAACGCGTGCAACGCCGGGTACAGTGTCCCTTCCTTAAATTTGAGCGCGTTGTTGCTTCGTCGTTCAATCTCACGGGCGATTCCATAACCGTGCATTGGGCCATCCCTTAGAACCGCCAGGACGAGTGTTGGCGTATTTCCTTTGAGCAGTTCCCTGTCTGGTTCCATTTCAAACTCCCGATCCAATGCATTGGATACAAGTATACATTGGATTACGATGCATGTCAATATCGTCGTGAGTTCCCAAACCCAAACAAAAAGACCAGCCGAGAGTTCTCACATCTCGGCTGGTCTTTCAGCTTTTCTGCATCCGGGAGCCTAAGGAGCTGGCGGAGTCTCCGGTTTAGGCGCAGTGCCTGGCAGTGCAGATTTGAACGTCTTGATATAGATATTCTTGAACTGCGCAACCGTATTTTCGCCATGGCACAGCTGGAATCCGAGGGGACCGCTCTCGTACCCTTCGGGATCGTCGCCCTCTCCTGTCTTAACGCCGTTTAGGAACACTACGTAGTGGTGTCCGATCATTCGGAAGTAGTAGTGGTTCCAGTCTTCTCGATGCAGGATCTTTTCCGCCTGGTCGGCAGGAAAATCGAGGATCTTCTTCTGGCGATGGTGTTCGTCCCATAGGCAGCCCCAATAGCCGTCTCCCATATCCACCTGGTAACCCGGGACATCGTCAAAGGATTTTGGATGAATCCGGCAGCAGACTCCGCTGTTATATCCCTTCATCTTGAAATCGATGTGCATGGCAAAGTCAGAGTAGTCCTTCGCGGAAAACATGTAGTGGTGGTGCGGGGTGCTTTTGCCTTTATCGCCCACTATTGCGCCATCCGATACCTTCCAGTAGCCTTCTTCGCCAATCCAGCCCTTTAGTGATTTGCCATCAAACAAGGATTTCCAGCCCTTCGCGGTTGGTTTCCCATCGAGCAGCTTCCCGTCGTCATCATCCCCGGCCTGAATCTGCCCTTGTGGAAGTGAGGGAAGCGCCGAACCTGATGTGCTCTGACAAAGCGCCGGGGTTGCGAGCGCCATCACAATGGCTACTGCACCAATATGAAAGTGGAAACGTGTCATTTTTGCTCCTGGATGCGTGAAGTGTGCCGGATAGTTATACAAGAACCCTCTAAGAACCTGCAGGGCTGCCAGGCTCGAGATCTATGATGAGGTAGTAGAAGGTTAACACCATTGCGCATGCTGCCATGAAATCTACCGTTGCGACGCCGGAATCTTTAAACACAAGAGCAGCAAGGGCACCGGTGCCGCAGCACCTTAGGGCGGCTTCTAGGCCTGCACGCCTACCAACTGCGTTCCGGAGCGCTTCGCGAGTTAGCAGATTTGCAAGCCAACACCCCAGCAATATCGCGATAACGCCGCCAAGTACGGCTGGAGTAACCAGGTAGTGGAGATTGAGTTCAATCTTACGGATTACGATATCGAGAAGGTAATTAAGACCCCGGCCATGTGAGGCTGCATGGATGGCCTGACCGTTGTGTGAACTGTTATTGCCATTGGCCTCCGCATCAATTGCGCCAAAAAGGAATGCAACTGCAAGCCCTACAACAGACAGCGCTACCACCGGTTTCCAGGTTACTACTTTACCACGCAGGACCATCGTTCCAGCGCCAAATGCTGTAAAAGTCACGACGAGGCTGCCAGCATTCGCACCAAGGCCAGGCCAACCGCAAAGCACAGCGAGAGCAGCCCAGAAGCCAACGGAGGCAATCTTCAGTGACCGAGGGCGTAAGCTGCGTCCCAACAATCGGGCAGATTCATCCAACAAGCAAAAGGCTGAAAGCAGGGCAAAAGCAACAATTACTCCGAGATACTCATTTCCTACGCCGTAGTAGCGTATGCCCGAGACTGCATAGGTGCAGAAGAGCGAGTCCTTTTGGAGCTGTTGGCCCATCAGTGTGTCAACCACAATAACGATGAGCGATTGAAGCATCATGAGCAGAGCGGGCGATAGCTTGGTGAAGTACGCCACAATGTAACTTAGCACGGTTAGTAGGATGCCCCATCCAACTATTCTCAGTCCGTATTCTACAAGAGTTGGAGGCAGGAAAAGGGGAGCAAACAGCATCGCAACGGGCATACCCAATATGAATACGAAACCCGGTGCGGTCAGGTGCGCAGCTTTAGGTGCAAACCGCCTTGCAGCCAGCCCAACTACGATAATTGCAAAGCATCCAATCCCGAGTGGATAGAGGAGCAAAGGTTTTGCGGGCTCATTCATGCCCGAAATTGCGTCCAGCCGATCGACAGCCGCGATGCGTCGCTCGATAGAGTCGTAGCCAGTTGTGATGCTGTTGATTGGCCTGCCTGTCATCGCCGGTGGGATAGATGCGCCAAAGAGGTGCAGGACCGTAGGAGCAAAATCAATGTTCGCGATAAGACCAATGCGGCGCGTGGTGGGTGAGGTTAGGAGCCCCGCCGCAAAGTCGGGGCCAGCAGCGAGAAATGGCGTCAGCCGATCCCAGGCGCCACCCCTAGCTTTGTTCGCAACAGGACGTGGGCTAACGAGCATAATGTCTGCGCCATTGTCCTGGGCGTAATGGCTGAGGGCATAAACCAGGATGTTCAAACGTCGCAGAGCATCAGCTCGGCGAGCATGAAACTGTTGGTCGGATAGGTAGCTTCTAGCGCTTTCGAGACGGCCAAGGTCTCCTGTTTGGACGACGATGAAATCGGCTTGCGATTCGATGGCAGCTTGAGAAAGTGCAAGCGGATCGTCGATGAGACCAAATGATGCAGCGTTATCAAACCGGAGAATGGATACACTTCCGCTGCCTGTACCGTTTGCATTTACTGTAAGCAGTGAGGCCGAACGATCTGGCACATAGGTATCACAGTTCCCAACAACCCAGGTGGATACTGGAGGGGACACTGTAGCTAGCGCGGCCCCAAGTCGCGCACTATCGAGCCCACGTGAAGCAAGTATGGAGATGCCTATGTGTTTGATGCCGGAGTTCGCTTCCGGCGTCGTCATCTCGATATTCGTCTCGAGCGGACCGATGCGCCTCATGAAAACGGCGCGCGCGGATCCCTCTTCGCCGGGTACTGCTTCCCAATCGTTAAACGCGGACTCATCTCCGGCTTGCGATGCTGCCTGTTGCCCAACGGCCAATGTAAGCAATGCTGCCGGGCCGGACCGCTTGCCCTGAACGGCACAGTTCATCATTCCGATTGAGCCGCGATCCGCGAGTTCACGGAGTGCGCTGCACTCCGAATTAACTAGGTCATCGAAACGAAGCGCATCGGCAATGACTGCAATAACTCGATGGCGTTTTTGTGCAGCCGCGCCTCCATTGGCACAGGCAAGCAGCGCTATTGCGACAGCAGCAGGCCGCCAAAACAGTGACCCATTGTGCAGCATTCGTCGAAGCAATGGCGCGGATCCCAAATCAGGATCCGCAGAGATATGGTTCACGAGAGACGACTTTCGATGAGGCTAGCAACTGCAGATAGCGCGTCGTTCAGGCGTGCCGGATCTTTGCCGCCTGCCTGTGCAAAATCGGGTCTGCCTCCTCCTCCTCCGCCAGCAATCTTTGCGACATCTCGAACAAGATTGCCCGCGTGAAGGCCGCGTGTTAAAAGGTCAGGGGTAACTCTGGCAACAAAGGCCACCTTCCCTTCAAATACGGAACCCAGCACGATCACTGCGGTGCCAAGCTGCTTGGCAGCACGATCGGCAAAGTTGCCTAGCGACTCTGCGTCTGCGCCCTCAATCGCAAGAGATACTACGGGGACATCCTTTACCAATACGGGTGTCAGTTCCGCCGATTGGCTAGCTCCTGCACCGCTCTTAAGCTGGCGAATCTGCTTCTCAAGATCGCTTTGCTGCGACTTGATTCGTTCAGCCGCACCAACGACGTCCGCAACGTTCGATTTTAGCGTATCAGCAATTCGGTAGAGGGACTCTTCTTGTCGGGCAACCAGTTCAAGCGCGGCCTCGCCAGTTACGGCTTCGATGCGGCGCACTCCCGCAGAGACGCCTGTCTGGCTCACGATTTTGAGCAGTCCCAACTGGCTGGTGTGACGAAGATGAGTGCCTCCGCAGAGCTCACGGCTAAAATCGCCGATCTCGATCATTCGCACACGCTCCCCATACTTCTCGCCGAAGAGGGCCATCGCTCCACGCGCCTTCGCCTCCGCAATTGGCAGATCCGCATGCACAACAACATCGGTATCGTTCAGCGCCTGGATGTTGACAATCTTCTCGATGTGGGCGATCTCAGCGCTGGTAATTGGCTGGCTATGGGTGAAGTCGAAGCGAAGTCGTTCGGCAGAAACCATAGAGCCCTTCTGATGAACGTGGCTGCCTAGAACCTCCCGCAGCGCAGCCTGCAGCAGGTGAGTCGCGGTATGGTTGCGCATGATGCTTAGTCTGCGATACGTGTTGACGAATGCGGTCACACTCTGCCCAACGCGCGCTTCACCCTCCTGGATGGTTACCGTATGCAGGAATATTCCGCCGGTCTTGTGTGTATCCGTGACGGCAGCACGCAATCGGCATGTGACGTTTTCGTCTCCACTTTCAACCAAACCAGTGTCGCCAACCTGGCCGCCTGATTCCGCATAGAACGGAGTACGGTCCAGTACGAGCACAGCGTCATCGCCCGTTGTTGCCGACTCGTTAGAGGCGCCATTTACTATTATCGCGAGGATTTTTGCTGCGCCCTCTGTGTGGTTGTAGCCCAAGAATTCAGTCTTAGGTATCTCCGTGAGCAGATCGGCTACACCGATGTCGCCGAACACATCCTTCACGTTCCCAGCGCTGGAAAGCTGCCTTTGCCTCTCCATCTCCTCTTCATAGCCAGCAATGTCGAGCGTGATGCCCTGTTCGGCGGCAACGTCAGCGGTGACTTCGGGCGGGAAGCCAAACGTATCGTACAGCTTAAATACATCGGAGCCGGGAAGGATCTTTGAGCGCTGAACAGAGTCGTGCTCAAGCAGCACGGCCAGGCGCGCCATGCCGTTATCCAGCGTCTTTCTGAAAGTTTCCTCTTCTGTACGAAGCGTATTCAAAATCAGGTTGCGGCGCTCCACCAACTCCGGGTAGAAATCGCCCATCTGTTCAATGATCTTAGGCGCGACTTCATGCAGAAATAGGGAGTCGAAGCCAAGCGCCGTTTTTCCGAAACGAATCGCTCGGCGCAGAATATAGCGAAGCACATAGCCTCTGCCAGCCTTTTCCGGAAGAATACCGTCCGCAATGCAAAAGACTGCGCTCCGCGTGTGCTCAGCAACAACGCGAAACGCAAAGTCCACCGGACTCATTGTGCCGTTGTAAGTCAGGCCGCTTAACGACGCAATGTGGTCGAGCGTTGGTCCAAAGAGGTCGGTTTCGAAGACGCTCGTTTTGCCCTGAGAGACGTATGCTATTCGGTCCAGGCCGGCGCCAGTATCGTTGTTTTTGCGCGGAAGGGGAGTTAGGAGGGGCTTGCCGTTTTCATCTTCGCTGCGGTCGAACTGAGTAAAGACGTTGTTCCAAATTTCTGTCCAGCGACCTGCGGCGTCATCCAGGAGGTAACGCTCAGTAGGCGAGAGGGCAGGATCCGATGTCATCTGGTCGAGCGGGGCAACCCGGTAAAAGATCTCAGAGCAGGGGCCGCACGGCCCGTTTGGGCCATTGGAAATTGCGCCTGCCGGCCAGTAGTTCTTGTCTTCGCCGAGGCGGTGAATTCGATCATCCGGCAGCCCAATAACATCGTGCCAGACAGCATAGGCCTCACTATCTTCAATGTAGACCGTTACGCACATGCGATCGCCGTCGAGCCCGACAACCTGAGTTAGAAACTCCCATGTCCACGGGATCACTTCCGACTTGAAATAGTCTCCAAAGCTGAAGTTTCCCAGCATTTCGAAGAACGTGCAATGGGAGAAATCGCCAACGCTATCGATGTCGCCGGAACGAATACACTTCTGTACCGTAGCGATTCTTCCGTTCGGCGCGAGAGACGCATTGAGAAAGTAGGGCTTAAACTGCTGCATGCCCGAGCCTGTAAACAGGGTCGTGTTATCGGGGTTGCCTAGCACGTCAACTGGGGCAAGCGCCGCGCCAGGCAAGCGCAAGTGACCTCTCTCAGTAAAGAACTCAAGGTATTTTGTGCGAATCTCGTGGGCTAACATTCAGCGTTACACTCCGGCCACCATCTGTAAAGTATCTGACACTAAAATTGCGTTATTAGTATACATCACGCTCCTGCAGCCCTTTGGCTATTACCTTCCTGAAACCGGCAATCTTCGCAGATCATGGTTTCGCGACGGTGACGCAATCGAGCCCGAAATAGTATCTCGCGCCTTTGGACAGCGGATTGGCGCCAACAACCTGTGCATGAAGGATGAATTTACCGTTTATTGGAGTGTGCACGCCAAGATCAAACTGAGCCGGCCGAACGTCTGGTGCATACCCGTCAAACTGCCCAGCAACAGCCTCCGAGTTCACTCGGAAACTGAGGGTTGCGAAATCGGAAGCCTGTGTTGCGAATAGAACCAGATGCTGTGGCACAGAATCCATAGTGGGCCACTCAAGGGTGATGCTGTCTTCAACGCGTTCAGCTTTTCCGAGCAGGTGTTTTCCACCGCTCCATCGATCTGCGCCAAACGGCTCCATATCCTGTTCTCCGACAAAGAACTTCCCATTCTGAGAAACCAGTTTCATTGTTTCGCATTCGATGGCGCCCTGACGATGGTGAGGTTCAGTGAGAGCGGCCGCTTCTGCTAGCGTCGGTATTTTTAGTGTGGCCGCTACGGGCTGCTCTTTAACGCTGCACGAAACTCCAGGAAGGGCGTACCAGTAGGTTGTTGCTGCGTAAGTTAGCGCCATCGGCTTCCACGAGATAAGCTCGAAGTTAAACTTGAGCGTTCTTCTAAATGGTATCGCGTCGAGGCTTCGCGTCCGAATCAACGTATTATGACCTTGTGTCATTGGCTGGTCGATGCGTGGTTCCCCGGTGAACGGCGTTTGATGAGCAGGTTGTGGAGCGTAAGAAAAACTGTAGTAGTCTTCCGTGCCTGTACCGAGGTGTGATGGAAAGGTTTCGTCATCGATCCAGATCTTCTCGTTGCCCTCTCCATACCATGTGGCCAATGGATTGAATAGCGCCAGAGTGTCACCAACATACACGCCTCTGCCACTAAGTGTGACGAAGTTCCATTCTCGCGGTGGCTCCGTTTGCAGCCCGGATTCGTAGTGCCATACGGCATGAAAGTGCATTGAACGATCGTTCCATTGCCATCGGGCAGTCTGCGTTTGAAGGCTGAAATCCACTGCTGTAACGCCGAGATTGATGATCGAAATTCTTGCTGATGATTTATAGGGCATCACCCAACTGCTGGTCATAATACCGGTTTCATCGACGCTTGAATCGTAGTTCCTTACGCGATTTAAGCCAACTCCGCTTCCAAAGAAATCGCTGACAGGACACCAGATCGTCGGCTCGCCATCACACTCCATCTTCAGGATCAGTGACCGAAGCGCCAAATCCATAGCTACGTGCTGAGCTTGGGGGATTGTTAGCCGTATAGACTGAACTGCCGCAGGGCCTTGCGGCAGCTTCAGAGCGAGTGTGGCGCCTGGCCGGATCGGCCCACCCAATTGTTCTGGCTGTGAACTTGAAAATCGTACAGGATATAATAAATGGTGGTTCACTCTGGCAATAAGCGGCCGAAGTGGCTCCAGATCGGATATCTGAAAAGTCTTGACCGGTGTATCGCCATCGTAGCATCTGTAGTTGATCTGGTAGTAGCGTGAACTCTGGCCAGACTCCTCCCACGTCACCTTGCAGTGCCTCGCGTAGGGTATGGGAAGATAGAGGGTGTTCCCGCCATTGCTATCCGGGTGGTAGCCCGGATGTGGCTGAAGCAGCGGCGGAGCGATTGCCAGCTTGCCGCTCACAAGGTCGTATGCAGGATATGTGATAGATGCTGTGGTCGCGTAATCCAAGTAGATACGCAGGACGCCCTTCTTATTTCGATCGGTTGTGAGCCAAAAGCGTACGATGGCGCCAGGACCATCGGCGTCCATCATTACCTTTTCGTCATGGCCGTCGCGGCTTTCTGTCCGAATGAACTGGTTCTGATCGTTGTTGGCGAACCAACCCGGTTTGTCTGGGGAGATTCTTGTGCGGTCGTAGCTGCTAGCCTCACGCGAACTGTAGGGAAATCGAGGCCATTTTGCCAGGGATGTGCGATCCGTCATCTCTTCCAACAGAGAACGCGTGGTAACTTGAGCACAGACTTGGTTGGAGACGGCCAAGCAGACGCCCAGCAGCAGCGCCATTGCGACATTTCTGGTATTCATGCCTTATTATGAACCACGAGGCAGGCTGGTCGCAGCGATTTCGGATGAAGTCAATTCGAATGGGGGACGTGTGGGGGGCAGGCGACGAAATCTGTCGCCTGCGCGAAAAGGACAATACCTGGTTACTGGTGCGGAGCGTCTAGCTGCATTTTTTGATTTATGAGCATGATTGCCCCAACAAGATCCTGCTTCAATTGATCCAGACTTTTACCCAACACATCGGCGTCAGCCTGCTGGAAAAGCGCGATATCCCGAAGGTAAACCTTATTTGTGGACCGTCCAAATCGAACATCAAATGGCTGTAAGCCCTGGTCGATGTGTTTGTTGATTTTTGATGCGATATCGGTAGCGCGGTCGGCAGCGGATTTGCCTTCCGCAGCGGTGATACGGCAAAGAGGCATGCTTCGAATACTCATCTCGGCCAGATCTATACCCGCAACTGCGCCTTTCACAGGTTTTACACTCACGAGCAGTGTAGGATCTACTTTACTCAGCTCAATTGGAATATGCAGTTCTTCGAGCGTCTGCCGAGCTGAATCCACTCTTTCTGCGCCAGGCGGGTGAGTTCTGAGAATTCCCATGTCGACAAAGTTCTTACGGTCCTCATCCGCTGCCATACGGATCATAAAGCTGTACAGTCCAACGGGGTTAAAGTGCGTGTGTGTGAGCAAAAGGATGCCGGAGTGATCCGCGTCCTGCTCGGCTGAAACGCCCCAGGAATTTGCTCTGGCTATCGCCACCAGATATCCGCCATTGAGTATGTTTGCGACGTCGTTGGATCGTGCGTGCGTAGCGACGACAAGGCCGGCAAGCGCAGGAATAAGGATGTTCTGGAAGTTGTTCTGGTCCTTCATCAGCTTAACCATATGGTGATGCGCTGCGTGGGATACCTCGTGGGCAAGTACGCCTGCAAGTTCATCGTCTGAACGAACGTAGTCCAGCAGCCCTTTGTTTACATAGATGAAGCCACCAGGAAGCGAGTATGCGTTTACATCCTTGTCGTTTACAACTTTGAACGTATAGTTAAATTTCTTGACCCACGAATAGCCGTAGGTTTGTTTGATTGGGTAGGTGTTTGCCGCTTCGGCAATCTCTTTACCTATGCGATTCACCCGACCAACTACCACCGCATCGGTAATGAGTTGGACGTGCTTATCGTTCTCCTCAGCATTTGCGCGCCCAAGCTTGACTTCGTTGTCTTCGGTAAGCGGGGGCTGCTTGTCCTTCGCTGCAGCAATTGCAGCCGCTGCCGCTGCCTGATCCTGCGTTGTGCCGGCGCCCTGCGCAATCACCCGGCTTCCAACGGCGGCGAGCAGAATCGTGGCTGCCGCGATCACAATTGAGGCGCGGTAGCTGAGTCTTCGATCGCCGAGGCAGCGCTTAACCATAATCTCACCTTTCAACGTATGCCACCTGATCAATCGGTCTATTGCGGCAACAAATCTTCTGTTTCGCCATCAACCCATGTAACGCGAGCATCAAGAATGTCGTGGCTCAGCAGGAACCGAAACTCCTGTAATCCCCGAAGTTCGTGGCTGTCGCCATCCGCTTTGAGACCTACATTGATCCACAATCCGTCTGTAGAGTCTTTACGCATGCAGGAGATGGATATGCGCCTGTCCAGCGCTATTACCTCTATAGTACATGGAAAGAGCTCCCTGTGTTCCAATACACGTTGGCTGGCTACATTCGTGACGTATGAGGCCAGAGTCGCGCGTACGATAGTCGAACCCGTTCCGTCGCCCGGTGCGACGATATCGATGTTGAGGCTCTCAACATCGTACTCCGAAATCGCGAGAGTATTAAGAAACATGCTGAAGCTGATAGGGTTATTGTCCGTGACTATTACCTGGACCAATCCTCCACCGATAATCTCCGCAATGTCTGCTAGCTTTGGTCTCGATGCGCTGTCCTGCTGCGGCGTTGGCGCCGCCGGTTTGTTGGATTTTCCGAACAATTCGCTCCTCCACAAATAAAATCGACCCCCCGGGCGAATGTGCGCAGAAGCGCGCATTAATTAGCCCAGGGGGAGATGTTTTAGCGACCTTACGCTATTTATAGGTTGTGTATCGGATAGATCGTCCACCGAAGAACATCTTACCGATAATACCGAGAAAAACCGCGAACAATAACAGGCCGAATAACAGTCTGAAGAAGCTGAAACCGCCCGGGTGATAGAAGCCATCTGCACCAATGTATGGAGCGCCGTAGTAAAACGCAGGGTGAAACGGCATCCAGTAGTACCATGCAGGATGGTACCAGTAATCGCCGTAACCTCCATAGTAGTGGGCAGATCTTCCGCCATAGCTATATACCGAGCTGGAGCCCGTGTAGCTTCTGGAACCAAAGCCTCCGCTTCTGCCGAATGACCCCGAACTACTGGAGCCGCCAAATGATCGACTGCTCCCGCCCAGACTTCCACTCGAACGCCCAAAACTACCCCCGCCACTGCCAAAGCTTCCGCCGCCAAATCCGCTGCTGGAGCGGCCGAAAGAGCCGCCGCCACTTCTCCCGCCAAAACGCTGGGCCGAAGCAGGTATGGAAGGCAGTGCAACGGCGACAGCAATGGCGCCTGCAACAAACAGCCTGGCGATACTCTTAATGCAAGAATTTACTGAACGCATCTTTTTCTCCTGAAGCTTGGGATCGACCGCGCATTCGACTGCCTGGCGTCCCAAATACCAGCGAAGCGATACGAAACGAACAACAACCAAGTACCCCTATATGATGTTATACGTTGCAACTTCATCTGCAGTGAGCCAGTGCGGCTTATAGATGGTGATGCTCGCTTCAACAATATTATTATCGGCGTCTATGTTGACGAGCAGGTCCACGATATTGTTTGTCACATCTACGCCATTGTAGGTAACGCGCGTAAATTCGAAATCGAAAAACGGATGTGTGTTCTCTACAATTAAGGTATGACCGGGGAACTCAAGGTCGAGCCGTCCCGGAAAAATGCCCTGTTCGACGTCTGGATTATCCTGCGTGCGAATGATCGCATTGATCGTGCCACCTGCATATATTCCGCCTCGATCGGGATCGCCCCAGCCATCGCGGCCGGCGTGTATTTCAACAAACAGTTGTGAGGCGAGCACCTCCTGGCCATTGTTGAAGAGGGACGTCGTATCCCAATCGCCATCGGTATGAAAGATCATCGTATTCAAAGTAAGCGTCTCCGTAATTGAAGTTTGACTGAAACCAGGTTTAATTCGCGATCACTGTGTAATATTGGTCGATTTGTGATTGTCTCGAGCGTGCATGGTTGCTGCGAGTTTCAACGCCTTTTCCCAGTTGCATGGGATCACTGCTCTCGCTGTGATGAGTCCATCCTCGAAGCCCTGGCTGCACACGAGGCCCGTGGAACCTACAAGTTCGGTAATTTCCCCGGGTTTGATTTCCTCGTTTCCCCGATTAACTTTCCCTAAATAGCCGGCGATTGTCTGCAGTATGGCGTGAGCATCAAGCACCAGTATCTCTCTCGGTTCACGGCTTACCTCCTTTAGATTCGCAGCCATTGCGGTGTCGGAGTCCATCCTATCTTTGTTCTGGGTATGGTCGGCAATGGCTCGCTCAATCAGGCTTCGGGACGAGGCGATCAGAATGGTCTTTCCACAGACTGCCCAGATTAGCTGCTTCTCTTCCGGCTTTGATACCAATGCTGACGGCGCGACGGGGGCAGCGGAGCCTATATGAATTCCGGAGCCGTTTACGTCGATCTTAACGCCCCCGGGCATTGATGTCACTACAGAACTACCGTTAATCTTGACGGTTCCACCACCAGCATCTACGTTCACTTTTCCATCCGCCACTTTAACGACGGTATTGCCAGACTGAACAGTTACCCCAGATCCGCCAATTTGCACGGTGCCGCCATTCGAGTTATTAATCTCAATGCTGCCGTTGCTGCCTGGACTCACTGGAGGTTGTCCAAGCCCCGAAGTTTCGCGCAGCGAGCGTTGAGTATCTTCGTCGAGGGTCCAAATAGTTGCACCTTGCACCGTTTCGGAATGGAAAGAAGGTGCGTGTCCACCATCCTTACTGCTCTGTTCAACCACCACTTGCTTGATCTTCTCAACCATCGTGGCTGGATCGGAACCGTTTTGATCGTCGATTACGATTAACCCATCCGGGATCGGCTGCTTATCCGGATTGGAAGACGGATAGACGGCCAGCGCAAAATTGCCTTGAAGCCCCGTGAGTATGTCCCTCTCAATATTGAGGTGCATCTCCTTTTCAAAGTCTCTTATACTCTTGTCGACATCGGAAGCGTCGCCGCCGAATGCGCTTAGCATCGATTTTGTCGACCAGTAGTTCGCGGGCTGCGCGATAGCCATCAGGCCATAAGGATGTGCCGGGAAAAAGGAGTAGAGATTCGCCGTATTGATGGGGCGTATATTGCGAACTGTGTTTGCGATGGTCTCGTCAAACGCGGTTGGCGACTTCATGAGCAGTTCGATTCCGTTTTCACGGAGGGTAGCGCTGCATGTTGCCCACGCAATGCCCGGATTTTGCTTTGTCTTGCTAGTCGCAGTATTCGCAATGCTGAGGTCAACAAAGAGCATCAGGTTAGCGCTTCCAGGCAGCCTGCTGCGTGCATCTCGGAAACTCTGAAGTCCCGATACCGACGCGCCATCTCCATGGGCTACCATTGCGACGCGGTTTAAGTTCTGAATGGAGTCTGCAGCCACTAGATAGCTCTTAAGGACGCATGCATAACCGTTATTGTCCTTTAAGTGGAATGCCGAAAATGTTCCGCTGCGCTCTTGTGTTCCAAACTTGGCAAGGATGGTCTCTGTCGCAGCCGGGTCCTTGATCGCCGCAATTACTACTCCATCGGAAACCTGACTGTCACCCTGATTGCGTTTCCATCCGGCCGCAGCGTAGCTAACACCAAGCTGTGGTCGGAGGGCGCTAAAGAGACCGTGATCATGGGTCGAATTTTTCAGTACTGTCTGAAACGGATCATCGAGATGCTCGTCGTGCATCGCTTTCGCTAGTCGAGCAAAAAAGGCGACCTGGTCCGGTCCCGGCGTTAGATCGAAAGACGCGACAACTACTGCGTCTGCAGGCACAAGGGAAATGGCCTCTTCACCAGGGCGTTGGAACACATGTCTGTAAGCATATAGAGCGGTTGCGAGCACACCGAACGCAACCACAAGAGCCAACGGCCTGGTTTTGCCAGCACGGGATGTAACGGAGCGCATATCTAGTACCTCTTGTTCTGTCAATGCAGCGGCGAAATCTCGCGACAAAGGTCTTACCCTTGTGTCCTGAAGTCGACTTTGGAGTTTAGCGTCGGCGACCCCCACCAAAAGAGCGTCCACCCCCGCCAAACGAACCTCCGCTGGATCGTCCCCCTCCAAAGGAAGATCCACCGGCAGCCCGTCCTCCGCCGAATGAGGAACCGCTTCCGGCAGAACGGCCGCCGCCAAAAGAGGATCCGCCCGAAGGTCGAGTGCCAAAACTACCCCCACCTGAAG
Source organism: uncultured Chthonomonas sp. (assembly GCA_903919615.1). Taxonomy (GTDB): domain Bacteria; phylum Armatimonadota; class Chthonomonadetes; order Chthonomonadales; family Chthonomonadaceae; genus CAIXIX01. The sequence continues at coordinate 20,196 of CAIXIX010000264.1, forward strand.
GCCGGGTGCCGAAACTACCTCCGCCACCGAAGGTGCGTGTGCCGCCGGAGCGGAAAGAGCCTGTTGATCCGGCTGCGGAACCGCCGAAGGTGCGGCGAGCGCCTACATTGCTTGATCCGAACGATCGACGCGCTGAGCCAAATGTTCCACCCCGAGGCGCCGAGTAGTTGTGATAAACCGTGGTAGTGCGGTAGTAGTTACGGTGTACGGTGTAGTATGAGTGGTAGCTAACAAAACTGGTGTATCGCACACCGCCGATGCCAACGTAGTATCCCGGCATCCACCCGAAGTGTGAGTAGGGCGTATAACCCCACATGCCTCCATAGCAAGACATGCCCGGATACCAGCCCATCGCAAGGTATTCGCCCCAGGTTGGCGCTACCGCAACGTACATCGGCTGCGAATAAGCGTAATCGTTGGGTATAGGGTACCAGCGAGCATTTTGCGCCGCAGCATTCTCGAGATAGCCACCAGGCTGCAAGTAGAGAACAGGGGTCTGGCCCTCATTTATGAAGTAAGGCTGACCACTCGTTCGGCCAAATTTCAAAACATACAGGCTCTGGTTTACGAACGGAACGACGATAGTCTCACCGCTCTGCGCGATAATTTGGTAACCGCCCTGGTCGAAGCTCGCATGCGTGATCGGCACCTGTTGTCCCTGGGGCACGTCCTGCCACTGGTACACGCCTGCGGCTTGCTGGCCCCCCCCGCCCTGGTTATCCATCGGTGGCGCAGTAGAAACCGGCGCAGATTGCTGTTGCGCGATGGGAGGCGCCATATTATATGTTGGTTGCTGACGTGCGCATCCTGCCAGCAGAAGCACGGCGCAAATCGGCGCCGATGCAAATTTGACATTTGATTTCGATAATTGCTTCATAGCCTCGCTCAATCTCCCTTGCGCATCTCTAATTAAGGTAATACCCGTGTGCTGCCGGGTAGACTTTCAATGCAATTACGATTGCGCTGACCGTCGCGCTTCATAATATGTTGGCACATAGCGGTGATAAAGAGTTCACAGCGTGCGATCACCTCGCTGTGCGCTCGATGGGGATACAGCGTGATGTGTAAACGCATCGATAGTAAATAGAGGATCGGCGCACTATGGAGGCGCCGACGCGGGAGAGTGTGCGATCACCGGAGATGCTGCAGAAACAGAACGACGCCGTACATTAAGACGGATGCGGAGCCTCCTCGGCAGGTTGGTTCCGGATGACGTTTGGCACAATTGGCGCTGGGACGTTACCGCAGGCATTTGCGCCGGCATTTATCAGGGCGCTATCTGGACTTTTGCGCTGCAGCTTGCGCGAGGAAAGCTGCATGCCACGGGCCCGCAGATGGCGCTCGCTACGGCGGCGCCCGCTGTTGGCGTGCTGTTTGCGGCTCTCTGGGCAAGACAGATGGAGGGCAAGCCCCGGCTTCCCTTCGTTACCGTCACGTGGCTAATCGCGCGCGGTATGTTCATGCTCACGCCGCTGCTGGTGCGCGGTGAGTTCGCTCGCCCCTTCTACATTTCACTAATTTGTCTGGCTCCTATCATTTTCTCCGTATCGATCCCAGCCTACACGTTCGTGATGCAAGATATCTATCCTGATGCGCTGCGCGGGAGGCTGATGAGCTATGTGCGTATCGCTCTGGCTGGTTCCATGCTGCTGACGGCAGCCATAATGGGATACCTGCAGCAGGTAGGCATAGCAGGCCATCATCTTGATTATAAATGGATGTTCGCCATCGGCGGTCTTGCGGGAGCTGCCTCTGCAGCAGCATTCAATCGCCTTCACGTGCCAGAGGTTCAGCACAAGGTCGTAACCCCTCCGTTCGCCAGGTTTTTTCGCGAAACCTACTCTGTGCTCATTCACAATCCTGGTTACCGGTGGTTCACAATCAGTGTGTTCGTCAGCGGCTTTGGGAATCTTGTAGCTAATACTTACTATCCCATCTATCAGGTCGATCGGTTTCACATCACGCCAATGCAAATCGCGGGAATGCAAAACATTGCTGGCGTCTCCACGTTGATCAGCCTGATGCTATGGGGCTGGTATATGGATCGGCATGGATCCTTAAGCGCGGTACTTGTGTCGTACCTGTTTCTGCTGCTCATGCCGCTCTGTTATGCTCTTGGGCATTCGATTTTCTGGCTCTATGCTGCAGCCGCATTCAATGGGATCTCTGTCTCAGGCATTGACCTCGGCTATCTGAACGCAACGCTGATGTTTGCGGAACGTGGGCACGCATCACGCTATCAGGCCGTGCACTCCAGCTTTTTCGGTTTGCGAGGCACTATTGCACCGTTGGTGGCAATACGGATGCTGCTGGTAATGAGCCATGCTGCAACCTTGAGACATGCTAACTGGCGCCTCGGATTTCTTGTTAGCTTCTGGGTGATGTTTGCCGGTGTTCTCTGCCAGGTAGTATCGATGCGCACCTATCGCATCGCAGCGCGAGAAGCGATCGCAAATCGGTAACGCGCATCTACTATCTCACTAACTTACTATCTCACTCACTTACTTACTTAGTGACTTATCGCCCACTGGCCGTTCGGAATGCCTTGAAGTAGGTGGCAGTACGACGTCGTCGTAGTTCTGCGAACGGACGGAAGATAAGGTCGTGAGGGTGCACTGCATTCACGGATCGAAACGCGAGCGTCTCACCGTCCAACCGTTTTAACCAATCGTCGATGGGGCGTTTGTCTAGCGTCAATACGGGGATCGGAGGGGACGGCATATCGTTTGGGACTGCGGTGGAGATTGGATCGCCCATGTCGCCACTGAGTACTAATGGGCCGTATGCAAGTGATACAACGCCTGCGTTTCCGGGTGCAGGTTCAATTCGCAATCCCATGCCGAACTGAATATCCAGATGGTCGCCGGCTCTCCAGAGGTGCGTTATCGTGATAAATCCGTCTGAGTTGACCGTGTAGTCCTTCAGCTTGCCGCTCAGTTTGATCGTGGGTTTACCGGTAGACCATGCTGGCATTCGAATGCTGATCGCGGCTTTATGCTCTGAGCCGGATAACACGCGGATGACAACGGCGCCATTCTGTGGAAACTGCGTTTCCTGTCGCAGCTTCAGGCCCGCTTCTGTCCAATCAACCTCGGAAGGCGCGAACAGATTGACCCACAGGTGATCGTCAAGGTGTTTGTAGTAGATGGCATTTGCGTGCAAAAGATGGTTTTCCATCCCTGTCGCGACACAGCACCAGAAAGAGTCGAACGGAGTGCAGTACTTTCTGACCAAGCCGGATTTAAGCGGGACGAAATAGGTCATCATTCCTGTTTCTTGATACTGGGATCCCAGAATATGGTTATACTGGGCCTTCTCGTACCAGTCTCCGTATTCTGCCCGCGGCCCCCAGGTGAAGAGCCGCCTTGTGAGCTTTTGCATGTTGTAGGTGCAGCAGGTTTCGCAGTCGTCCTCTGCGAGATCCTCCGCGTACCTATCTGCTAATCCGAAGAACTCGCTTTTGCTCGTTCCGCCGATGGCATAGGTATGGTGACGAACGACCGTGCTCCAGAAGTTTTCCGCGATTGCCCTTTCGACTGGATCTCCAGTTCGTTCATAGATCCGCGCCTCTCCGATGATTTTGGGGATCTGGGTATTTGCATGCAGGCCAGCCAAATTATCGTTGCGTGCTGCAAGCGGATCACAAACCTTATTATGATGAAAGCGCAGAGCCAGTTCCGCATATTTAGGATTTTCGGTCTGCTCCGTTAGCTCCACAAGCGCATCATTGATGCCTCCGAACTCAGCCTCAAGCATTGTTTGCCATTGTTCAGCGCTCAAGTTCCGGGTAACATTGCATGCCCAGTCTCCGAGTTTTATGGCAATTTGCAGCGCTTTCTGGTTTCGACAGAGCCTGTGCGCATCCATCAGGCCGGTGAGAATTTTGTGAACGCGGTACCAGGTCGCGATACCATTGAGGAAGGGGTTGTCGACCTTAATGTGGCCCTGAGATATCTGAGCCCAGGCCTCGGGCAGTCTGGCATCGTAGAATAGAGCGCCATCTTCACGCCTGTTCTGGCAAGTCTCCAGCTCATCAACGATGTGATCTGCTCGCTGTTTGAATCGCGGATCGTGGGTAATAGCCCACGCATCGCTTATTGCGGTAAGGTAGTGCCCCAGAACCTCTCCAGCATTGCCGTCGTTCCTGCTCTCCCACCCACCGTAAAATGGCGCTTTGGGAGGTAATCCAACAGCTCGAAGGTAGGGGTTGAGAAAGGCATCAGGGTTCAACTGCAACAGGTACCGAATATCGGCATCCTGAGCTTGTTTCAATGGGCCGTCTAGCAGGCGTACTTCATCGAGCTTAAAAGAGCTAGCAGGCAATATGGGTGTAGTGGGGATCGTGCAATGAAGCATTGCATGGACCAGTAGTAATAAAGAGATCATGCTTGGCTTGAAAATCGCTGGTAAATCTGCAAATGTTAGGAATTGAGTGATTGGTTCAGAATACGGAGCTATTCATTCTGATGGTTACAACCTCCTGCCTATTGTATCCAATTCAATCCAGTGCATGATAATGGAATGGCATGTTGGATTTCAACAGCCCGGCTGCCAGACGAGAATTGCCGATAAGTGTCGCCGCCACATACTCGGTCGAGGCTGGTGCTTTCAAATGGTACCATTGTAATAGGGCTCCACTGGCCCGAGCTGGACGAAGATTTGTCCGTTGCAGGTTTGATGGCGGGAGTTGACTACCGTTCAGCTTGATTATCGTTTAGCAGCGAAGCTTTTACGTTCGAAACAGTTGTATATGAGGAAGAGAAAACAAAAACAGAACGAATCCATAGTTTGCCGTCTCGACCTTGAGCACCTACTCGCCGAGCTTAACTCGCCAGATGCGGCTGCGAGGGCAAAGGCGGTCCGGTCCATCTGTCCTTGCCGTCTGGGATGGCGCCATTTCGAAGCTGTGCTTGGATTGCTCGAGCAGCTGAAAAAGGACCCAGATCCGATAGTGCGCGCCAGTGCAATACATGTTTTTGAGGACGCCGACGAGATGGATAGCAGCGGCCCACCAACGACCCCACGTATGTACACGAACAGTATTGAGGCAAACAGATTCCGATTCGGCGGTATGACGGATGACGTTGAAGAGCGTCGCAAACAAAAAGCAGCGAAAAAGGCGAGTGATGCTGACCGCAAGCACCGCACTTAATGCGTGCTCATGATTGAAACCTATTGCTCCCTAGCGCGACTGAATAACCGTTTGTGGTTTCAACGCACAATTCAGGAGACGCAACGTGCGAGGAAATAATCTACTTCTGAGCTTGTTCTGCGCAGTCGCGGCAATCCCATCGTTTGCATCAACACCTCCAAAGCTTCCGCGTCTGGATTGGACCCCACGTTCCGACTGGATTAACGTCAAGACCGACGTCACACCCGCAGCGGTTGGGGACGGCAAAGCGGATGACACGGAGTCGCTGCAGAACGCGCTCGTGCTGTTAGGCGATGTCCCTGGTAAACGCACCACAGTCTACTTGCCTCCCGGTACCTACCGAATTTCGCGTACGCTCGAGCTAAAACAGAAGGACGGCATCGCCATTATTGGCCATGGGCGCGACACGCGCGTGCTGTGGGATGGGCCTGGCGGCGAGGGCGACGAGTCGAGGATGTTCTGGAGCAACGGCTCACCTTGCAGTCGCTACATCGGAATCGTCTGGGATGGTGCAGGCAGAGCGAATACTGGCTTCGATCACGACTCACACAATCTCTTCGAGACCGAGATCGATCATCAATGCGAAGCCTTCATTAACTGTCGGGGCTGTGGTTTAAGGATTGGCCACAACCAGTCGATCCCTGGGGCACAGGCAACGGCAGAGACAACCTACGACAATTGCCTCTTTTGCAACTGCGATCGTGGCGCCGCAGTACTGACCTTTAACGACTACAACCATACCTTCGCGGGCTGCGAATTTCGCGATTGTGGAACGGGAGTTTATGGTGGCAAGGGCTGCAACTTTTATGTGAGAGACAGTCACTTTGTTACGAGCCGCGTTACGGACGTGCTTTCGATGGCTGAACACGGCGTCTCGCTTAGACGGTGCACCTCTGTTGGGTCTCGAATGTTCTTCCAACAGAACTCGATTGCGACCGCCGTAGTCCAGGATTGCAGAGTGTCCGGCTGGACCAACCCTGACGGAGCTATTTCGCTCAACTACGGTCCCGTCATGGTGTTCGATTGCGCCTTTGAGCACGGTCCTGGCAGAGACGCTGCGATCCGAACGGTTGACAGCCAGAAGCTGATCCTATCGAATAACCGTTATCCAGGCAGCAGCGCGCTGGTTAAGCGGTCTGGCACGCCGCCTGCCATCGTGCCCGCTGGCAAGCTGACTGCAAGTCTGGTCTCCGCCGAAACGAGTTATCTTCGAGAAGTCTGACCGGCGGCCGGACGCGTGTTTGATGTGCGAAAAGACTTCGGTGCGAAGGGCGATGGCAATGCTGACGATACGGCGGCTTTACTGGCGGCCGTGGAGGCTGCACGACGGGCGGGGCACGGTGGGATCGCTTATCTGCCTTCAGGGGACTATGCCGTCTCGAAAACAATCGAGATTACGGGTCGAGACTATAGCTTCGGCGGAAGTGGAATCCACTCTCGTATAATCTGGCGCGGTCCGAAGGATGGCGTAACGGTCCATGTGTCGGATCCATTCAATGTCTCGGTGGAGAACCTCAACATTGGTGAGGCGGGGGATCAGCCGAACAGTGCGGATATTCTGCAGACAGGAACACTGCCTTCTAGAATCAACTATGAGCGCGTCTGGCTCTTCGGGATGTACCAGAAGCAGCCGGGCCGCAAAGGATTATTATGCCGTGATCTGCCCAGTGGAACGGCGATCGTTGGCAGGCATGTCACCGGAAATCTGCGCTTCAGCAACTGCGGCAAGGCATCTATCCTGTTCAATACCTCGTTTGAAGGCGCGATAGAGGTAGAGGGTAAACAGGACGGTCCGCGCGACGGGCTGCTTGGATTTATGACGCGGCTGGCGACCATCGAGAAGTTTGGGCTCTACTTGCGGGACAGTCAGAATATCGTGATAAGCGATTACTATGTGGAACAGAGCGATCAGATGCTCAGCTTTGCAGGCAACCGCGGCGATGCGCCGGGAAGGGCAACCATCCAGATGGCGAAGAGCCATACCTACAAGGGGCCGGTGGTTGTGTCACAAGATTATGCGGGGCGCATTTCGCTGGGTCCAACGATGCCCTATCCGGGCGGCGTTGCTGATGCCTTGTACAGTTTTCAGGGCAGTAACCCGATGGACCTCGTGTTTATGGGGTGCCAGGCATACGGACAGAAGCCGCGGTTCGAGTTCAGCCCCGCTATCCAGAAAGTGTTTTTGGAGAACTCGGGAGAAGGCATGGGACCAAATGAGATTCCTACAGGCGGACTCGGCGCTGTCGCCGGCGCTCTGGATGACCTTCGCCGCCTTGGCGAACTTGATTTGAAGCTAAACTATCCGGGAGTTCGGATGCACTGACAGCTTGTTCGATTTTGGCTTGACGAGGCCGCTAAACCGGAGTATACTTCTGTCGTTTGTTGGGGGCTGTGGCTCAGTTGGGAGAGCGCCTCGTTCGCATCGAGGAGGTCAGGGGTTCGAATCCCCTCAGCTCCATTTCGCCCCAGTGCTAACTCATATAGATTGAGCGTGAACCGAGCGCAATAGTTGAAAACTGCGCTTTTTTCATCGCCTAATCGACATCGCTTAAACCGGCAGGTGAGCGCCTCGTTAAAATCGAGGCGCTCAGTAGCTTATACATGTTTTGTTCCTTCTAACTAGCCGCAATCACAAGAAACAAGCTCAAGCTGAGCGTAATAGTTCGCGGTGGTATCCGCTCTAAAATGCTCGTTCGGTGTAGAAAAGTAGCTGCGTGAGCGCCTCGTTTTTGCCGGAATGGCCCGGTATTGACGGGAATCTAAATCGTTAGTCGTCAAACCCGGGTAGCTGCTAATGTGCTTGGAGAACAACAACTCTATCATGAACCCACCGAGGCATGACCTGCTGACGTTTATTTCCCAGGTGTCGGAGAACCTCGCAAAGGAATACGAACGTATTCAACTGCGGGTTAAAGAAGATCCAGGAACGGCCGGCGATCAAGGCGAGGAAAACTGGGCTGATATACTTCGAGATTGGCTACCTCAAAGCTACGCCGTTGTCACGAAGGGCAGAATACTTGGGCACCAGGGTGAAGCGAGCCGTCAAGTCGACGTTATCGTGTTGCGACCGGGATACCCAAGATGCTTGCTGAGCAACAAACACTACTTAGCGGGCGGCGTAGCAGCCGCATTCGAGTGTAAGGTAACGCTTGAATCTCACCATATTGACAAGGCCATGGAGAACGCCGTCCAAATACGGAATCTTGTTCCTAAACGGATCGGGTCTCCGTACCTAGAACTGAACACTCCGATACTGTATGGATTACTGGCACATTCGCACGCGTGGAAGAGCCAGGCTTCTCATCCCTTTGCGAATATAAACGACCGCCTTCACGAAGCAGATAGGGCGAAGGTTAGTCACCCAAGGGAAATGCTAGACCTTTTGTGCGTGTCGGACGTGGCAACTTGGGTCGCGCACAAAACGACCCGCTTGCCAGCGTTTGAGCGAAGCGGAATTACTCCATTTGACGGCGCTGAGCGTTACCTACCGATACCATTGACCTGCCATATGGCTCTACCGCAAGATCAACCAGCTTCCGGACAGTGCGCAAAGGGCAATACTACTCCAGTCGGCGCGATGATGTATTCCCTTATGAGCAAGCTTGCCTGGGAGGACGTTAACCTTCGACCGATTGCGACGTATTTCCGGCTAGTGGGCGTCGGCGGATCCGGTTCCGCGACCACAAGACCATGGCCAATGAGCATTTACTCCGAGGCCGTTAACTCAAATTGGCAGCTGCCGAATCCATTGCTGGAATGGGACGAATGGGGCGAGGGGGTTGGCTGACCTGAGCGTACCGCCGTCGGAGTATTGAATTGCTGTCTTGCCATTGGTGATAACAAATACCTTTGTGTTCCTGCCGATTCGCCCGCACGGTCCCCTAAGCGGTGTAACACAGGGAGCTGTTGAAGAATTAGTTTAAGGACCTCTCACTGGCGCACCATCTGTGTTATCGCCACATTAGAGAAAACGAGTCCTAAGTTACCTGGACGAAGTAGAGTTCTACCTGATCAACAGCACGTCGTTTACAGCCTTTGCGGACAGTTCGAAACTCATTAGCAAGGCTTTTTCTCGCTCAGGTTGAGGTGCGAAGATTTTGGGATTAGGATGGCCCACTTCATTCCGTTGACGCCTGTAAATGGCAAATAAAGTGTTCAAAGTGTCCTCAAGTTCTCTGAAGCTTCCTACGCTTCCAGCAAACTGCTTCTTGAGCTGGGGAATCTGCCTGACGACCCAATCCTTCTGCGTTTTCGCCAGGGCGTCGGAGTCAAACCGACCGGTCGCAGTGCCTGGCGTGAGAATCGCATCGATATGTTCAGCAAGTACGTAAATAAATCGCTCCGCCGACGCTCCAAGCATAAAGACGCTGGACTTCCATAGTTTGGCCTTCGCTGCAAGGAAGCTCTCGCGGAGGTAGTCGCGGGCCACTTCATCCATCGTGCCAGCATTCATCTCACATATCGATATGAACTCGTCGACGCCGGTCAATTCGAATAAGGGTTTCGCGTCGTCGAAAACTATACCGGCGTCAGTGAGGACATATGAGTCGTCAGACCACGGGCTCTTAGCGATCAGCCGATGTTGGAGGAGTTCGCTTAACGCATATCCAAAGTTCTGGTCGAATGAGCTGTTTTCGAAACCCGCTTGATTGTCGCCAGTTATGCCAGAGAGTATGTTAAGCTTCTGCATAGGGCTAGGCACGTTGCGATTCATGCGGTACGCTTGCTGAAAGTACTGCAGCACCACAATTGACAAATCGTCAACTGAGATGGTTGCCTGCATTGACTTATCGAGAGGAAACGTGATCATCGATCATTCTCCGTTGACGTCTTGCGGCGGATAGATGCGCGTCCGGTTAATTCATGAATATCGCACGGACGATAATGTGATATGCCTGTGCCGCGCTTGATCACGCTGACCCGGGATTTGAGTGTTGCCAGTAGGCCCGCATCCGGCAGTTTGCCCATGGGGCTACGTGCAGACTTATTAAAGCATTATACCAAAGCGGCATGTGCCGAATCCACTGCAGCGGTGGGACGATTGGGGCGAGGGGTAGGACGCCCCGGACCTGCAAGATGTCAGTCGCTTGCTGAGATGCAGTGGCCGCCGCCGCCGTTTGCATAGTAGGGCACCTCGGCGCCGAGGGAGCGACATGCCAGAGATATCCGTCCGGTTGCACGACGAGCCATCGATAGATGGAGAAGGGTCTCCGGATGGGTGGTTGTGAGCCAGGATGACTGAGGATGCATTACAAAGAATTGCGGGCTTGAAGACCTCACGCGGATGCACGAGAGAGGATTCCAGTATGTGAACGGCTATTGCGCATTTCAGAACACGATTTATAGCCCCTATGGGTCCTGTAACTAACGTGTGCCGACCAAACTGTCCAATGGTTGAATTCTATCGAGAGGCTTCTCCTCTTGCTTCCGTGTGTGATAAAGTTCCCATCGCAATTGGACGTTCATCCAGAATTCGGAGGTGGTGCCGAAGACCTTTGCGAGCCGCAATACTGTGCTCGGTGTGACGCCACGTTTACCGTTTACCAATTCATTTATGCGTTGATATGGCACATGGATCGCCGTCGCCAGTTCGCGCTGCGACAACCCCATCGGGACAAGAAACTCTTCAAGGAGCATTTCGCCTGGATGGGTTGGTATGCGGATCATTGTTATTCCTGCCTCGGGTGGTTGTGAGCCTGGTTCGAAACGCGCGGAAGCGCGTAGCACATATGGCAGCATAGACGCAACCAAAGAAGAGTGAGTTAGTGGGCTAGTAAGTTTGTGAGGCAAAGGCGATTCGCCGAAGCGCAACTTCCTCTCGAAATGAGAAGAAGTCCGTGGATAATTTACATGAATGTAGCTGAAATGGTAGTTGCGCTGCCTGCCACGCGCGTATCTGCTCGCGAAGATTGCCAAACGGGCCGAAAATTGCCATTATTTTGTGCATGTGCGCTGGCAATCTTCGGCGCGTTACTAGCTCTTGAGTTTGGTTTGCCTCGATTGAGCGCTGCCGTTCGCTCCGACCTTTATGGGGCGAGTTGCGGCCCGTTTTGCACGGATGAGGGTTCGACTTTCGATGCCGCGCAATGCGGCTAGATCATCCAGTTCTTTTTATCGGTGCCTGAGCCTCACCGTGTCTTCTTCACAGACGCGCCTGCTATTGCGGCGAACGGCGGCGGCGCGATAGTCGACCGACCACAAGCCCGGCTGCCAGGAGGAGTGCGACCGATCCAGGTTCTGGAGTGGAGTGTAGTGACCCAAGACCAGAAGCGGGAGCGAGATCATCCAGCCCCACCACTAAGGCATTCTGCGTCAGAGTGTTTGCGCCGAGGTTGAACTGATAGATGTGGGAATCTCCCGCTGAGGCAATCCAAATGTTGCCTGCTCCATCGGAGGTGATGCCGTCTGGCAAATTCAGACTGCCGAAGAAGTGGTTGGTCGCCGAGTTCAGGTTGTTGGGGTCAATCTCAACAACGCCGTTGCTGAAGAGCGAAGATGCAAAGAGCATTCCTGTATACGGGTCGAAAGTCAATCCGTCGAGGCTATCCATTCCTGCGCTGGTGGCGAGTATCGCACCGGTGACCGGATCGATCTGCGCCACATACTTTCCGGTTGGACCGCCGTACCGATAGCCGAGATTCGCAAACAGTCGCCCTGAAGCGTCGTAAGTCAGACCTTCTGGATTGAGGCCCGGTGAGAGCAGCGTCGTCACAACGTTGGTGTTCAGATTTACCCGGTCAATTTTGCCGCCCAAGTACTCGCTCACAAGCACGCTGTTTCCGCCGGGTTCCAGGGTGAGGTCTGCAGGCTCATTAAATCCCGTCGCAATCAGAGTGTCTGTATTCGTGAACGGGTCGAATCGCCGCAGTTCACCAGTATATAACTGCGTGTAGATAATGCGTCCGGCACCGTCGAAGATGAGGCTATCGGCAGCACTCGGAGTGTTGAGAAGAAGACTGACACCAAGGGTGTTTGTGTCTACTTTGTTGATCTTGCTGCCGGAGATCGAAGTAGCATAAAGCTCTTCGGCGGTGGCAGCCGGGGCGAGACACGCAAATCCTGACAGGTTGGCAAAGCACAGGGCGAGCAATAGCTTCGAGAATCGCATCATTGGACCATCCCTTCAGCACGAAAATTTTGTTGCCGGCACACCAGATTGGTCTGGTTTGCTACAAATTGTACCAGTGTTTTTGCGTGGAAATTGCACGTGCCTTACCATTCCTCTCGTAGATCACCTTTACAACGCTGTCGTGCGTTATCGTCGATTGGCTCTACTCTTCGGCGGGGTCTATTGCCCCGTGATAGTGATTTCGCAGGGCTCCGCGTGGTTTGAGTTATTCTTTTCGTCGGTTGCTCTGACCTCCGGATCAGAGTTTTGCCCCGTGATAGTGATTTTGCGGTGCTCCGCGAGGTTGAGGTGTTTGTTTTTTCGTCGGTTGGTGTACGCTTCGTAGGAAGCTATTGCCCCGTGATAGTGCTTTCGCAGGGCTCCGCCCCGCACCCCGCTAAGGAGGGCTAGCGCCGCCCTCCTTAGAAACCTCCCGCGATTTGAAAAAGGGCCTCAACACGGACCATCTCCACGCCTATTGAAGTGGGGTTTGTATTTGACAGCTCATAATCGGCGAGTCGATGGTGCCCCGGTGTTTCGGCTTTGCGTTCGCTGAGAGTCTCTGCCCGGCCGGATTGGAAGGTTGACGTGGACGGTGTTTTCTTATCTGCAATTGAATGGTTCTGTGCATGCATCAGGTAGGCGCGATCATTGTCCCC
>CAIXIX010000265.1 GCA_903919615.1 uncultured Chthonomonas sp.
CGGCATATTCGTGATGAGAACCGGGACTCACCACAAGTAGTTGCTGAATACAGAGATCTCGCAAACAATGGGATTACCGGGCTGCTGATCAATTCGACCTACGCCAAATCGCTAATCGATAACGTGAAAAGCTTGAACTCCACTCTGCCAAAGTTCGTGGATGCCGTTGAACCGCCGAATGAGCGCGATGTCGCGTCGCCCGATTGGATCAATATCCTGTCAGATGCGCAGAAATCACTGTGGACTGACTACAGATATTATAAGAGCCTGAGGAATATCTGGGTCCTTGGCCCATCGTTTGCGAACACGAGAGACAGCCCATCAAAATTTCATGAGGGCGCACCGGTCGCAGGCGCACAGATGGATCATGGTAACCTGCACGACTATCCCGGTGGGCAGTGGCCGGAGGGTATGTATGGCGGAGGCTGGGGTATTACGCTGGATAAATCCGTGGCGGCTTACCGCCTGATATGTGGGGAAAAGCCCCTTGTCTCAGGTGAGACCGGATACCACAATGCCGTGGGCTATGGTGGCCAGCCCGGTGTTTCTGAACGTGCCGCCGCCAAGTACATGCCGCGCTTGATACTGGAGCACCTTCGGCGAGGATTTGTTCGCACCTATTTCTACGAGTTTTACGATCAGCGTGTGGATCCCAAGGACCTGGAGCAGAATTTTGGCATGGTGCATCATGATGGATCGCCCAAGCTTCAGTTCAGTGCGATCAAGAGCTTCATCTCGCTGCTCTCTGATAAAGGAGTTCCGTTCAAGCCAGGCTCTCTGACGTGCGTGCTTTCAGGCGATACCGCAGATGTGTATACTATGCTGTTCCAGAAACGCGACGGTCGGTTCTTCCTCGCACTTTGGCAGGGAGTGAACAGCTTCGACACGCAAACCAATAAGGATCTGGAACAGCCATCAAAGCTCTTAACCATAACATTTACCAAACCGTTTGCTTCGATCAAGACCTATCTACCCTCCGTTGCCGGCACTACACTGCAAAGCCGCACCGCCAATTCAAAGACCCTTACAGTTCAAGTGCCAGACCACCTGCTGATTCTGGAGCTCGATTCAAAATCTGAGGCACAACAGCCGAAGTTGGCAGGTCTGTCATCCGTTCCTCCTGGCGCCGCTGCGGAGGCTTACACACGATGCATTCTAAACGATACGCCAAAGTCGGAGGATATCGCCCCTGGCTCAAACGGTAGGTATAAATGGTTCAGCGGTCAGTGGTACTTTGGCGACAAGGCGCCGAGCCAGGACCATTACCGTACTGAGGAAGGCGCAATCGCTTTGTCCCTGGGAGGCGACATTGTTAGCACACCGCGCGACTTTTCACAGGGCATACTTCCGCTTCTCTCTGGCGCTGCCGGGTTTTATGTTGAGTTCGACGTCCGGCTTTCTGACAACGATCCGGATCACTGGCCAGCCGTCTGGCTAATGCCCGCAGAACACAACAGCAAGCAGGCAGACCATTACGACCCGGATCCGCAGGGCTTTGAACGGTGGATGGAACTTGACGTGGATGAAGGCGGTTTCGGGCCGGGATTACTCGGCACGGTGCATAACTGGCATGGGATCTGGCCCGATTACAAGCACGAATCAAATCCAAACAACATCAGCCTCAACGCTCTCGATCGCACGAAGACGCACACTTTTGGCTGCAGCTTCAACCCTAAAACCAGCATCGTAACGTGGTGGCTGGACGGAGTGAAACAGATGAGCGCAGGCACCCCATACATCTCCCCCGCCGCCGTGAAACAGAACTACTACATGATCCTCAGTGCGCAGAGCCAGGGAAAGCAAAAACCGTACACGATGTATGTTAGTGGAGTGCGGGCGTTTGGGTCCGGGTGATGCGGTATCCCAGGTGGTAGGGTCGCTGTTTGCTGCGACCGCGGCTCGCACCCCGCTCACATCCGTAGGCATACAACGCAGTGGCCCCTCCCCGCGAGCTTGCGAAGAAATCGGGGGAGGGTCGGGCTAACAATGATTCATATCTCTGGTGAAGATCGTGCGGAATCTCGATATGGATCCGTCGAGAGATTCACTTGTGATTTGGTGTCCGCGTGCATATAGCAGGTCAATAGGACACAGCCACTTCTTGGTTTCGAATCTATCCCCCTCCCCTACCCCCTACGCATGTATCATATCTTTGGCTAGGCCGACGTTCGGTCCGGAGGCGCGCATTTAG
>CAIXIX010000266.1 GCA_903919615.1 uncultured Chthonomonas sp.
AGCCAATATCGAGCCAAAAGCACAAACAGAACGCCAAATTCAACCGCACACGCGACGCGTGGGCACCTAGACGACGGCAATACCGACAAAGGTATCCCGTCAACTACACTGCTAGATTTAATCTAGGACAGGCTCCTAGCAGGCTGATTTTGCGAGTAAGGATAATTCATGGGGGTAGACGTTAGTTGCGTAACCGATCCATTATGCGAGACAGACTGCTTAAAACCTTACTCTCGGCGATATTGTGTCCATTACAGCTGATCTTTCAGATCTGGGTGGCGCTTACACCGAGAACGACTCGACGATGGCAGGCACAAGTTCCCGCAGCTGGGCAGCCGTTGACTCGCACAGAAACAGAAGCCTAGAGGCTTCGTCACTTGGTTGTGATATAGAACCCTTAAAATTGTTGTAGCGGTTCTAAGCGCAGTATGCGGCATTATTCAAAGTTTGACCTTTTTACGCCTCCGGCCACGACGCTCCGGCACATAGGTAACCATTGACAATGGAACATGCCGCCGAGATTGATTCGTGGTTCTCCGGGGTTCGGGAACTTCGCAGGTTGGCACCGGAATACAACCCTTTAAAACACCTGAGTACAGGACTGGACGTGCCTGCAACTGATGTTGCCGGTACGGGCACGGAAACAGTCGTAACGGTTGACACTGAAGACAGGGTTGCAGCTTTTGCAATCCAGCATTCCGTTGACCGTAATGGTGTCATCAACTTTGCGTGCGCTAAGTTGTTTGCCTTCTTGATAGACCTCCCTTTTGACTGCCATTGCACTATAGGTGTCGCCGGTTCCGACACGATTACCGGCGCATTTGCGCACTTAATATCCCATCGCTGTTCGCTTGGTCATGTCTCCATTAACGAAACTCCCGTTGGCCTGTTTTACTCTTTTGCGGAGAGCAAATCGGCCGGTGCGATCCTTAACGGGCTGGACTCGTTCCTCGGTCACGATACATTTAAGGCGACGTGTTAGGGATGAACTAGACTAACGGCTCGAGTTCTGCCGTTTCGCCTTCCTCCCAGGTCAGCCGCACCGCGCCAAAACCCAAGATGCGAAGCTCTCCACTGCCGGATGTCGGCGCCTCGAATGCAAACGCCACGTCCAATCCCTCCTCAAACCCTTCAATCACGCGGTGCGTTACGCTCAACTGGTTGCCTTTAAGCAGGCGCTTGCCACCTTGAGCATCCAGCATTACGCCAACCGGGGTAACTGTCTCCGCCCCTACTCCATCAACAACCAGGCCCACATCTTCCAGTCTTATTTCTATCGATCTTAGCCCCGCCCGAAGCGCGTGAATAGAGATCAGCACTTCCAATACCATGAAGGACTGCTCGTCCGAAGTCGAATGCAATGATCCGGGCAGCCAGACCGGTGACGTGCGCAGCACGTTTAACTGCCGATCGCCGTCAGCAGATATAACAGCTTCGCCGGCCCGTCTGCAAATCTCGGGCCTCAAATAACGGTCCATCCACGAAAGGCACCTGCGCATCTCATCGATGCGATGGTTAGGCTCGCTCAAACCATGCTGCTCTCGCGGATATTTAACTAAAGCGCAGTCGATCTTCCGGGTTCTTAGCGCGTGATAGAGCTCTAGAGAATTGCCGATAAAGGTGTTCTCATCCTGCTCGCCGTGGATGATGAGCGTCGGGGTCGTAATGCCAACCGCACGCGTGGCGGGTGATAGCCGATGGTATAGTTCTGGCGCCTCCCAGGGGTAAGCTCCAAGGTATTCGCGGTTCCAGCGTGAAAAACTGGAAGTGCCAGCATCGGACTGAAGGCTAAAGATTCCAAACATCGAAATCGCCGCCGAGAACTTACTGCTCTCACAAATTGCGATATTCGTTAGAAATCCACCGTAAGAACCGCCCATAACTCCCAGTCTAGATGCATCGGCCCATCCCGATTTTACACAGGCTTCGACGCCGGCCATCACATCCTGGTAGTCTCCTCGCCCAAGATCGAATCGTGAAGCAAGTGCAAAACTGTTGCCATAACCTTCGCTGCCCCGGTAGTTTGGCGCCAGCACCGCATAACCTTCGGCTGCCCAAACGGCCGCCAAAAAGTAGTCCAGCAGGGTGCAGGCCGCTCTGCCCTTAGGGCCGCCATGCAACTGAACTACTAGGGGTGGCGCTCCATGGTCTGGCTTCACGTCTTCACCTGGAGAAATATAGACCCCCTCAACAGCTAGCCCATCCGGGGCACTCCACTTGAGAAGCTGACAACGTGGCATTTCATAGCGTTCACAGAAACTGAGATTGATCGCAGTAAGCTGCTCAATATCGTGAAAGTCCTGAGTAAATTTGATTTCGGGGAGCGCCGAGAGGCTCTCGCTTACCCATGCGAACCCGATGCTTTCTGGAGCCGTCGCAAAATTACCAATCAGGCTTCGAGGCGCTGCTTTAACGATCTCGGCAAGTGCAGAATCCAAAGCCTCAAACCGAACTATCGCGCTTCCCATACCTACCGAGGCTAGAGCATAGAGACGACCGTCGGCGCGAGACCAAACCAGGTCAGAAAGGTCAAAATCGTACTCTTGCGCAGGTTGAATGAGACCTGAGTTTCCCTCATCTGTTTGTCCATCGGAAATGCGATGCACAAAAGCGCACTGTTTTGAGAAGGAGAGATCCGGATCGAGCGAAGACAGAAATGCGATCGCATCTCCAGTCGGCGACCATACGAGGCGAGACTTGTCGCCGGCTCTCTCGCATATTCTCTCTGCTGTTGGCCCTGTCTCGGTCCCAGCCTGTACAAGCCACAAATCTGCACAATGATATTCATTCGGGTCGCCCGTATAGTTGGTAACGAAGCAGAGGCGCTCGCCGTTCGGGCTCACATCGAAATCCATCAGTCCAGGATCGCCATGCCAGATGAGTTCAGGACGACTGCCGTTTTCGATTGGGATCGACCAGATGCTCCGAGTACGCCTAACTTCCGGCAGCACAATGGGGTCGATCCTGCGCTGATCCATATCATCGCGTCTCACTGCTTCTATTGGCGGGGGCAGCGGCTTCTGCGCAACAAAAAGAATGTTCGCGTCCACAGGATGCCAGCGGTATAGCAGGACTCCATCCTTCGCGGAAGTTAACTTACGGGCTTCCCCTCCATCGGCCGGCATAACCCACACCTGAGCAGTTAGTTCTGAGTCCTCGTCTGTGTCGGCCGGATCGGGCCGATCCGAAAGGAAGGCCAGATATCGACCATCTGGCGACCAGCGAGGATCCCACTCAGAGCCTGCAGAGAAGGTAAGCTGACGGGTTAAATCCTCCGGCCCCGGACGATCGGAACCTTCCGCAGACATTGCGGCAGCCATATCCGGGTCTACCCATTCGGTAAGCCACAGGTGAACTGAGGTAGTGCTATCAGCAAAGCTTGCCTCATCCACTTCGAAGACGACACGGTGACCATCTGGATGGATATCTACGGAGCCGATCCGGCGTGCTTCGAGGAGCGCCCGAGGAGTAATACGGAGACGGGATGGGCTATTTGCGGGTTCGGCGCCGCCCGGATATTCGGTGTTCAAACTCATGCTGGTAGTATATACCAGAGAACTACTTTAGCGGCGAGATCACTATTCACGTTACGCGAATACAAATACTTAATATGAACAAACTGGAACCAGCCTACCGCAGAACTCAGCGTGAGCTGAGGCGCGAATTTGAGGCCTTTACTCAATCTCATTGTGCGACCTGCCCGACACCATGCTGCCGAAAGCCATCCCGAATTACGAGGCAAGACATCCTTCTCGCTCAAAATACGGGCTGGCGTTCTAAAGTGAAATTTGTCGAACCGGACGAAGATATCTTCGAACTTCGTGAGGCAGAAGGCGAAGAGGGGCAAGTCCCTCCAGACTGCGACTACCTCACACCGGGTGGCTGCAGTTTTCCTCAGGACATGCGACCGTTCGGCTGCGTGACCTATGTATGCCGATACATGCACGCAGATATGAACAAACAGACTCTAACGAAAATTAAGCGCTTGTCAAAGTTGCTTGAGGATCAATGGAGGGTGCTGGCCAGGGGGTTGAAGTAGGCGGGTCCCACCCAAGCAGCGGCGCTGAATGGGTGGGGCCCGTGTAGATTACGGAGTGGTTGCTGCCGGCTTATGCGGCAGTTTCTCGTCCCGCATGGCTGCGTTGTAGACAAATGCCGCCATGATCACCGCTGCCTGCTTCATATCATCCGTGGGAGCGCGGTCGAACACATCCTGATTGGAGTGGTGCGTTCGAGAGCTGTACTCCAGGCTATCCTGAATGAACTGGAAGCCAGGGAGACCGATACCATCGAAGGAGACGTGGTCGGTGGATCCCGTGTTACGAATCGTGAGTGTGCTTGCTCCGAGATCCTTGAATGGCGTTAGCCACTCCTGGAATATCGAACGCACGTTTTCGTTGCCCTGCAGGTAGATGCCACGAATCTTTCCTGCGCCGTTATCCAGATTGAAGTAGGCCGAAAGCTTGTCGTATTCTGCCTTCTTTGTAAGAACGGGCGCCGGGGCGTTCGGATCGGGCGGCCCAAAACCTCCGCCTGCGCGGGGCGGATAGCTGCCAAAGTGCTCTGCGACGTAAGCTCGGGAGCCGTAAAGCCCCTCCTCTTCACCGCTCCATAGTGCCACACGGATTGTTCGCCTTGGCTGAAGCTTGAGCGTCTGAAGAATGCGCACCGCCTCCATACATACTGCCACTCCCGCGCCGTTATCGGTTGCTCCCGTGCCGCTGTGCCAACTGTCCATATGGCCGCCCAGCATCACAAGCTCATCCTTCTTATCGGTGCCAGGTATCTCAGCCACTGTGTTGTAGGCCATCGGATCCTGATCGTAGTATTTCACTGCCAGATCGAG
This sequence comes from uncultured Chthonomonas sp., assembly GCA_903919615.1. Classification (GTDB taxonomy): domain Bacteria; phylum Armatimonadota; class Chthonomonadetes; order Chthonomonadales; family Chthonomonadaceae; genus CAIXIX01. The sequence continues at coordinate 4,847 of CAIXIX010000266.1, forward strand.
AGTGATTTTAGGCTTAACTCCGAAACCGATCATTCGAACGAGTCGATTGTACTGCTCGCCGGAAATCGCAATCTGCGGCGTCATCTTACCGGCAGTTTTATCCCATGGCTGCACGCGTGTAGGTCTCGCAGCGGGCTGGTCCGGTGTGCCTGTAGTAGTGGGAGCAGCGGGAGGCGGAGCGACAGACGCAGACTGGACGAAGATGGTACCATCATCGCCCGTAGCCTCAAATATCTCGGCGGCGCATCCCTCTTCCTCGGCAAAGCGCTGTTTGGCGCCCGCGAACTGCATCCCTGCTCCAAAACCGGCGCGGCCACCCTGACGCTGACCGCCCTGGCGGCGAGCGCCTGGAGCCCCAGCAGCATCCGGGGGCTTCGCCATCTCGGCAAGCTGATCATCGGTGTATCGTTTCGACTGTGGGTCGGATAACAGCCCTATCTCGCGAACAGGAGACAGTAGAACGATGGCGCCCTTCAGCTTGCCCTTGTACGCCTCAAGTCCCGCGGCATCCTTAGCATCCAGATAAACGACCTCACCGGTGACCGGCGCATCCAGTCCTGGCGACCATGCGCGAGGATAGGCAATCAGCGGAAACACCTGTGGGGCAGATACCTGTGCAGAGAACCTCTCCAGCGACCATCCGCGTCCGAAAGGACCCCAGGCCTCCAGGTGTGCATTCTGCAGTCCCCAGGAGGCCATTTTGTCTTTTGTCCACTCATTTGCGGTCTTCAGCGATGGCGAGCCTGTTAATCTGGGACCGATGACATCGGTCAGATAGCTGAGAGTCTGCATTACCTGAGAGCGATTCATCCCCTCATCTTTGATCTTGTCGATGATATCCTGTGGTGTCGTCTGCGCATGCGCCGCACTGGCTGCGACAAGCAGAAACGGAACACAGTATGCGGCTCTGTTAAGCTTGCGGCGAGAAGAGCGTATAGCGGGTGGCTTCATACAGTCTGTCCTTCCAGAAACGAAAAATGGGAGGGCTTGCGGCACGGGTTGTCCGCGTTGAACGATGGATGGGCAAGTTTTTCGTCGCTATCGGCGTAGACTCCTGCAGGAATAGTTCGCAATTATATCTATGATTTGTCGGTAGTCGCGCTTTCAACCCTGAGCGATCGTACCACCTTTAGAAATCCCTCCACAATCGGACTGATGTCGCCGGAACGGTAGACAACTCCCAAATGTGTATGCGCCGCAGGTTCCGAAAACGACGCAAATGCGACTCCTGGCCAGCGAATTGCAGCAGCTGAACGCGGAACAAGCGTGATGCCTAGGCCGCCTGCCACAAGACTTAATGCGGTCTGGATTTCGATTACCTCCTGCACAACATTGGGGCGAAAGCCGTGCTCCTCGCATAGGCGAAATAACAGATCGCCGTAGCTCGGCTTTGGGAGCCTCGGAAACAACACAAAATCCTCGTCGCAGAGGTCCCGTATCACAAGGTCGCTGCGATCAGCGTATCGGTGAGAGCCGGGAACGGCAGCAACAAACGGTTCGCTCAACGCGATCTCGGTAGTAAGGTCTGGCGCGGTTAAAGTGGGCCGGGCAAATCCGATCTGAATCCTTCCTTCGCGCAGCGCAAGCGCCTGGCGTGCAGAGGCAAGCTCTCGCAGGCTTAGATGCACATCGGGATACATCTGCCGATATATTCGCAAACTCGGGGGCAGTAGTGAGTAGGCAGCAGTACCAACAAATCCTATCGCAAGCCGCCCAACCTCACCACGCGCGGCACGCCGGGCATCGGATGCGGCTCGATCCAGGCTCGACATCGTAGACCGAACCTCTTCGAGGTAGATCCTGCCCGCCGTGGTCAGCTCCACTTTTCGGCTTGTCCTTGTGAAGAGCGCAAATCCCAGCTCGGCTTCAAGTTGCTGGATCTGCTGGCTCAATGGTGGCTGCGCAATACAAAGGCGTTCGGCAGCCCTGCCGAAGTGCAGTTCCTCTGCAACGGCAACGAAGTAACGAAGATGCCTCAGCTCCATTTATTAATACTCCATGCATATCAATCAGATCTAACTATATATTGGACATCACAGATGTTGTACCCTACACTTAAGTTGCGCACTGATCAGGCGAGATTGAATTCAGGAGAAAACCATGCAGACAACATTTGAGCGCGCGAGAGCCGTAGTGGCAGATGTGCTGAGCATAAACCCTGAGCGCATCGTGCCGGAAACGCAGATCATCGATGAGCTAAACCCAGATTCTCTGGAAGTGGTAGAGATAGTGATCGGGCTAGAGAGTGAGTTCGACGTAAGTCTCGATGCGGACCAAGCGGAACTCACTACGATGCGCGAACTCGTATCCCGGATGGAGGAGAAGCTGGCTCTAAGCCAGAGGGAGATTCAGTATTAGTAGGTGGGGGGGTGCCTTCATGTGACCCCGGCGTCATCCGTAGGCGGGAACCTGTCGGGGCACAGCTTTTGCCATCCAGGATCGGGAGCGTTTCCGTTTTTATCCCGGCGCCCCTACAGTAATAGCCGCCTGCCGGAAGTTAGCTGAACGTTGCATCGATTAGTAGTGGTCGGCGCCTTTTAGAGGAAGCGGCACGATCCATATGTTTCTGAATGCGACGTGATTGTAGTGATACTGTAGCGAGATCGGGCCAGGGGTTTCATATCCTGCCGGCAGTGTTCTCGGCTTCTCCGCTTCACCCGGCTTTACTTTCGTCATATGCGTCGTGCTGGGAATTACCGTCTGGTTCTGAACCAGCACCCCATTTAAAAAGACCGTCGCCCGAGGCAGTTCCAACACAGCCTTTGTTGTGGGATCGACTCTCGGCGCCCGATACACAATATCGAAGGTTTGCCACTGCATGGGTGGCTTGCAGGCATTCACGAGAGGGGCAGCGATCGAATAGATCGCTCCGCAATCACCCGTCCCCGGGTCGCTGATGCCGAACGAATCCAGTATCTGCACCTCGTACCTACCCTGAAGGAAGACACCGCTGTTTCCCTTCTCCTGGCCTTTCTCATTGGGAAGGTAGGGCTCTCGAAACTCAACGTGTAGCTGAAAATCGGTGAACTTTTCGCGGCTGGTTATGGTATCCGGCGCGGCGGATACCATCGCGCCATCCTGGAAATCCCACCGTGCCTCGTGGCCTTTCGCTTCCCAGTTCGCCGCAATTTGCTCTTTTTGTCCGCTAAAAAGGACCTTGATGCCCGGCAAATTCGGGATGGGAGGCGGCGGAGTTTGATCCGGCACTGGCTGCTGCGTTTGCCTCGATACGTTGACGGGCGAAGCCAGCGAGCACCAAACGCAGCATGCAGCTACCGAAGCCACGAACGCAGTGACACCACATCGATACATGATCCGCATATACAGGGTCCCTCATAGGATTCAATTCGCATGAGATTGTGTGTGCACTATCGTTCGAGCGCATGGCGCCGATTTCCTTCGCTCAGCCGCAACATAGCCGCACATCGTCAACCTCGCAAAATCAGGTTCTCTAGAGGAACTCCCGCGCCAGACACCGAATAATCTTGCGTTGTGACGGCAGTCATACCTCATTTTGCATATACAGCGTGGGAGCAGTAATGAGCCATCTTTCCGATATCGGGTTTGGGTTTCAGGGTCCTGGCGATTTTTACGCCTTTGTGGAAACTGTGGTCAACGAGACCACAAATCGCGTCTATCCAACTGCGAACGGGTTTTATGTCGTGTGGACACCGGGCGCCGGAGTAGACTTGTGGATACAGGCGGGCAAGAACCTCCAACTGACAGGAGTGGGCCTGCACTTTACGGGTGAAGGCCGCCTCCGCGTGCACGTTACGCAGAGCTCTCCTTCAGACATCGACCCAATGCACGGCTGTCTCTATGCATGGGCAAACCCACAGGATGAGGACAATCCTTACTCTGGCGACTATCCGCTGATGGTCGCCACACCCAACTTCGATTTTGTTGAGAATGCTGTTCTGGAGCATCCTGTAGTCGACTGTCAGATAGCTGCGTTTGTCGAAGAGGAACTGCGCTGCTGGACTCTGCCGACGTTTCTCTCTACGGGGCAGGCGGAAGAGGATATCGCGCTTTTCCAGTCAGACTGCCAGGACGCAGATGCAGCGGAAGAGCCAACCCCGCATGCGCAGGTGAGAGGCACGGTTTTAAAGCTCGAAACGAGAGTAAATGAAGTTTCGGGTAACGAATTCTACTGGGCGGTCGTTCAGACTGTTGGCGGCACGATAGATATCGTGGCGGATCCCGCGGTTGTAGTGGGAACCCTGGTAGAAGGTGGAATTGTGGAGGCGCGATGCTGGCTGAGCGCACTCGTGCTGACAGGCGTACCGGTGGAATCGGTTCCGATTGCGCCAGTCGAATCAGCATTTAGAAATAAGCGACTGGCCCGCGCCAGAAATCGGTCTAACAAAGTTCAGGAGCCCTAGCTATGCCAAAGATTACCTTGATCGGTGCGGGAAGCACCGTCTTCGCGAAGAACCTGCTTGGCGACATCCTCTCGTTTCCAGAGTTGGCCGAGAGCCATATCTCGCTAATGGACATCGACGATCAGAGACTAAAAACATCGGAGATCGTCGCCCGCAAAGTTGCGGCCGCCGTTGGCGCAAAGCCGACCATCACAACGTCTCGTGACCGTAGAGAGGCGCTCGATGGCGCCGACTATGCGATCAACATGGTGCAGATCGGCGGTTATAAGCCGAGTACTGCAATCGACTTCGAGATCCCCAAAAAGTACGGGTTGCGCCAGACTATCGCCGATACGTTGGGTATTGGCGGCATAATGCGGGCCCTCCGGACGATTCCGGTGATGCTCGATATGTGTCGAGATATGGAGGAGGTTGCTAGCCCAGATCTTACCTTTCTGAACTACGTGAACCCGATGTGCATGAACACCTGGGCTGTCACGAAGGCTACGAAGGTTAAGACGGTTGGCCTTTGCCACAGTGTGCAGGGCACTGCCGAGCAGATCGCCACCGATATTAACGTTCCCATTGGCGAGATTAACTACCTTTGTGCTGGCATCAACCACATGGCCTTCTACCTAAAATTTGAGAGAGATGGAGAGGATCTCTATCCGCTCATTCGAAATGTCGTTTCGCAAGGCCGCGTACCAGATTGGAATCGCGTACGCTACGAGATGCTTACCCGGCTGGGATACTTTGTAACCGAATCTTCCGAGCACTTCTCAGAGTACTGCCCCTACTTTATTCGGCGCGACAGGCCAGAGCTGATTGAGCGATTTAACGTGCCGCTAGACGAGTATATTCGCCGCTGCGAAAACCAGATTGAAGGCTGGCATAAAATGAAGCAAGAGTTCGAAGGCGATACTCCGATCGAGGTGCACCGCAGCCACGAGTATGGTTCGCTCATCATTCACAGCATCGAGACGGGCGTTCCTCGCGTCGTATACGGAAATGTTGCCAACGAGAACCTAATCTCTAACCTGCCTCAGGGCTGCTGCGTCGAAGTGCCCGTGCTCGTAGACAAAAACGGCCTGCAGCCAACTCGGATTGGAGCGCTTCCGCCTCAACTTGCTGCAATTATGCAGACGAACGTTAATGTTCAGTCGTTAACTGTAGAAGCGGCACTCACGGGCAAGCGAGAGCATGTCTATCATGCCGCCATGCTGGATCCGCACACGATCGCAGAGCTTACTCTCGATGAGATCTGGTCTCTTGTAGACGATCTTATAGAGGCCCACGGCGACTACCTGCCCGCATTCCATTAGAAGCTGGAGGAAGCAGCGTGTCCAGTATCGGTTGGGTCGCTGCTTGCTGCGACCGCGCGTTCAGGCATTTAAACATACGCTCAGTTGAACGCGGAGCCCGGACGATGGAAAGAACAGGGGGTTACATTTGCTGACTCAGTTGGAAGCGCCGGTAACTCGGCGAGAAGATATCGTCGACGTCCTGCATGGCGTGGAGGTCGCAGATCCCTACCGGTGGCTCGAAGATCAAGATAGCCCTGAGACGCGAGAGTGGCTCCGGCAGCAGATTGGTTACACCCGAAATGTACTGAATTCCAGCGATCCAGACTATCGGAAAACCGTAATCGATCGGCTAAATGGAATGCTTCGCATCGATGTCGAATCGCTGCCTGCCAGGCGGGGTAATCGGTACTTCTTCAGCAGGCGGCGTGCCTCAGAGCCACAGTATATCATCTATTCGCGACTTGGTGTGGATGGTACCGATGAACCGATCGTCGACCCGCTAAAGATCGATCCAACCGGAATGACGAGCGCTATCCTGCTCGCAATTTCGGACGATGCCTCCCTGATAGCATATGGCGTCCGCGTGGGTGGCGCAGACGAAATCGAAGTTAGATTTTGGCGTACGGATACTGGAGAGGACCTGCCGGATCGCTTTCCATGCGGCCGATATGCCGGTGTTGCCATTTCAGCCGATGGGCTAATGGTGGCCTATTCCGTTAACTTGGAGGAGGGTTACCGGGTCAAACTGCACCGATTCGGCACATCGATCGATGCAGATGTTCAGGTCTTCGGCGACGGCTATGGCCCGGAGAAGATCATTACCTGTACCACCAGCGACGACTCGAAGTGGCTTATCATCCATGTCTACTACGGTTCGTCCGGTACCAAGACGGAGTTGTACGCGCTCGACTTCACGGACTCACCCTCTTCCGAGAAGGTTAGGACCGTTGTTAACGATGTGGATGCGCGGTTCTATGCGCACTGCTGTGCAGGAACGCTCTATATCCGTACCGACTGGAATGCACCGCAAGGGCAGGCGTTCAAGGCAAAACTTTGTAATACGGTTAGTGAACGAAGCACATGGATAAACATCGTTTCGGAGGTGGACGGATCGATTCTGATTGATGTGGTTCCCATCGGCGGAAAACTCTACCTCTCGTACCTGCAAAACATATCCTCCCGGGTGGTCTGTACGGACTTGGAGGGCGCCCATCTCTGTGACGTTGAGCTTCCCTCAGTTGGGACGGTATATGGACCATTCGGAGAATTGGATAACTCTGAGGCATTCTACAGCTTCTCGTCGTTTGCAACTCCGACGACGCACTATCGACTTGATACGGCCACCGGCGATTCCACGGTATGGTCGCGCCCCGATGTGCCGATAGATTCCAGCACAATTGAGGTGCGCCAGGAGTTTGCTGTTTCGGCAGACGGCACAAAAGTCCCAATGTTTCTTGTCCATCGCAAGGGCTTAGAACTGGATGGCGAACGTCCGGTATATATAACCGGTTACGGCGGCTTTAACCTATCGCGCACGCCAAATTTTTCGCCTCTCGCCGCCTTCTGGGCCGAGCAAGATGGCATCTATGTGGTGATCAATTTGCGTGGTGGTGGAGAGTTTGGTGAAAAGTGGCACCGGGCGGGCAATCGAGAGAACAAGCAGAACGTATTTGATGATCTGTTCGCGTGCACACAGTGGCTGATTGATAGCGGTGCGACCCACGCTGGCAAGATCGCTGTTGCCGGCAGAAGCAACGGTGGCCTCCTCACCGGAGCGGCGCTAACTCAGCGTCCCGATCTCTATGGGACGGTAATTTGCGGCTATCCTTTGCTGGATATGATTCGGTATCATCAGTTCCTCGTCGCAAGCTACTGGGTGCCAGAGTACGGGTCCTCGGAGGATGCCGAACAGTTTCAGTGGCTCCTCTCCTACTCACCTTACCACAATGTAAAACCGGGAGTGTGTTATCCGCCGACACTGTTTATGACAGGCGATGCCGATACGCGTGTTGCGCCGCTGCACGCGCGTAAAATGACTGCGCTTATCCAGGCCGCACAGGCCGATGCCCAATGCGATAACCCTGTTCTGCTTCACTACGATACCAACGCAGGCCATTCGGACGGCAAACCAATTGAGCTCACAATTCAAGATCTTGCGGATGAGCTTGTCTTCATCCACGCAAACTTGAAGTCCAAAGGGACAGTTTCCGGGGGTGCAGAATGCCCTACTGGCTAATTCGCCCGATCGCATGGTTAGTCTTTCACGCTTTATATCTCCTTTTTGGCGGGCTAAAGATAGAGGGGCGCAACAACGTTCCCACAACTGGGGGAGTGCTCATCACACCGAACCACATCAGCGACGCCGACCCACCGACGGTTGCAATCGCGCTGCCGCGTGCCTGCTGGGTTATGGCCAAGGAAGAGATCTTCGCGATGAAGATAGTTGGCCCAATCAGCCGCTGGCTGCATGGCTTTCCTGTGAAGCGCTATACAGCGGATCGCGCGGCTCTCAGGCGTGCCGAAGATCTGCTCAAGAGCGGCGAAGCGGTCGTCATCTTCCCCGAGGGCAAATTGAGCGTAGACGGCAAGCTCCAGCCGATTTTGCCAGGCGCACTGCTTGTGGCCCGCTCAGCAAATGTGTCGATCATTCCTACGGCGATCATCGGTTCAGACCTGATCATTCCCTATGGCAAACTCATCCCCAGGCCCTCATTTCGCAAGACGATTGTCCGCTTCGGTCCTCCTATCACCGCCGCACAACTAACCGGCGGCGTCAAGGGCGGCGACGCGCTCCGGCTTGGCGCGGAGCGCCTGCACGCGTGCTTACTTGCGCTACAGCAAGGGCTGCCCTATCCTGAGTTTGGGATAGCGCAGAAAACAAACAACATTGAGGGTGAAGCATCATTGTCCACTCCGTGTTCTCTGCCGCGCACCAGCTTGCTGGTGAGGCAAGCGGAAAGAGGCGAGGAACGAGCAAATGAGGGAGGGATAGGGGACGGGGATTAATATCTCCTTACATTGCATATCACCTCCCATATACAACTGATAATGCTGATGGCACGGTTATAACCGACAAGTACTAGAAAACTGCAGCTACGAACCCAATGGTACAATAGCAATATCGGTTGCCCGCACAAGCGCGCCTGAACCGTGTTACAAGCGGTATTTGCTGCGAAAGGCGATGCAATCATGGGACTAACTATCGTTAAAGGTGGAACTCCGCTTCCCGAGAGATCTGTCTCTCCACTGGTAATCGTAGTTGGGGGACCAGAGCCAACCATAGTGCCCAAGGATGACTTCGGACAGCTGGTTCGCGATTTTCTGGAGGGGCGGGCTGACGATCCTTCAAAGCCCGACACTTACCCATACTGAGCGTACAGACTTGAAACCACTGCACGATTAACACACCAATTCTTTCTGGCGGGTCAGCAGACATTTCGGGGTACAATAGCGTTGGAAGCGTGTTTTGCGCTCAGAATTTTTTATCGGAAATACGTATCGCGAGGAGGATGGCCAGATGGCCTATATCATTACCGAACCATGTATTGGCGTTAAGGACAAAGCTTGCGTTGGCGTCTGCCCGGTTGACTGCAT
>CAIXIX010000267.1 GCA_903919615.1 uncultured Chthonomonas sp.
CCATAAGCTCTCGTCTACCAGCAAAACGAGCGACACGCTGACCAAGACAGCTAAAGGTTGGCTCTTCCAGAAGATCAATATTCTGTCAAACAAGATGACTCTGGATGGCAAACCATTCGATCCGTCGAAACCGCCTGCAGGCAAGTAGCCCCAAAATTCACGCGCCCTCTCGCCACCGCCCTGCGGCAGCGGAGGGCGCTTGCTTTTGCAGGTCAAGGATACACACAATGCAGATGCACTCTGTAAGCACACGCGTACGCCTCGTCTGCTCAATTGGCGCTGCCGCCCTTTTCTGCTTGCCAACCCCAAGCAGCGCACAAATTAGCGCAGCCGCGTCCTCTCCATTTGAAGCAGAGATTGCTGCCTTCGAAAAGAAGGATCGCGAGAAGCTGCCTGAGCCGGGCGGTGTTCTGTTTATCGGCAGCTCCTCATTTCGGATGTGGAAAGATCTGGAAACCTCCTTTCCGAAGGTCCATGCGATAAACCGCGGATTTGGAGGGTCGGCGATTCCCGATTCGACCCAGGTGATCGATCGTATCGTTACACCCTACAAACCGCGCATGGTGGTGATGTATGCCGGCGATAACGACATCGCCGCCGGTCACAGCGCAGACCGCGTCGCTGCTGATTTCTTCGAGTTTGCTTCAAAGGTTAGAGAGCGTTTGCCGGAGGTGAAGATCGCGTTTGTCTCAATAAAGCCTTCGCCATCACGCTGGAAGCTCGTAGCTACGATTAAAGAGGCGAATGCAAAGATTAAGAATGGCATGCGGCGACAGAAGCGAATGGTCTACATCAACGTGTTCGATGCGATGTTGAATGACGAGGGGCAGCCTCGCCCTGAGCTGTATCGTGAGGATGGCCTGCATCCAACTGCAGAGTGCTATGCCCTCTGGCAGAAGATCATCGCACCGTATTTGAAATGATCGGAATCCGACGCACGTTCCCAAACTAATTTGGATGCAATTTACGTGATGAACCAATCTATCGATCCCCTGGAATATATCGACTATCCCCCAGTTGAGCAGATTGTTATCTGCTGGGCATTCGATCTGGCTGCTCTGGCAACCAGTGCGGAAACTGAAGACAGAACGGTGTCTCAGATGGTCGGTTCGGCGATCGTTGAGGCGATGCACTTTCTTGCCAATTGCAACAATAAGAAGTTTAGAGATAGGAGTTTCACCGTCTGGTGGGGCGATTTGCGGTTTCTCATTGTTGGCGTCCCAGATAACACACCGGATATAGTGGTTATTCAGCTCAACCGCTTCTTGTGTGAGTTGCCGGGGCTTATTGAACAGTCAACTGCAGATACCGTTCGCGATGGATTGGTGCCGAAGTTTCGATATGAGGCCGGCAGAATTGTGGTTTATGAGTGTGAAGATCGGGCAGGAACGGCAATTGTCGACGGGCCGAATGGGTATGGAACCTGCGCGACCCTACATTTTCGTATGTTAGGACCAGAGTGGTTGATGCGAGGCCAGCGTTACCAGGAGCGCGATTCGGTGCTGCCCGAAGGCGAGCGGCAGAAGCTTCCGCCTCCATCGCCATCTCCTTGGCCCAGGCCAGCTCAGGGTGTGTTGGATCTTTAGGAGAATATTCCTCTTCGATCTCTCTGCCTGCGAGGCTAACAATGAATCATATCTCGGCTATCTGCCGGCGGCGCGCATTTTTACCCTCCCCTGCGAGCTTGCGAGTTCGCAGGGGAGGAGACTAACTGCACGCCTCGCGGACCGGTTGTTGGCCGTGCCGAAGATATGAACCTCGCCTATGGATAAGATTTTGCTGTGGTTAACGACGTAACCAGCCCTGTCGACACTCGCGCCGCAACTCGTACAGGTGTCACACGCAATGGCAATGCGACTTGACTTTCTTACCGCACAAATAGTTGTCATTTCAACCTCTGAATATATGTACTTGAATTTTCGGATCCCTCTTCTTGAATTAACTGAACGGGATAGGCTAACATCTCATTTATCGCTCGATACGTTGATCACGCTAAAGGACGAATGCTGTAGATGGCGCGACATTAGACGACAACTGGCACTATCCTGTGCTGAACGCAGGCACCGCAGTCCGCAGGACGGTACTCGCGAAGCGAGCTAGGCACGTACGTAAGTGCGTGCGACCGATCGCCGAACCATACCCAAACCTTTCTCCTCTTGCAAGACCGCGCATCGCGCGGTCTTGCAAGAGGAGAAGGAACTGAAATTCACGCGACCATGATCAGAAACAAAACCGGGCTGTTTTATCATTTCGTCTGGTCTACGAGCAATCGAGACCCAATGATTACCCAGGACCTCGCTCGCCCATTATATGAGATTCTGGAGTCAACTGTTCTACAGCTCGGAGGGACGCCGATATGTGTTGGCGGAATGCCTGATCACGTTCACCTGCTGGTGTCACTGCCGCCTACTGTGTCCGTTTCGACAGCAGTTCAGAGGCTTAAAGCTGCTTCGACAACTACCATTCGACTGGGTCGCCTCTCGCCATTGCGTTTTGGTTGGCAGGCGCACTATGGAGCGTTCACGGTAAGCGTCGGAGATAAAGAGAAGATCATTAACTACATCAAGAACCAGCGAGAGCATCATGCCGCCGGAAAGATCTGGCCGTCCCTTGAGACTGCATTCGTTGTAGACCTTGACGATGAATGAATAATAATC
>CAIXIX010000268.1 GCA_903919615.1 uncultured Chthonomonas sp.
CGACTCGCCCTCAAGTTCTTGCACATGTTCGCTTGATTGACGAAATGCGCACTTCTCCAAGACGGGCAGTGGCTTCACTGTAGATTACGGTGACCTAAAATGAAAAAACAAAATGGTTTTACACTGATCGAGTTACTAGTCGTTATTGCAATTATTGCAATTCTAGCGGCGATCCTGTTCCCTGTATTTGCACAGGCTCGCGAAGCGGCGCGCAAGACATCGTGTCTTTCGAACCTCAAACAGCTCTCGCTAAGTATGATGATGTACTCGCAAGATTACGATGAGCGATTTCCAAACTGGAACTGGCCCTTCTTCTGCAATGGCGGCAACAACGGCGCGGCGCGCGATTCTGCAGCCATATGGATGATGGCCATCTATCCCTATGTTAAGAATGTAAATATCTACAAATGCCCGGACGATATCCTCGAGTGGAACAACTCTTACGACGGATGCAGTGACGACAACGGCAAGCACGATATGTTTGCGCCGATCAATCCCTGGCCAAACGGTACCGTTTATCAATCCTGGCAGGCAATGAACCCCAACTTTGTGTCCTATGCCCTGTCAGAGACCTTAACTGGCTCCTATCCCACGAACAAGCTCTCGGCAATAGGAACGCCAGCTAACTGGATGATGTTTGCCGATGCCGCAAACGTGATTGCAGACGTATGGGTATGGGGTGCACCAGATGGACTTGCGGACGACCTGGTTATACCGTCCCGTGTCGCATGGGCGAATCAGCAGGCAGGTTGCTGCATGATGTGGAACAGCCCGCAGCCAGCGTCGTGGTGGACTGCCAGTTCAGGTTTCTCAACACAGCAACTCAATGCTGCAACCAGGCACGGGAATGGTGAGAATGTATCGTTTACAGACGGCCATGCCAAGTTCATGCAATGGCAGAACCTGACCTGGCAGAACCTAACAGCTGGTAAGTAACCAGGTAGGCCCATTCTGTGTGGTCGCAGAAAGCAGTGACCGTCTCGGTCGTGCCACGAGAATGCAGCACCCTTACAGGGTTTTAGTAAGGGTGCTGTTTACTTTAGGGACGGAACCCTATTTTATTCACGAGTGGTAGTGGCGCGGCTTGCTGCGTCTATGCATCTCGTAGGGTAGTGGCGCCGCTTGCTGCGCCTGTTAAAAATACCAATCATTCAACGGCACAGGTAGTCTAATAGTGCGATCGAGCTGCTGAATCAGCTCTGCTGGCCCGTCAAGCTCATCCGTAAGCGCCAGCCCGGAAGCCGGGAGAACGCCGAGCCACAATCGCGTGAACGCCCCGACCGAAGCCTGTAGAGTGGCCAGGCGCGAGTCGACGCCACGTGCAGCAGAGCAGCGCTCGCCGAGTGTAACGATGTAATTTCCTCCACACCCGCGCCAGGCAGAATCCGGTGGCAGCAGCCCTTCGATTGGATCAGACAGGTTCAGATTAAACCGAACATCTTGGCCACCGAGCGAAGTCTTCTCCATGCATGCAGCAAGATCACAGATACGATACTGAAAACTAGCACAGGATTTAATTCCAGCCGCATAGCTGGAGCCGCCCGAGATCTGTCCCTGCTTAAAGGGCTGCAGCATCAGATCTTGAAGCTGAATGCCTGCGGGCTCGACAATGGAGAACGCTCGCACCTGATCGCCGATGCTTTTGATAACGGACATCAGCTCGAGAAACTGATCGCGATTGTGATAGACTATCCAGACCACCCGATAAGGTCCACGCTCTCCCTTGGGCTTGCACCAGAAATGGTGAGTTATCTCGCCCGTATCGGAATCGCGATAGCCGAGACCGAAACCTTTTGTCTCCTTCATGGGTCCCTGGGTAGCGATCAAAGGAAGAACGCGGCAGCTTCCGTGTATCGCAGGACGCGCCAGCCGTGCAGCGTGGATCGCCTCGTAGTCTGCAAGCGTAAAACGAAGAGGTGGGCGATGACATGTCTTCACACTCAGCTGTGCTGGATCGAATGTAACTGTGTGCTCGTAACCGCCGGAACCAAAGCCAACCCGGTTGTAAAATCCCTGATCAAACATACCCAGCGCCGCAACAATCGCGCCTTCCTGCACGTCCTGCACTACTGCGGCAGCAGTCAACTTAAGAGCGAGGCCCTGTTTTCTTGCGACCAAACTCGTTGTAACGCCTGTAACCATGCTGCCTGGCAGCAATTCACTTTGATGCGCAAGAGTCCCCGGAGCTGTGCAGACCAGGCATTCCGCCTCGCCATTGATGTCGGCAACAAGGGCCCGGCCGGCATCGACCCATCCATCTACGACCTCATCATTTTCAACGCCGGGATCAAGCCAGCCTATCTCACGCCAGATGCGGCGTGTCGCCTCTCTGTCTCTGGTTGCATCGAAAGTTCTATGCACTGCCTTAGCCCTCCATTCACCACTCTGGCACGGTATTTCAGTTTAGTAACTCTGTACAAAAAATGACAGGTGGCCATTCTGTTTTGTCACTATTATTCCCTACTCACAATGGCATTTGGTAATGTAGTATGATAACTGGGGTACTCTCTCGTCATGCAGGGCTTTTGACCCAAAGATCAACTCGGTTTCTGTCACTCTTGCACTTGCATGAAAATTGCAGGAGGAATCCAGAAACATTGATAGAAGTGAACGTGGGGCCAATGGAATTAAACCGGACCGAAGGGACGTCTTGGATGAAGAGCAAGTTATTAATGGCTTTCGCCTTGCTGTTGTGCGTATTGCCTATCGGGCATGCGCGGGCAGACCTGGCTGAGTATCTGGCAAGGCCAGAGGCAGCTTACAAATGGGAGAAGGTCAGTGAGAAGAGCGTCGAAGGCGGGACAGCCTACGACCTGCACATGGTATCCCAAACATGGCAGGGTAATGTATGGGAGCACAGATTGGTGCTCTACATTCCAGCGAACAATAAATATCCGCACCAGTGTACGCTTCTGAATACTGGTGGAAGCGGAAGCAAGAGCGATTATTCAATTCTGGTGGCTGCTGCAAAAGCATGCAGGAGCCCCTTTGCAACTCTGTTCAACATTCCAATGCAGCCGCTTTACGGTGGTAAAACAGAGGACGCGCTGGTTGTTTACACCTGGCAGAAATTTCTGCAGACAGGCGATGAGTCGTGGCCTCTCCATTTTCCAATGGCGAAGGCTGTCATCAAGGCAATGGATACGCTTCAGGCGTTCGCCAAGAGCGCAAGTCTGCCATCGCTGGATAAGTTCGTTGTAACCGGAGCTTCCAAGCGCGGATGGACGACCTGGCTTGTCGGCGCCAGCCGCGACCCACGCGTAAGCGGCATCGCACCAATGGTTATCGATACCCTCAATCTCGCGGCTCAGATACCGAATCAACTGCAGGCTTTTGGGGCTGCAAGTGAGCAGATCGCGGACTACTCCAGCACCGGTATGCTGGATGCCCTGAAGACCCCTGCCGGACAGAAGCTAATAAAATTAGAGGATCCCTATAGCTATCGTGATATTCTAACGCTGCCGAAACTGATCATCCTTGGCACGAACGACCGGTACTGGGCGCAGAATGCTCTCAACTTCTACTGGGACGGGCTTACAGGCCCGAAATGGGTTATCTATAACCCGAACGTTGGACATAGCCTTGGGAATGAAGAGGAGCATCTGAGAGTTTTTGCCACCCTCGGCGCCTTTTCGCAGACATTGGCATCCAACAAAAGTCTGCCAAAACCGAAATGGCAGTATACCAGGGCCGGCGACGGGTTTGATCTCAAAGTGTCCAGCGACCTCGCTCTGGATTCCGTTAGCATATGGCGAGTTGAAAGCCCAACCCAGGACTTCCGGGATTCTCACTGGAACGGTACGCCCATTGAGTCTGGCAAGAAGGGCTTCAAAACGCATCTCGCTGCACCCGACCAGGGTTATGCAGCTAGCTATGCCGATCTGGAATACACGATTGATGGACAGAAGTACCACCTTACGACACAGCTAGAAATTTTGCACAAATAGTGCAGGAACTGTATTGGCTGTGGATGTTGGTTTACGATCCTAAATTGTTTTTCATCCGACTCATGAGAACAGCCGGTTTACCGTCGGATCGTACCAGAGTCATCACCGCAGCGCGATAGCATCCGCTATCGGCTGCACGTGATTAGTAGCCGGTTTGTTACCGGCTTTAGGCAGGTCGAGACAGCTCGACCGAATGTTAGTAGGAGGACTGCATGCGATCTAAGAACCAAGGGTTCACTCTTATCGAATTGCTCGTAGTTATCGCAATTATCGCGATTCTCGCGGCCATTCTCTTTCCAGTGTTTGCAAAAGCGCGCGAACAGGCTCGAAAAATCACCTGCGTCTCCAACACCAAGGAGATCGGGCTCTCGCTCATGATGTACGTCCAGGACTACGATGAGACGTTCCCCTGGCTGATGCAGGACGGACGTAACAACGACGACTCAACCGGCCTTAGCAAACTAATGCCGACCGGCGCGCCGCTATGGTCTGTAAACCTGAACGGCCAGCGTGGTCTTTTCATGGAGTACAAACTGCAGCCGTACACCAAGAACTACCAGCTCTTCGTCTGTCCGACGCTTCGCGGCACAAACCCGGTAATCGGCGCTGATGGCGGCGTTATGAACGAGTTTGGATCATACGCCTATTCATACGGCGGTATTGGCCCCGTTCCATCGCCCAAAATGACCCCGCTGGAACTCTTCCTGCGCGTCGTTGGTCCCATCCTGGGCGCACCATACAACTCCAACAACCCGCAGGACTTCTTCATTGCAGGTCAGTCGCTCGCGGCAGTTGGCGCTCCCTCTGATGCAGTCGCAGCATTCTGCGACTCCTATGGCGCACATGCCGGTGTTACCGATGCATCAGTTGTGCCCGCAGTCTTCGGAGGTAATGGCCAGGAACTTATCGGCGGAACTACGGCTGTCTTCTCAGACGGTCATGCAAAGTACAAGCAGGGCAAGTTCTGGGATTTGCTGAAGCTTGTTCTCCACCCGCTGAACCCATAATCGTCGGGAGCTTGGCAACATGAAGCAGAACGTAAACCCAGCCGTGTTCATCAGCATTCTCGCCGTGGTTGTCGTAGTCGCTGGTTTCTTCCTCTGGAAGAGCAGCCAGGGAATAAACCCAGGGCCAGGGAAATTGCAATCGGACCTTAAGCTGGATGATGCTGCGAAAGCAGCTCAGAACGATCCTGACAAGTTTTCAAAAGCGGTTCAGGATTCGCTCAATAAGAATAAGGCTACCCAGGGCAATTAGGCCGGATAGCACACTGGGTACCTAACAATAAGATGGCTGGAGACCGGCATACCGGACCTCCAGCCATCTTTTTCTTGTTGCTTCACTAAATGCCACTGGAGAGACTCGATGCCACTCTGTCACTTTAGCGAAAACCCTTAGATTGTAACGTGTCTCAGGCGTTCTCGAACTCGTTGTTGCCGCAATCCACCCCTCGGGCCAGCCACAGTTTGTGCCCCGGATTTCGTTCTGGGTAGATATGCGTGGTCGTTGGGAAATAGCGCATTGTGTAACCGCATCGGCGCTTGTCCGAAGTATTCGCCTGCGCCCCATGAATCAGCCTTGCCTCATGGAGGCTGTAGTGGTTAGGTTTGAGCGCAAAATAGACCGCTTTACTCTCGTCGATAAGGCCAGGAAGAATCTGTGTGGGAAAGATGTTGGCGTTTGTATCAACCTGTTCGTACTGCGAAAAGCCGTCTTGATGCGTGCCAGGAAGAACGCGCATGCAGCCATTCTCCGGCGTTGCTTCATCGATCGCAAGCCAAACAGTGATGATGCCAGCCATCGTTGATGCGCGTCCGTTCCAGTAGGCCGAATCCTCATGCCAGGGAGTTGCACGCCCAACATGCGGCATTTTGCAGATAAAGTGGCTGCTCCAGAGACCAATGTTTGGCCCGATGAGCGGCTCGACGATATCTAGCACCGTACCGCTCAACAGAAACTCCAGAAGGCGCTCGTCTCGAAAGTGTATGCGATCCAGATCGTCGGGGCCGTACAACCGAGCGTCTTCTTCGAATATCGCCTTCAGCCGTTCGAACTCATCCTGAGTGAAGAGAGGACGTTGTGGCAGTAGATATCCATCGGTGTTGTAACTCTCGGCCTCTGTTGGCCCCGGAACATACGTTACTGCTGTTTTATCTGCAGGCATTGCAATTCCACCTCTAAAATCTAGACGATCAACCCAAGATCTTCAAGATCGATGTCTCCCGAATTCTCATCGGGCTCGATGTCTTCCAACAGGGCTTCGACTTCGCCTAACACAGCATCTGAACTCAGGTTTTCACCTTCGACCGTGGCCCGCTTAAAGTCATCTTCTCCAAGTTCAGCCTGCAGTTTTTCTCTATTCATTGCAGTGCGCTCCACGGTGCGTGGAGACCATTCGGCGCCAGAGCTTCTCATGATCCGTTCGGCGCGCGCAAGCAATACAGCAGCAGTTTCAATGTCTCCCCACTCTACCGCGATGTGAGCGCACAACTCCAGATTGCTGGCCGCCATTGTTGAGAAGGGCGATAGCGTTAAGTTGGTTGCGAGCGATCGCGAAGCCAGCTCGTAAGCAGTGGCAATTTCACCGCTCGCGAGTTCCAGCTCTGCCAGATGGTGAAGCGCATAGGCTCGAGTTGAATCGGTTGCGTTGCCAGATTCAGCGGCTTCCTGAAGGCAGGTTCGCGCGTACTCTGGGTCTTCAACGGAAAGGCAGAAGCCTAGCATCGCCTGTGCAGCAGTTGCGTAATGTAAGTCATCCGATCGTCTGCTTAGCGATATCGCTTCCTTTAGAAGTTTGGCTCCCGCATCCGTTTCCCCGGTCAGCGAAACGACAAGGCCATAAAGCGCGAGCGAGCGAGCCGTTTCAGCTACGTTCTTGCCGCGTTTGTACAGCTCCAGACTCTCTTCACAAAACGTCTGCGCTTGCTGCAGATCGTAACGAAGGAGGGAGACCGAACCTTTGCGCATATAAGCGAACGCGCGCAGATCGTCGGTAACTTCCGCTGTTTCAAGAAGCAGATCGTAACTTCGCTCCGCCGACTCTAGCCTGCAGTGCGACTTCGCGAGGCTCCCACAGTTATAAAGCGTGTATCTGCGCACGCGCGGGTTCTGTTCGGACGTGGCGCTTGCGATGAGGCCATTCAGAATCGCGTCGGCAAGCGCGAGTTCATCCTGTTCAAACGCGAGGGAGGCGATAGAGAACGCTGCATCGATCTCCAGATGCGTGTGTGTGCCCTCTTCGTCCGAGTCGTCCTTGCTCTCAGCCTTGCTTGCCGGCAGGATAACAGCAGAGCGCCTGGCAGAAGTATGGTTCTCGTGTGAACTGAAGATCGCGAGAGCCGCATTCAACAATTGTGATACCTGCTCTTCAGAAGCTTCAGCAAACGGCTTCTCGCTCAGCAAATACAACGCATTTACGATGTTTTCGTCGGGATTTGTCCGACGGAACAGGGCGAGTCCGCTCTGAAATCGATTCAAGCTCGCCTCAAAATCACCAACTGCAAGCGCTACGGCAGCCTCATACATGCTGCAGATAGCTGCATCAACGTACTTGCCAAGATTAGCGTAGATTTCGCCTGCCTTACCGAGCGCTTCCTGAGCCTTGGCGTACTCTCCGTTTTGGTAGGCATTATCGCCGAGATTTCGCAGCGCAGCCGCAGCGCCCTCATTATCCCCAAGCTTGCCGCATAGTTCCAGGCTCTCCTTCAAGTGCATTTCTGCCATATCAGACATGCTATAGGCTGCTTCGGCAGCGCCAAGCTCCCTGAGAACGACAGCAACCTGTGCCGATTTGCCGAGATTTCGATACATCTCAACGGCGGCTTCAAAGGCATCAAACGCTGCACCGTACGAGGAGTCGCGGACCAGTGTTTCGGCAAGAGCGAAGTGAGCGCCCGCCTCATCAAAGCGCATTTCATGATCCCGATAGATCGAAATACTCTCTTCATACAATTTGACTGCGGCTTTAACATCTTCCCGTGCTTCCGCACTGGCCGCTTCCTGAAGCGCTATCTCCGCACGAGCGGGCGTCTTATCCGCACCTTTGCCCGATAACCAACCAAATAGTTTCACCAACTAAATCCAGTCTCCTTACACTTGCACCGCATGCGTCTAATATTCCGCATTAGCTTTACATAACTAACGGCATCTCAACGGCATACATCCGACCACACACTCACGAAGTAGACAGACAGGGTATGGAATCGCGCAGCGACTCTGCCAGTTCTGCCACGGACTTCAAAGCAATCGCCTCGCCTCGCTTAACTGCCTGGCTAACGCCATCTGCACCTACCAGAGTTTTGAGAGATTCGGTGGCCGCCTCAACCTCCTCCTTAAGAGGCGATAGCAGCGGCACACCGAGCGTCGTTCTTATGCTCTCCGAGCGAGCAAGTAATAGGAGAGCGTTTGCCTCTGCCACGTTCACCGCTGCCACAATCAGCCCACATCCGGTAAGGCATCCAGCACAGCCGAACCGATCCTGATCGGCGGAACGGCGAGCAAGACTGTCGCAAAAAATGTCATAGGCCGCTGCATAGTTTCCGGATAACCTCTCGAGTTCAGCAACGTTGAAGAGCACCTCCTCTTCGATGCTCTCGTGCTGGTTGAAAAGTAGATCCACACTCTCCTGCAGGCAGGCGCGAGCCTGATCAACGTCAATCCTGATTAACGATGCACCCTTACTCGATAGCGCAAGCGCGATGCCGACTGGCTCTCCAATCTCAACGCACTGTGCCACCGCCTGATCGTGAATCTTAATACCTGTTTCTGCGTCGTTCTGAAAACAGAACAGTGTCCCCATAAGCGACATCGTTCTCGCCGTATCCCCGAGGAGCCCCTGCTGTCGATAGACCGCTGCTGCCTCAACACAGCACTTTCGCGCCTCTTCATACTGGCCCAGCCAGCTCGCGATAAATGCAGCATAACACATTGCGTCCGCCATCTGCAGTACATCGCCAACATTTTTTGCAGCGTCTGCGCATTGGACGTGATACTGCTGCGAGTCGGGATAGTGCTGACAGCGATACGTGTAGGCAGAAGCGTAGGCAAGAACGTAGAGAACGGTATCCAGATCACCATTCTGGCGGCACAGGTTAAGGCTCCGAGCGATCAAGACTTTGCCGATTTTTGGTCGATCTTGCCGGTATGCAACGCACCCCAGTCCGAGGCACGCAATCGCCTCAGCGCCCCACTCATCCTTTGCCGGATCTACCGATAGGCTATGTCGGTAAACTTCAAGACGGCTCTGGTTAACGTTGCGACGCTGAGCGACGCCGCCCAGCTTTGTCATCGCAGAATCCCAGGATCGTTTGAGGCGCGACGCTCCAAACACGGCCAGGGCAGCCTGCAGCAGCTCTGCGACCTGAATTGCATCTTGCGTGCTGAAGGCCACGTCGCCGAGAGTTAAGAGAGGCGGTACAAGGGAAGACTCTGCGTTGTGGTCACGAAATCGATCGATGCTCTCTCTGTAGAGAGCCTCCGAGCTATCCATCTCATCACATGCCAATGCAACCATAGCTAGGTAGACAAGGGAGACAGCCGATTCTGGATTGAGGTCTAGTGATCGGTGCAGGCCGAGGCTTCGCTGGAAATACTCCCGCGCGCTTTCGAAATCTCGCTGTTCAAGGGAAACGAGGCCCAACCCCTCGAGTGCGCTGGCCGCGCCAGCTTTGTCGCTCGCTGCCTCAAATATCTTCAGGCTCTCTGTGAGAAATTCGGTGGCTTTGTCAGGATCGCCACTATCTGTCGAGGCGAAGCCCGCGTCGCGAAGAGTAACCGCCAGTTGACCACGCGTATTTAGCTTGCGATAAAGCTCGACGGAGCGGGAGTATGCGACGAATGCGGGGACAAAATCGGAGACGCCAACAAGCAATTGCGCGAGAGCGTGCTGTGCATCTGCCTCTTCGCGCTTTTGATTTCGGGAGTTAAAGATAACTACGCACTGCTCATACAATGTGCGAGCAGCTGCTGTATCGTTCCTCTCGAGCGCCTGGGCCGCCTCCTGCATCATTACCTGAGCGCGATCCGGCGCATTACGTGGTTTATCGGTCTCGGAGGCGGAGGACTTAGGCCTCTCACCCATCCACGGGAAGAGTCGGCTCACTTAGGTGTCCTAACTCATGTACTGCAGCGTTGCAACCACTTATCCGTACACTACCGATACGTTCAATTGTGCTCAAATTCCTGTTTCACGACAGGATTTCAAAGGGATATTTTTTGCACCTTACTTCCGGATCATACGGATTGCCCTAAAATGAGGCAAAGTCATAGCGTGCCCCACTTAGTTTTATGACTGTAACAGCCCCGCTGCTTGTTCCGAAATTCATTTAATCGCTGCAAATTAGCGCTGTTCCGCAGCCTATCGGCTGTGTGCAGCCAGCTTTTTGCGCTGAACCAGCGTTAAGACCTCGACCACCCGATCGTGCGAATCTCGATCCGGGGGTGCGCCAGGATTGAAACCAACCACTGGCGCAAGCGCCATTATCTTCGTTATCTGATCCTGCTGCAGGGCAAGATCGCCAAGTAACTCCTGCGGAATAGAAGCTCTGCGCAATAGCTCGAGCAATTGGAACAATTGCAGAATCTTTGGCCGCTGTTGAACGGTAACCAGATGAATGATGCGATTCTCGGCGTCTCTCTCGATCTCTCGCAGAGCATTTTCCGAGCCCTCGTCGCTTGGCTGGCGCCTCGGTGGCAGCGCTGCCTGGATCGCCCCAATCTGAGAAGTCTGTTCGCTGGATAGCCCCAGAATATCGCGCAGAAATGCAACAGGTATTCTAGCAAGATTTGGCCTGTGCCCGCCAAGTGGCGCGGCGCCGGGAGGTAGTCCCCTGCGTTCGGGCGGCGATGGCGGCGGGTTTCGTTCTGCGATGCCGTCCGGCCTCGAATAACTGACTCTCAAGTTGGTGGAAGCAAGTGTGCAGTCTTTTATAGATCCAAGCAGGCGATCCATACTCGCCTGGCCAGCAAGCTTAACCTGCGACTTTGAAAGTGCGTAGAGGGTGAGCGTGTACCATTTGGCCCCAGGACCTTTGGAACAGGGAGGCGCGTAAATGGCCCGATTGTTTATCGTGTTAACGCCATGGTTCCCAATCCGGGTATCCCCCGCTGTCACGCTGCGCACCGCCGCAGGGATGTTGTAAACGACCCAGTAGACATGCTCTTCCCCTGGGCCAGGGACGTGGTGCATTGTGAGCGCAAACGACTGCGTTCCAGCGGGCGGGTTAGACCAGGTAAGCGGTGGCGATACAGATTCGCCATCACAGGTGTAACGACGCGGCAGTGCGCCGCCCTCTTTGAACTCCGGGCTAGTCAGCCGAAATGACTGTGCGCGTGCGCCTGCACCACCCAGAAACAGCACAGTCACAACGCCCATAGTCGCAATTGACCTCAAAAACATCCCGTATCTCTCCCACATTAACACGCACTAAGTTGAATTGAGCTTTGTCGCGTTCTGACTATATTCTACTGCGTGCGCGTCCCCTGGAGATAGGGAAAGGGCTAACACACAAAATTGTGCCCTGCCCTCAATTCACCAATGAGAACAGGGCACACCTGCATCAAACGGGCAAAGTATTAGCTTGAAGCTCTAACCCTACCTATCCTTTGCCGTCCTTCTTGTCCTTATGCTCGTCCTTGTGATTATCCGGTTTGCTGTCACTGTGAGATCCGGAATGACCACTGTCCCTGCTGGGTGCGGATGGAGCGGGGCTGCCGGAACTCCGTGTCGGTGGATTAGTGGTACCGCCATTATTGCCACCACCGAAAACCTTTCCTGTAGCCTCGCCAGGTGTACCGCTTCTGCCAGGTGTCGAACCGCCGGAGCCAGTATTTGGGCTGCCGGTGCCAGTTCTCGTCGGAGGCGTCGGGTTCGGCGTTCGCCCAGATGGCTGACCAAGCGCTTGTCGCGCTCTGTCCGCTGCAGTCATCCCGTCAGACGAATGAGTTGTAGGAGTTGTAGGAGTTGTAGGAACCCCAGATTGACGGCCAGTACTGGTATTGGGATTCGTCCCGCCGTTGCTTCGAATGAAACCGCCGTTGCCAGTATTTCCTGGCTGTGTCCCGGTAGTGCCCGTAGAACCGTCGCCGAGCGCCTGTCGTGCTCTCTGCGCGGCATTGAGGCCCGGTTGGCCGGCGCCATTCCCTGAGGGTCGTGTATTGCCATTTCCAGAGAATCCAGCACCGGGTCTGACGGAAGTATTACCAGCAGCAGGTGTTCGGTTCACGAAAGACTCCCTCGCTGCGGAGACGGCGTTCGTACCGCTCTGAGTTCGAACGATAGGGCGAGTGAACACATTCTGGTTCACCGGCGGCGCACTCTGCAGATTGCGCGTCGGCGCCATCGATAGAGCGGTGGGACGGACGGTTGAAGGACCGGAAAAGCCACGACCTGTAGCCGGAGCGCCGAAGTAACCACCACCCCGGAATGCGGATACCGAACCAGAAGGCAGCGCTTCATAGCGACCCCTTCCGCCAAAGTCGTTGGCGGCAACCATCGAGACGCCGGCAGCCATCCGTGCATTGTACGGGATAAAGCTGGTGTTTCGGACCATCGCTCCTTCAGACCCCAAATGGGGTCCAGTGATGAACTGATTGGTTACATAAGTCCGGTTAATGACGACCGTGTTCCACGGGCGGGGTTCGCACCGGCCGAACTCGTTTGGATAGTACACGGCCGCGCCGCCAATCGCGAAGAATAGCGACCAGTTGCCACGAGAAAACCCAATAGCAAGACGGTTCGGGTAGACGATCTCAGCCGGAGCGAGCGGGCACCAGACAACATTCGCGCCAGTCTGGTAAAAGCTCACAACCGCGGGGCTCCAGTACTGTGTAGAAGGCCCGGGAACCCAGCACCAGCCGTAGGGCTCGTGGATCCATGTTCCATAGTGGTACGGCGCCCAACCCCATTGCTCGGAGGCAACCCAGGTCCAGCCAAATGGCTGAACAAAGACCCAGTGCCCATCGTGGTAAGGTCGCCAGTCGGCGTACGCTGGCCGAGGTACCCAGACGCGCCCATAGACCGAATGCACCCGCCATGTGCCATAGGGCGCAAGGCTATCCGTCATAATCGCGACATTGCTTGGCATATAGTCGCGGTCTGGGCTATTCAGGTAACCGTCTTCCTGTTGATCCTGAGATTCCACCCAACGATCAAAGCGATCACCCGATGGAAGTCCTGTAACATCGTAGGGATCGGTCGCAGTCTGAAGGCTTACGCTTGAGCCACCTGCAATCGTCGCCTTGCCCTGTGAGCCCTGGATTACTGCCTGGCCATCATAAACGCTAACGCGCATGCCATTTTCGGCATCGACGCGATACCGGGCAGGGCCGGATGCGACCACGCTTGCGATTGGACCATCGATCTGGTACACGGAAGGGGACTTCGTCAACCGCAGCGAGATCTCGCCGCCTCGCTGAGTTAGCTGGGTGAATTCACCCTGGGTATCGCTGAATAACTGAGTAAGTGACACGACCGCGCCGGGACCAAGCCGCAGGCGGCTGCCGTCGTCAAATTGAACTTCGGCTCTGCTTTCGGCGCCCACTGAAAGTTCAGCGCCCTGGCGCAATGGCAAGTTCGGCGCTGCCTCGGCCCACGAATCCTGTTCTGTATTCCTGAACGAAACACTGCCCGTAGTATAGGAAATCCTCGCAAGACGTACCGGCCCAGAGGCTGCTGCCGCTGGTGCGGCGCCGTCTTCGCTCACTGCAAATCCGGGCGGAGCCTGATCCTGCGCCATCGCAGTCATAGGCTGAAAAAGCAAAAGCCCCATAAGCCCTACCGCAACGTATGGCAGGGAAGGTGCGTTTATTCCACGCTTCGCCTTACGCTGACCGTTTTCCATCTGAGTCTCTCCTCATAATCCTGAGTCTAATCATAATTGGGGTGCTGCATACTTAATGTACGTATCGGGGCGCAACTGGTGACAGCAACCTCTATCCAGGTATTAGAATACGCGTTGCTGTGTCTAATGTCAGTATACGTTAAGAATGCGATACAATAAATGCCTATCCGCTGCTTGCTCTATCGCAATCTTAATTTTGGACTATTTATAGATGCCACTACATCCCGATTTCACGCGCTCTTACGATAGCCTCGAAGGTTCAAAAACCTGCTGGCTTCCTCTCACTGATAAAGGATTCCTGTGCCGCGCAACCGCAGACGGAAGTGGAATAGCGCTTCTGGAGGAGACTCCTGCGCTGGCAAAACTGTTCCCGGCCGCGAGCACAATACCGCTTGGAACGCTGAACGGTGTCGTCTACAAGGCCTGTGAACTTCCTTTAGATTTGATATCCCATCCCGAGTTTGAAGGCTGCTCCTGTGTGGATCTGCGCAAGTTTTACGGCGCTGCGTCGAATGAAGAGACCTTGATAGCCGGGTATGCAGCGCAGATCCTTCACTGGATTCGCACAAGCAACTTTTGCCCGATTTGCGGCGGGACGATGAGCAATCCTGGCAAAGAGTGGATGCGGAAGTGCTCAAGCTGCGGTCATGAGCGGTACCCGCATGTCTGCCCTGCTCTGCTAATCCTGGTTCACGATGGGGCCGATGGCATTCTAATGGCTCATAAGCCCGGCTGGGGAAACCGATACAGCATCTTCGCCGGCTTTGTGCTGCCCGGCGAGTCCCTGGAGGAGTGCGTCCATCGCGAGGTAGATGAAGAGGCTGGTGTGGTGGTTGGCGAACTGGCGTATGCCGGCAGCCAGCCCTGGCCCTATCCGCAGCAGTTGATGATCGGTTTCCGTGCACGCTACCTTGGTGGCGAGATTCAAATCGACGAGGAAGAGTTGGACGACTCGCGCTGGTTCCAGGTCGATGCCCTGCCGGAGTTGCCAGGCTGGCAATCACTTTCGCGCCAGATGATTGAGGCGTGGAGAGAAGAGCGGCTGACTTTGAGAAAGGTGTAGCCTGCTCACTTACTTCCTAAGCCATTTTGATAACACAGGTTCGATGGAGCTTGCCCAGATTTCGTACCCCTTCTCGTTCGGATGCAAGGAATCGGTTGTGACATCCGGGAGGAGTACACTGTTGGAATCGAGGAATGCGCTGCCGATGTTCATAAACGTGATGTTGTTATGTCCGTTTAATTTCGCGAGCTCTTTATTAATCTGCTCAATGCGAACGCGGAACAGCTCGGAAGGCTGAACGCCACGGGGCAGGATTCCCATCAACAGGATTTTCGTTCCTGGCGACTTCTGATGAACCGTCACGCAAACCTGTTTTATTCCGGCGACTATCTCCTCGTTTGTATTGGCCCGGGCATTGTTGGGCGTTAGATTATTTGTGCCGATCAGGATAACGGCCGCCTTAGGATGTATACCTTCAAGCTCGCCGTTTTGCAGCCTCCACAAAACCTGCTGCGTTCTATCCCATCCGAATCCGAGATTAACCGCATTCCTACTCGAGTAGTACTTGTCCCACACCGTCTGACCGCGCAGCCCTGGCGATGGTGGACCTCCAAACAGGTGTGTGATCGAGTCTCCAATAAAGACAAGATCTACAGGACCTTTCTTGATTGCCGTGCACACCGCTTCGTGACGCTCCTGCCAGTTGTAGAAGTCATCCTCCTGCTTCTGCGTAGGAATAACTGCGTTATTCTCGGGCTTACCCATCAGCCTCTCCAGCATCGGCTCCATCGCCTCAGCCCAAAGCAGGTTGCCAACAGCGTTAGGATGCAGCCGATCAGGCATGAGCGAAGAGTCCACCTCGCCATCTGCCTTCAAGTAGATCTTGTTTACATTCAGATAGAAGATGTTTCGATTGTCGGCGATCTTCGAGGCAATCTCACTTGCTTTCGCTCCCACATCGCCCGCGCCAGGCATATCGTTGCGTGGAAAAACACTGAGAAGCAGCACCTTCGTCTCCGGCAGCTTCGTTCGCAGCGTTCGGACGATCTTCACGATCCCCTCAGCAAGCTGCTCCGGAGTGTGCGTCGTAGGGTAGTGACGATAGTCTGTATTGTTGGTGCCGATCATGACCACGGCAGCCTTCGGGTGAAGGCCATCGATCTCGCCATTCTCCAGCATCCAGAGAATGTTCTCAGTTCTCGCGCCACTATAACCGAGGCTGATCGCCTTTCGCGGAGCAAAGTAACTGCTCCACACAGGGCGGTTTTCGGGATTGTCCCACGCATGGGTGATGGAATCACCAACCAGAATGAGATCTATATCGCCCTGGCGCACACGCGCCAGTTTTTCGGACCACCGACCGGACCACATCTGTGGGGTTCTCGGTTCAGGGATTGTTGCTGTATTCTGCGCGTGTACTGCTGCGTTCCCGGTGGGCAGCAGAGCTATTACGAAGGCCGCCAGAGCGAGCCGTTGTGTAAATTTGGAGATTTTCATGATGGTGTAATTCGACAGGGAAGCTGGTTTTTCCCTTTGGCTGTGAACAGTTGACTTACCTGCGGCAACACCTTAGAATAGTGCTGCGAAATGTAATCGATGCGGGAGCAGAAGAATGATTGATCGTGTTCGAGTGGCGATGATCGGCGCGGGTTCCATGGCGAACACGGTCCACTATCCCTCCCTGGCCTCATTCCCGGATGTTGAAATTGCCGCCATCTGCGAGCTCAATGAGGAGCGGCTCACAAGTACCGCCGAAAAGTACAGCGTTAAAGGACGCTATCTGTCGCGCAACTTTGACGACTATCTGAAGATGCTCGAGGAGGTTAAACCAGACGCCGTCTATGCAATCGGCCAGCCGAATATCATGTATCCGATCTGGAAAGGCTGTCTCGAGGCAGGATACAACCTCTATATCGAAAAGCCTATGGGCCTCACTCTGCATCAGGCCAGGTCGCTGGCATACCTTGCCGAAAAGCATTGCTGCATCACCCAGGTTAGCTTTCAGAGGCGCGCCTGCCCGATGGTAGTGCAGCTTGTCGAGAAGTGTAAGCAGCATGGACCGATCGTGCACGCAGTGTGCGAGTTCTATAAATGCAACCCGGAGCCGTTTTTGGATGCAAGAGACCACATGATGGATGATGGCGTTCACGCTATCGACACCCTTCGCTGGATCTGCGGCGGTGAGATCATCGATATTAAGGCGATCACGAAGGCCATCGGCACCCCAGATCTGAACTTCTTCGCAGTGATGCTTACTTTTGATACCGGCGCTACAGGAATCCTGGTAAATAGCTGGACCAGCGGACGCCGTATCTTCAGAATTCAGGTACATGGAAACCAGATCTGTGCCGAGGCTGAGCATGAAGGCAAAGGCGTTCTCTATGCAAACGGCGATACCAAAGGAGAATGGTTCGACACTCGCGAAGCAGCCGGCAGTGAGGAGCTATGGGGTTACGGGGGCTTTAGAGACAAGAACCGTGAATTCATCGACGGAGTGAAACAGGGCAGCTTCCCATCATCCTGCTTCACTGACGCTGTCAAAACGATGGAAATCGCCGATCGCATCCTTGCTTTGAGCTCATGAAATTCTCTGGTTCAACAATCGACGAAGAGTCGCACGCAAAGGAGCGAGATGATAAAGGTAGGTCGGCATCTCATTGTTGTTGGGATTATGTATTTATGTACGCTGACAATGGCAGCACGGGCAGATAATTCGAACAACGAAATCAGAAATTCAGAGGTGCAGTCGACAGTGAAGCCAGCCACGTCTCAAGGTACGGTTCCGGGTGTTGTGATCAATCATATTCCGGCATCCACCGGGATCTATATCGGTTCACCATCCATTATCAAACTGCCAGGTGGAACCCTTATCGCGAGCCATGATGAGTTCGGTCCGGGCAGCACGCAGACGGTCTGGGCGGTTACACGGATCTTTGCATCCAAAGATAATGGCGCAACATGGAGCGCACGCGCAGTGCTGCAGGGGCAGTTCTGGTCGACTCTCTTCCTGCATCAAGGCTCGCTCTATCTCATCGGCACGACGCGCGAGTACGGGTTTGTTGTGATCCGCCGATCGGACGATGATGGTGTCACCTGGACAGATCCGACCGATCCGGGTCATGGCCTGCTGCTTGCCGATGGCGAATACCACTGCGCACCCGTTCCAGTTATCGAATATAAGGGCAGAATCTGGCGCGCTATGGAGAAGCGTGATCCGCCCTCAGAGTGGGGCATTCACTTTTGTGCTGGCATGCTCTCGGCGCCTGTTGACGCGGACCTGCTCAACACGGAAAGCTGGAAAGCGAGTAACTTCCTGCCATCCAGCCGGGCCTGGAATCGAGGCGACATGGGCGCATGGCTGGAAGGCAATGCCGTTGTCTCCCCCAGCGGTGAGATGCTCGATGTGCTGCGCGTGCAGACGCACTCTCCAGATGAAAAGGCCGCGATCGTGCATATCTCCGCGGATGGTGGGAACGCATCCTTCGATCCCGCTTCGGATTTTATAGCCTTCCCCGGCGGAGCGAAAAAATTCACCATTCGATACGATAAGAGAAGCCAATGTTACTGGACGCTCGCGTCGATCGTCACACCTCAACATCGACGATTGGAACCCGGCAGCATCCGCAATACCCTTGCCCTTCTGTCCTCCAAAGACCTGAAACACTGGGAACTACAGCGCACCCTGCTGTATGTGCCGGAAGAGAAGCGCCACGGCTTCCAATATGTCGACTGGCAGTTTGATGGAGCGGACATAATCTATGCATGCCGCACCGCGTTTGATGATGAGGAAGGCGGTGCGCACAACTACCACGATGCGAACTACTTGACGTTTCACCGGATTAAGCAGTTTAGGAATCACAATGCAGGGTTTTAGGTTTTTGGTGTTAGGCGTAAGGGCGGACTCATCGCCTTTCGGGCTCAAGTATACGTTTGCCCCTGACAGGGGCGGTTAACGCCCCGGCCGGGAGCTTCGTTGATCGCTCTCTCTGGCTAGATACGACGTCTTCGTCTTGCAATCGCCAGCAAACCAATTCCGAAGACCGCAATCGCGGAGGGTTCCGGCGTTGGTGAGGCTGGCCCGAAGGTCATATGATAGTTGTAATCCATCCCGCCACTGGCGAAGACGCCGAGGTAACTTCCTGCTGTTGTAAACTCCAGAATATTGCCGTGTGATGCGTTTGCGACCAGTAGATTTCCAGCAGCATCGAAAGCTAATCCTGCAGGATTGTTTCCGGCGCCTGTATAGAAGCTGTTGATCTGAGTGCCAGAGGAGCTGAACTCCGTAACAGTTTGACTGACATAAGACGAAACATACAGGTTTCCCGCACCATCAACGAGCAGCCCGAACGGATCGACACCGGTCGACATCGATCGGATGTAGGCGCCATTAGCAGCGTATACAGAGACGTTGTTGAGGTCCTGGTTTGCGCTGTAGAGGTCGCCGTTCGGGGCAAAAGCGATCTCTGCGACAGAGTTTCCAACGCCGGTGGTGGCAAAAACGCCGAGATAGGTTCCCGTAGATGTGTATTTTGTAACGTTTCCGCTGTTGCCAACATATACGTTTCCAGCAGTATCGATGGCGATACCCTGTGCTGAGTTGATGCCTGCGCTTGCGAACACACCAAGATAGGCTCCGCCTGGCGAGTATTCCGTAATGGCATTTGATCCCTGATTTATTACTAGCAGGTCACCCGTAGCATTGAATACAAGGGCGGAGGGGTTTGTAAGGCTGCCGGTAATTGTCCTGATGTACTGACCGGTGGCAGAGAACACCTTAATGTTATTTGCTACATTGTTGTTGTTTGGGTCTCCATAGAGGCCATAGTCGGTAACGTAAAGGTCCTGTGCGCTCGAGGTTAGCACGGGAAGGGTGATCAGGGCAAGGGCCAATACCGACACGACGGAACACGAAGTTCGCTTTGAGGAGAATGCCATCTGGTACATCTACCTTTCATTGTGGGAGGAACAGGATCTATTCGGTTTGCACACGTGAGAAGGTCTATTGTAGCGGGTACCGTGTGACACAAATCGTGACAAGTTATGATTATTTGAGCAAATGGAGGATTATTTGAGTGCCTCCTGCAACCCGTACCTATGGTTATTTGGGATCTATGTTTGCTTGGCAGAGCCTCTGCGGAATCGGGTGGCTGCACGCTTCGGCTGCGCACAGCGAAGACCTGGGCGGTGCTTGCGTCCCTTCTGCTTGCTACAGACAATCGTCAATATAAGACTGACCTGATTCGGCGTTTCTGGCCCGACAATCCAGATCCTGTACATCTGCGCAAAGTGATTCAATCGATACGTGCAGTTTTTCCAGGGTGCTTGCGTATCGAAGGCGACAGCCTTATCCTGCATGGTGATAGCTTCCTTGTGGATGTTTTCGAGATCGAAAGACTGCATCGTCAGGCAAATGCCGCGACAACTGCAGAGGAGCGCCTCGGGAGTCTCAAGGCTGCCGCCAGGCTCATGCGTGGTGATTTTCTCGAGACGCTCTCCGCTGCAGAAGATGGGGATGGTTGGCTTGGTCATTTTCGCGCCATTTATCAGGGTCTGCATGGACAGATCCTCCTGGAATTGGCCGATTTATATGTTCAGTTTGGAGACCGCCAGCAAGCGTTTACTGCGCTTACTCGAGCTATCCGACTCATGCCGAAGCATCGCGGCGCCTGGAAAAAGCTGCAGATTCTGGGGAAGGAAACGCTGCAATCTGGGCTGGTTGAAGCGTTGGCGTCCAGGCTCGATGTAAACGTTGCTGAAACCATCGGAGAACTGGATAGGCTGGAGCAGACGTCGAACAATGCGTCCAACTATCAGCTATGTCTTAGCTTTGAGACCAGATTTTATGAGTGCGTGCACAAAGATCAAGTGCGGCTGGCGAGCCTGAGTATCTTTCCAGATCTGTTCACTGCAGTTCAGGCGCGAAGCATTTGCTCCGTCACACGCAGGAGCTTGCAGTACTTTACTTCCCGCAAACTTCTCGAAGGTACTGGATCGCGGTTTGCGATTATTCCTGAGTCGCGGGAGTTTTTGCGTGCAGTCTTCGGACAGTCGAATCCAGGCATAATGTCGGTCGCCTGGCGGCGCATGGAAGATCGGTATCAGCGGTACTTTGTACGCTGGCTTCTACCGAGTAACTGCGTACAGCATATCGTTAGCGCTGAGGCGGCGCACCTTCGTCAAGCGCTCGAGGTAATTGTTGCCAGGGATAGGTGTTCACTCGACTGTGTTCTCTTTCTGGGGCTGCTCAGGTTTTTTAGAGTGGAGGATTGTGTCGCCATCGGTCAGATTTGGTGTGAGCGAATCGCCCTGAACACCGCAGCGTCTCAGGATGTTCGGCGGTCGGCGCTCCAGCTATCCGGTCAGATCTGTATAAGCCAGAGGGAGTTTGAGAAGGCAAGAGCTTTTCTGGTATTGGCACAGTCGATGTTTTCGCAGGACGAACTGCATCAAGCGAATGATGTCGCATACAATCTGGCTTTGGCTTGCCATCATATGGGTGATAGCGTCGCTGCGGTACGGTATGCCCGACAATCGATCCAATTTGCTGAGAGAATCAATGATTATGCTAAAGCATCGGGGCTTCTGTTTCTGGCGGAGATTTACAGGGCAGATGCCAAGTACGAACTCGCATATACGGTTGCCAGGCGTTCTGTAGAGCTGCGCCTATCGGCAAGCAGCGAACCGTTGGGGGTTGCCGAAGCGCTTTACCAACTAGCTGCAATTGAGCAGCAACTCAACAAACTTGAAGATGCGCTTCTTCACTACGAAGGCTCCCTGCGGATTCGACTTGACCATGAGGATTTGAATGGCCAGGCGGATTGTCTGCGAGGTATCGCTGCGTTGCTCTTGATCCGGGGCGCAGTGGCGCAATCCGAAGTCAATCTCCGTTATGCGCTAAATCTTTATCGGAACAATGGAAATAGCGCCGGTGAGGCTGCTGCGCTGGCTGTGCTGGGAGATCTCTTCAGCAGTGAGGGCCGAGTTGACGAGGCGCGAATACAGTATGAAACTGGGCTGGCTTTCTGGACTGCAGAGAACAATTTGCGATGGATCAAGGAGTTTGAGGAGAGAATCAGTCGACTTCCAGGCTAAAGGCTAAGCCGCGGAGAGATGCAGATTTTAGCAACAAAGAGGCGCAGAAGGTACAAAATTTGTGATGGACCCGTGGTGGACTGGCGCGGCATCAACCTCACAGTCCTCATCGGCTTCAAAGACTTTCCTCGACCTCGGCTACCTCATCGACTTCAAAGACTTTATAGACCTTCTTCTGACCTCATTGACCTGACCCATTTCATCTTCCAAACGCCCTCACCCGTATCGGTGCTTCCATCTTTTCTGCTACGACCGGACGGCCTTCGAGGTCGGCGGATGCGATCGCTTCGTCGTCGATCAGGCCAACGCGGCTGACGATCTCGTTCATACGCAGCGCTTTGGCTCTCTCGATGTGGAGGCTGGTTCCCCGTCCTCGATGCTCGATGATGCCGCGCACGATCACCGCTGGCGCCGTGAGAAACAGTCCCGTGTGCTCCTGCAGCGGTTCGCCCACGCAGATCGCCTGCAGCATCGCGCTCTCATCTTCGATGCTGGTGAACAGTACCGGCTTGCCGCTGCGGGTTGGAGGGCGATGCGGGCAGATGTTGAGGCCTGCCACCGTTACCCTTGTTCCATGCCTCGCCTTCTGTGCTTCATAGCCCGTAATGATGCCCATTCGAGAAAGGTGCGGCCTCAAATGTGTGAACACATGGCATTCCGAGCAGACTCCGGTGATCCTCCAGGTCCATAGAAACTGCTCCCAGAGTGAGAACTCCTGAATATCGTATGCGGTTGGAGTCTCGATGGATGCGGGCAGCTCATAGGCGATCGCGCTCTGCATCGAACTCCCGCTCATTCCCCGGTAAGAGGCTGCCAGCGCCAGTGTCTCATCCAGACGCCACATTAATCCTCGCCTGCGATCGTGCAGAGAGTCAAATGCGCCGCACAGAATCAGATTCTCCAGCCGATCCCGGTGCATCGGCACGCGGATGCAGAAATCGAGCAGA
Organism: uncultured Chthonomonas sp.; assembly: GCA_903919615.1. Taxonomy (GTDB): domain Bacteria; phylum Armatimonadota; class Chthonomonadetes; order Chthonomonadales; family Chthonomonadaceae; genus CAIXIX01. The sequence continues at coordinate 22,829 of CAIXIX010000268.1, forward strand.
GAACGAAACTTGCGCTCGTTGCGCACGTTCTCGATCTCAGCGATATCCTCCTCACGCAGGTCGGCAACCAGCCGGAACCCGAGCCGAATGGAATCGGGGGCTTCGGTATGGCACTTGTCTTTACTTCGGTTCACATCCACCGGCAGCACCTGCACGCCGCGCCTGCGTGCCTCCGCAGCCAGCGTGTTCGCATTGTAGTAGCCGGCGGGCATGTGGTTCATTAGCCCGCCGAAATACTCTGCCGTATGGTGCACCGAGAGAAAAGCGGTGCGGTAGCCCGTGAGCGCAAACGAGGCGGCGTGTCCCTCCGTAAAGCCGTAACCGCACCAGCCTGCAAGCTGATCGAAGAGGATGTTTGCGGTTTCGAACAGCAGTTCGGGATGGCGCTTCATCGCGCCCTCGATAAACTGGTTTCTTGCGGCATCCATGGTGCCCATGTTGTGATGCTTCGCAAGGCTCTTGCGGAACTTATCGGCTGCGCCATCTTCGATGCCCATCATCGCTGCGACGACCTGCACCACCTGCTCTTGAAAGATGATCACCCCGTAGGTTTTCGCCAGAATGGGCTCCAGGCAGGGGTGGAGAACATCCGCGCGGCAGCGGCCAAGTCGTGCGGCCACGAACCGGTTCGCGCCATTTCCCCGGATCGGTCCGGGGCGGATCAGCGCGACGCTGGCGACAAGATCCTCAAACATCGTCGGGCCGAGGGTTGCGGCAAGCGCAAGCTGGGCCGGACTCTCGAACTGAAAAGTCCCGATGGCATGGCCGCCTTGCATCATAGAATAGGTATCCGGATCCTGATCCGGGATGCGATCGTACCGAAACTTCGGGTCTTTCTGTGCGATCTCTCGCTCGGCATCGCCCACGGCGGAGAGCGTGCGGAGCGAGAGCACATCGAACTTAATGATGCCGATCTCTTCCGCATCGTCCTTGTCGAGGGTCCAGATCTGTGTGAGCCCGCGAGCGGAAGGCGACAGCGGCGCAAGCGTGCAGAGCGGCACGCGAGAGATGACGATGCCCGAGCTATGCGTGCCCAGATGGCGCGGGTAGCCGGCGATGCGGGCGCAGAGCGTAAAAAGCAGCTGAAAGCGCTCCTTCAGATGTGAGAAGTTGCGGAACTCGGCGTACTTATCGAAAGCGGCATCGATATCGTCCGCGCGGATGAAGGAGTGCAGCCGCTTTGAGAGCACGCCTAGCGCATCGGGCGGAATAGAGAGCGCCTTGCCGATGTCGCGAACAGCAGAGCGCGCCCAGAAGGTGTGGAAGGTGCACACCATGCCCACGTGGTCTGCGCCATACTTCTGGATGATGTAGCGGAACACATCGTCTCGCTTCTCGCTGGGAAAATCCATATCGATATCGGGCAGTTTGCCCGGCACAAGAAATCGGGCAAAGGGCAGATCTCGCTCCAGCACATCCACATCGGTGAGGGTGAGCGCATAGGCGACGCAGCTATCGGCGGCGCTGCCCCGGCCCGTAGCGCGAATTCCGCTCTTACGCGCCCAGCGCACGATCTCCCAGACCATCAGGAAGTAGTCTGCATAGCCCAGTTTGCAGATCATCTCCAGTTCAAAATCCAATCGCCGGTTGATCGCAGGCGTTAGCCCTCTGTATCTTGCAGTCGCGCCCTTGTAGGCGAGATGATGCAGGTAGGTCTCAGCCGTGTATCCTTCCGGCGTTGGGTAACGGGGCGTGATCTCCTCCTGCTCCGGCAGAGCGACGCTGCACTGTTCGGCGATGCGCAGCGTGTTGGCGATCGCGTCCGGCCGCCAGGCGAAGAGCTTCTGCATCTGCTCAGTTGTTTTAAACCGTCGCTCCGCGTTGAGGGGCCGGTCCGGATGCGCCTGCTCCAGGGTGGTGAGGGTAGCGATGCAGCGCAGAATATCGTGGCCAATGAAATCGTTACTGCGCGTGTAGTGCACGTTGTTGGTGGCCACAACAGGGCTTCCGATTGCATCAGCTAAGGCTGCAAGGTCTACACAGACGCGATGGGCATCCGGATCGCGATCCTCCTGCAGTTCGATATAGAACCGATCCGGCGCAAACCATCTGCGCAGCGTGAGCGCCAGCTCTTTCGCCCTTTCATACTGATGCGTTCGAACGAGGGTCGAGAGTGCGCCGCGCCTGCAGCCGGAGAGGCAGAAGACGCCTTCTGCATGCTGCTCGAGCGCGCTCCAGGGCGCTTTGGGCGAGAGCCTGCCTCCCGAGCGATAGCTTGCAGTCAGCAGTTTGCAGAGCGAGGCATAGCCCGCCCTGTCTCTCGCGAGCAGGGTGAGGTGGGTATCGTCCTCCATGGTCACCTCTGCGCCGAGAATCGGCAGGATGCCATAGCCACGGCAGAGCCCGGTAAATTTCACCGCCGCCGCCGTGCCGTTATGATCGGTAAGGGCGAGCGCCGGCATGCCACAGTGGGCGGCCGCGCGCACCAGATCCTCAAGGCTGCTCGCACCATCGAGAAAGGAGTATGGGCTGTGTGTGTGAAGATGGATGAACATGATAGGGAAAAGGGATCAGGGAAGAGGGAAGAGTGTGAACGCGCCTGCTCCTAACCCCAAGCCCCCAGCCCCCAATACCTTTCCTTCCTCAGTCTTGCGCAGCAGTAATCCGCCAGGCGGCGCCGAAGCGCCGCAATTCGAACAGGCCGCAGGGCTCGGTTTCGATTCGGAAGACGGTGGTTTTGATCAGCTCATTCCACACCCAGCAGGTTTCGCACCAGTCGTTGAGAACGGCGCAAACCCGGTACAGCTTCTGTCTTCTCCAAAATCGAATGGGAGCGCCATCTTTGCCGGACATCACCTCGACCGGCTCGTTCAACTGATGGCAGAACGGCGAGGTCCAGTAATCGATCCTCCTTGCGCGATGCAGCGCCGACCCCGGCAGAACTGCGCCGATGCCGAAGCGGCTGCGCAGATACTCCAGAGCCGCGTGAAGCTTCAGCCGCGTTTCGGCAGGCATCTGGTTTCCATGGACATCTATCAGCTCTAACTGAATGGCGCTGGCCAGCGTAAGGCCGGCTGCCTCCAGCAGCACTCCCGTGAGCGGTATCTCATCGCGGGTTATATCAGAATGCATCCGGTGCAGCAATCGCAGTGCGGCAGCATTTAAGCCCCCATGAGAGCGCGTTGGGCCGGGCAGCCTCTCCTCTTGCCGGGAGTAGCTGCAATCCTCACGAATCAGCCTTAAGCTGAGCCGTGAGGCAAACTCTTGCCGGGTGGTGAGCGCACCCGAAAGCCGTAACGAGCAGCGCCTTAGCGCCTCCTCTAAGGGCTCAACCCCGGTAACCTCATAATCGAAGTTGTGCGAGGCGCTTAAAGTCGGCCGTGGCCAGGCAGGGCGAACCGGATCGCCATCCAGCCCTATCGCGATACGGCTCAGCCGCATAGCGACCTTTCCCACAGCGCGATTCAGATTTCTCTGGGAGATCGTATGCAGATCTCCCAGGTTGCGCACGCCCAGTTTATCCAGCCTGCGCAGCAGCTCCGAATCGAAATCCGGGATGCCCATTGAGGCGATGGGAACTTCGGCCAGCAGGCTGCTCTCGCAGCCGGGGTAGACCAGCGCAGGCTCGCCCGCAGGTGCAGAGTAGGCTGCATAGCGCGCAACGATCTTACTCGAGGCCAGGCCAGCATGAATCGGCATCTTCGCGGCAAACGCCAGCCGCTCGGTAAGCGAACGGATCTGAGGAACGACATGCCGATCGTCCACTTCGGCATAGCAGATCTCCGGCGACACCGGCTCAACAACAGAGCTCTCGACGGCCAGAGCGTCCCAGATGAGGGCCGCCGCCTGTTCATAGCAGTCCCGTTCATAGGGCAGCAGGCGCAGATTGGCGCAGAGCGCTTTTGCGCCGCTGCTCTTCTGACCCGGCTCAACGCCATACACTTTCGCCTCCTCCGAAACGCAGAGTACGATCTCGTTTTCACCGGTAAGTGCAACCGGTTCACCCCACAGCCCCTCGATGCGGCTTCTCTCGGTGGCAATAGCAATTTGCGGCATTAAGAAGCAGGCAATCACCCACAGCTCCATCCTTCACGTTTGAGATTATAGTATACTAATATACACCTATATTATTCTGTTTTACAAAACGAGTCAAGGGGAGATGGTTCATGTTGATACAATCGCAGGATCGGTTGTCATGTATACTTACAATTGGCCGGTTTGTGATCTTCGTTCGCTCCAAAACTCTGTGTGTAATATGGGAGACCGACATGACGGAAGTGACAGCATTTCCCGATACGCAGCTTGATGCGATCCGCGAAGCGTTTGAAAGGGGGGGAGCGGAGGGCGTCATCGTCTTCATCTCGCAATTCGAAACAATCGATGAGCGGAAGGCTCTATACGGAGCGGCGCGACGCGTGATCCTGAAGCGCGGAGAGCAGAATCTGGATACCGTTGTTACTCTGATACAAAAGGCGATTGCCGATTGCATCTCAGCATCGGAAGCGGAGCCAGACCCTCAACTTGCGGCCAAAATCAAGGATACAGCGAACATCTTCTCCTACAACCTTTCGGCCGATATGGCCGAGTGCTGGCCAGAAGACCACAATCCGCGCAGCCCACACCATTTTGAGATTGGGCTAGCCGCGGCCGAAGATTGCCTCCGCTGGAGACATGAACTCAAAAAGGGGCCCTGGCCCTTCTCCATCGCCTGGTGGGCGAAAGGGGTTCATCAGCTCTCCCTTGGGAGAGCGGCCGAAGCTGTTGAGAGTTTTCATCAGTCGTACCATCATGCAGAGCTGGTAGCAGTTGGCGCACAGAAGGACGCTGCCACAGATTTTGGGTGTGTGCTCGCCATCGGATACCTGTCCCTGGCAAAGATTGCAGCAGGCGATCCTGCAGGAGCTGCTGAGTTCGAATCGGCATGTGATACCTTCCGAACCGTCGCCGCTGGCGAACCCGGTGAGGCGGCGGACGATGCGGAGTTTGGCCTTGCCCAGCTCGAGACAATGCATGACAGGTTGAAAGCACGAGGGGCGATTTAGAACTACAGGAGGTAGTGATGACCGCTGAAGAGATCG
>CAIXIX010000269.1 GCA_903919615.1 uncultured Chthonomonas sp.
AGGCTCGCCGCCGCAATGAGTGGCGGAGACGTTTCGCTGGCGGCGCGAACAAAGTTCAAATCTCTCCCACGTCGTGTGCGCAGATTGATGCTCGCGACACTAGAGGCGGCGCCAGATCGGAACGAAGCGTTCCTGAAACGACGCGAGGTGTGGCTTCGATTAGCCGAGCGGCTACACCCAGGTGAGTTTGATAAGCGATTTCCACTGACATTTGAATCGATTCTGCTGCTTCGGAACGATCTGGGACTGCCGACATTCTCCAATCAGGTTGAAAACCTGATTTCTGTGGGAAGCACGGCTGACGCCGCCCAGAGGCTCGCGCAGCGACCGGGGATGTTAGCCCGCCGCATCGATCATCTGTTGCGCCTGGATCCTGGGCAGGCATCGGATGTATTCGAGGTGTTTGAGGCCGAGTCCGATCGAATCACAACGCCGCTGCTTCTACAGTTGCGGCAGCACTTTATTAACCGTAGAAATGTCCAGACGATCCGAGTGGCTTTCCCTAAAGGCAACACGGCAACAGGGTACGTTCTGCCAGCAATCGAAGCTGAAATTAATAGTGACCTAGTTCAGAGATGCATCGAAGTTTGCGAGCAAAGGTTGATGGAAAAGTACGCAAAACTTACTCCACTAGGTAACGTCTACATCGACCCAGTATTAGCAAATTTCAACGTTCCTTTTGCGGTCCGCTCCGCTTCACGAGCGCTTCGAACTGTGGCACGAGGATCGAGATTGCCGCTGCCGGAGATGACCACAACGCTTCGCCTGTTTCTATGGTGGCAGAACGGCCGGGATCGAACCGATATCGATCTCTCTGCAGTGCTTTATGGTACAACGTTCGACTACCTTGGAGTGATTGCATATTACAACTTGAAGGATTATGGCGCGTGCCACTCCGGCGATATCGTTGATGCTCCAAATGGCGCTAGCGAATTTATCGACTTACCTCTACAGAGCCTCCTCAGTCGCGGCGTTCGGTATGTCGCAATGGTGGTTACCAGTTATACTCGGCAGAAATTCTATGAACTCCCCGAGTGCTTTGCCGGCTGGATGGCTCGAATTTATCCGGGATCAGGTGAGATCTTCGAGCCGAAGTCGGTTCAAGACCGGCTGGACCTAACGAGCGACAAAAAAATCGCAATTCCAGTTATGTTCGATCTTGCTGAGCGAAAGGCAATCTGGTGTGATCTTGCACTGACTGCGAATCCCTCAGTTCAAACACATGTACAGGGCAACAGGGCTAGCATCAACATGGTGCTGCGATCAATAACGGGCATGAAACGCCCCAATCTATATGATTTGTACTGGCTGCATGCTCAATCGCGCGGAACACTCGTTCGAGACCCAACCGAGGCACAAACGGTACTGTCGGTTGAGAACGGCACACCTTTCCGAATTGATGAGATACTCGCGGAGTGGGTTTAGCTTGATCTAGATGTGTAGTCGTATACAGCTATTGGAGTATCGGCGCAAGACTTCAATACTTATTGCGAGTGCGGCGTAGTCCGATTCCAACGGTAGTAAAACCGAAGCCGATTAGAAGGCCTGCTGCGCCAGGTTCGGGAGTGTAGGAATACTCAAATGCATGGGCGTTGTAGCTGCTGTCCCAGTAGGCGCCGACAACGGTGATGCCACCGCTTGAATTGTATCCTATTCCGTTAACGTTCGTGCCAAATTGGTTGTTAGCCAGCGGATCGTCCAACGTTGTGTAGGTATTTGTGTAACTGTCGTAAATGAAGCCGTGGTAATTGTAGTTGGAGTCAATATAGTGCCCAACGACATAAGCGCCTAATCCACCCCATACTGTTGTGTACCCAATGCCAAGCGGGTCGCTGATTGTAGTGAACGTGCCATGCGACTCTATAAAACCGTAGGTTCCACTCCCAAGCCCATACGTGCCGACAGTCGCTGCGCCGTTGATGCCTGATACTACCGTATAGCCATATGGGTCTCCGATGGTTACGGGATCGTCGATGGTAGCGAAAAGTTGCGTATTTGTGTTGTACACATAACCATTAATGCTGCCGAGACTGTCTATATATGAGCCAACAACGGTACTCCCCTGCCCGCCGTTTACAACGGTAGTGCCAGGAGTTGATCCTGGAAAATCCGGGATAGTTGTATACGCTACGCCGTTGTAAACAAATCCTGCGTTAGGGCCAACGGTTGGCTCATAGTCGCCATATACGTTGCTGCCCGAGATACCATTGATTTGTGTATAACTGGCACCAGGTGCGTTAACCGTGGTGAAGGCGGTTCCATCATAGGTAAAAGCGTTATCGCCATAATTTTCGTAGCCGACTGCAATTCCGTTAGAAAAACCCCATGCTATATTGTAGGTTACGCCAGGCGGGTCAATCGTAAAAAACTGAGCCTTTGCTGCCGCACAGGGCAATGCCAGTACAAAGGCAGCAGTTGCTATCCTGTGGATTACGGCAACATGCCGCATGAATGATGATGAACGCAAAATCATCTCTCCTTTTTACAAACGTGATCGTAAACACCACAATTACAGCAGACGTTCAAACTATTGTACCAGCCCACAGTGAGTGCCGACAACAATTTAGAATTTATTCACGCTCGGCCATGGGCAGAGATCGTACAGACAACGGGCGAGAAACAACCGGTTCATTGGCCAAAATCAACTTCAGTACAGACGCGTAAATACCTCCTCGGGATAGACTGGAAAACTGAGTTATTGACACTAAGGGCGTTGGGATTTGACCTTCATTGCGAGATCGTGACACGCGGCTATATCTCAATGAGGTGTAGCGAGGCCCTGATATTGGACTGTAGAGCTGGAGGGGAGGCTGCTCCACAAGTCGCGTATCGACAAATGCACGAGGGTAAACTATCGCCTTATGAAAGAGTGAAGAGACTAGCCGCCGGGGCCATGTTCAAGTGTTTAGTGGGCGATACTACAGCGGCACTTCGTCGGGCAATTTGGAGCAAAGATATGGAGATTAAGAAAGCGCTAATAGAGCAATATCAGGCGAGCCTCAAGATGCTGTCGCAATGTATCGAGAGATGCCCGGACGATCTTTGGCTGCTTGGGGATCATCCCCGGCAGTTCTGGCGCATCGCCTGGCACGCGGTGTTTTTTGCGCACAACTATATGGTTCAGACTTTTGATGACTTCACTGCGTCCGCAGTTAACTGGCCAGATGGGTTTGCTGCGGCGCTTGGAGTGAGCGAAACTCAACCTACGGTTGAAATCGAACCGTATGAGCTACCAGTTGGCACTATGCCGATATCGCGCGAGGATCTGGTTGCGTACATTGCATATCTACGAAGCAACGTCGACGTGACCATTCGAAGCCTGGACTTAGAACGCGATGAGACCGGTTTCCCCTGGTATAAGAACATGTCCAAGCTTTCACACGAGATCATGGGCCTCCGTCACATACAGGGACATGTGGGACAGCTATCAGAGCTGCTGATGGCCCGCGGTATCGATATAGACTGGGTTGCTAAATCGTAATAAGGAGCTATGGAGTGTAATGTGTCGTAATATAAGAACCCTTTTCAACTTTGATCCTCCTGTAACCGAGGAGGAGATACATGCGGCCTCAATTCAATACGTGCGCAAAATAAGCGGATTTTCAAAACCGTCGAAAGCCAATGAGGCTGCGTTTGAGGCTGCGGTGGCAGAAGTGGCTGCTGCGTCTGAACGTTTGCTAAATCAGTTGAGTTCCACGGCTGCGCCTAGGACGCGCGAGGAGGAGATCCTGAAAGCTCGCGAAAGAAATGCGAAACGGTTCGGAGCCTGAGGAACTGGTGTCGATTATTCCTGTGTGCATCGCTACTAAGTGCATACCTCGTCTATCTTGATATTTTTGCTTGATACTTGCGTCCAGATCATACGGATAAGCTACAATGACGACGGATTTGTCATAAACCAAATAAGGATGATGCGATGACCGAATATGAAGTTCTGCTGAAGTCAGTCGAGCCAGTTCGCGTAGCTGGTATTCGTCGTGTAATCAGCAAATATCAGGCTATTGGACCGGTGTTCGCCGAGCTATGCCAGCATTTACAGGAGAACTTTATCAAGCCTGTTGGACCTGGGATTGCGATCTGGTACGAACCGGAATTTAAAGAGCACGATGTTGACGCGGAAGCAGCAATTCCTGTTCATGCAACCACAATTGCATCGTCAGATGTTACGGTTCATGAGCTTCCGGACGTCCGCTTGATGGCATGTACATTTCACAGGGGCAGCTTTGATAAACTGCCAGCCGCCTACACCGCCGTTGGAGACTGGATGCGGTCAAATGATTACAAGGTAGTTGGCCCTATACGTGAGGTCTATGTAGAGATGGACGAGGACGGGAGCCCGAATAACTATCTCACTGAAATACAGTTTCCGGTTGTTAAGCTGTAGCCATACCTGCTTAGATGCAGAACGTGTGTGCCGCGCCCCGTTGATTGAATTGCAACGTGGTTGACCGTAATTCAACGGGGGCGACATTTTTATCCAATCTCCGTCTATCAGGTGAAGCCGATGTTTGCCGCCCGTCTCCTTTGCGGAGACCCAGATTGTGTACTTTCCGCCCAATGGCAGATGAATGGCGAGCAAGCGATCCGCTGATTCACCGTTTCCAGGGTCCGCGGCCACCTCGATAGCATCAGGACCAAAAGCGGTGAGCTTCGCCGGGAAGTCTTGTGATCGACCGCGAAGCAATACGGTCTGCCCGGCTTACCCTGAAATCGACCAGATATCGTTGCTGCCGCCATCATCGTGCTCAGCAAGAATGTTGCCTTTAGGATCGACACGCTGTGCGGCCGGATCGAAAGTGGACGAGATGACCTAACCGGGATGCAATCGTCTTCAGATGCTTACTAGCAGGAAAAAATCGCTAGAACCGCGAACGGGTATGATACGAATTCACGGGCAGGCTTCTATTGATTTTCCCCGTTACCATGCACAATAAGCTAATTGTATAGAGAGGGGCTGCTTTGGCTCGAACCGGCCAGTGGCGCCTGAGTATAGTTGGCGCGATGGAATTGCAACAGAGGTATCAGCAGGGGCGCTGGGCGAGCGTTTCGGCCTTCTGCGAAGCAGTCGGAATTCCGCGCACGACCTATTATGAGCTCATCAGGCGTGATAGATGGTTTGAACGTGAAACGCTGTTAACCACGCTTGCTTCTATCGGCATACCTTCATCGGATTTTCCACGTCTCTGCGAGTACCGTGGGCAAGAGCCGGAGGCCCTTCAACCGACGTCGACCTTGGCTCATAACAAGCTACCTCACGCTGTAACCTCGTTTATTGGCCGCGAACAAGATATTATGCAGGTCCGCAGTCTGCTTAAGACGGCAACCCTGTTGACATTGACTGGCGCGGGAGGCACAGGAAAGACGCGACTGGCGTTGCAAGTAGCAGCTGAACTGGAGGGATCGTTCCCGGATGGCGTCTGGCTGGTGGAGCTAGCGTCGGTGCCGGATCCCGATCTTGTTCCGCAGGCTGTTGCCACAGTGTTTTCAATTCGCGAACAGATCGGGGTACCACTCGTTGAAACTCTCGCCAGGTCCCTATCGGCGCGCAGTCTTCTAATTGTCATTGATAACTGCGAGCATCTACTTGACGCCACGGCTGCCCTGGTATCGACGCTTGTTCGCCACTGTCCAAATATCCGCTTGTGTGCCACAAGCAGGCAGCGGCTCGCTGTAACAGGTGAGCAGATTTATAGCGTACCCTCCCTGGCCCTGCCGGATGTCTCAGTTCCTGTTGCCGTCGCGGATATTGCCGACGTAGAATCTGTGCGGCTGTTTGTTGAACGGGCCCGACTGTACCGGCCCACATTCAAACTGAATCATCAAAATGCCGCCAATGTGGCTTTGCTGTGTCGCCGACTGGATGGCATTCCGCTGGCTCTCGAGTTAGCAGCTGCCAGAGTGCGATCGATCTCGGTCGAGGAGATCCTCGTGCGATTGGACCGTGTCTTTGATCTATTGACGGGCGGTGATCGTACCGTATTACCTCGGCATCAGACGCTTCGGGCATTGGTCGACTGGAGCTACGAGCTTCTGTTGCCTCAAGAGAAAGTTCTACTGCAGCGCCTCTCAGTTTTTCCTGCAGGTTGGACGCTAGCAGCGGCAGAAGTGGTTTGCTCAAGCGCTCCTCTCGACAAGTCGGATATTCTGGAGCTATTGACTTCGTTGGTGGACAAATCAATCGTGCTGCTGGACGAACGGGATGGCACTGTTCGGTACCGCATGTACGATACACTGCGCCACTATGCGGCCGAGAAGCTGGAATTGAGTGGCGAGAGCAACATAGTCCTTACGCGCCGTCAGAATTGGCTATTGCAGTTCGCGCTGGATGCAGAACAGGGCATCAGAGTTGGGGTTGATCACGCGAAGTGTATGCAACGATTGGAGTGGGAGCACGATAATTTACGAGCGGCCCTCGTTTGGGATGGAGCAGATCACTCCGACGCGCAGGCTGGAATGCACCTTGCCGCGACACTCTGGCGGTTCTGGATGATCCATGGCTACAGTAGAGAGGGCTACGAGCACTTGCGAAGGGCGCTTGCGCGCGAGTACGCACAGGAAAGAACGGTGGTGCGGTCGAGTGCGCTCACGGCCGCCGGTAATCTTGCCAACAACCTGGGCGACTATGGCGCAGCCATCGATCACTACCTTCAGAGTATTTCGATACGGCAGGAAGCGGCCGAAAAAAGTCAGGAGTGGTCAGATAAGGCGTATGTTGCTGGACTATTGCAGGGTACGGCAGAAGTCGCTGCAACGAAAGGGGATATCTCATTCGCGCGAGAGCTATTTACGCAGAGCCAGCAGGTTCACCTCGAGTTGCTGCAACTACACCGTAATGCTGGCGACAAACTCCAAATCGCGGAAGCGCTTAGTGGACCCGGGCGTGTTGCTGCAGAACTAGGTGACTATCTCACGGCGAGAGCCTTGCTCGAAGAGCACCTTAAACTGCGGCGAGAATTGGGAGACAGCCGCCGCGTCGGTATGGCACTAACGGACCTGTCATTTGTCGCACGTAAGGAAGGAAATTATGCCGAGTTTCGTGCTCTCTTTGAAGAGAGTATCGGCATCAAGAGTGAGCTAGGAGATCGACGTGGGGTAGCGCTAGGCTATTACGACCTAGGAGAAGTCGCATGGCTTCAGAGCGACTATTCCGCAGCTCACGGCTATTATGAGGCGGCGTTAACGTTATTCGGTGAACTCGGAGCAGATCGGCAATACATCGCGATGTGTATGGAAGGTGTAGGTACTGTGCTGATGCAGAAGGGAAATGTAAGGCAGGCAGTGCAACTATGGAGCAGGGCTGCAAGCCTGCGCGCATCAAACGGTACACCTGTCGAGCTTGATAAACGTGCCACATACGAAGGCAATATGTCTGCAGCCCGAACGGCGCTGGGTGATGATGAATTCGAAGCGGCTTGGTCCGAAGGGCAATAGTATTGACGGCGATTTATCGGGCACCCAAACACGACGTGTTCGGGCGCCGATTTTATGACTTAACCTTTGCATTCTGAATCTGATTTTAGCTCTTGCGTCTGCGGCGAAACGCAATTCCGACTCCGCTCAATCCGAACCCGACCAATAATCCGACCGTCCCAGGTTCAGGCGTGTACGTCATTTCGAATGGGTGCGCTATGTTGCTACTGTCCCAGTAGGCGCCTACTACGGTTATGCCGCCAGCAGGATTGTAGCCGATTCCGTATACGTTGGTGCCAAGATGGCTCCCTGCAGCGGGGTCGTCCAGAGTCGTATAAGTGTTGGTGTAACTGTCATAGAGATACCCGTGGTAGTTGTTACTTCCATCAACATATTGACCCACAACATAGGCCCCTAGTCCACCGTTTACGGTTGTATACCCAATGCCTAGCGGGTCTGTGATTGTGCTGTAAACGCCATGAGACTCCATAAACCCGTAATTACCGGAGGTTAGCCCGTAGGTCCCTACTGTCGCGGCGCCATTGATGCCTGATACAATCGTTGATGGATTTGGGTCTCCAATCGTATTGGGATCGATGATACTTGTGAAGAGTTGCGATGTTGTGTCGTAAGTAAAACCGTCAATGTTGCCCAGGCTGTCAAAATAGGATCCACCAACGACTTTGCCTTGCCCCGTGTCCACAACTGTTGAGTAGGGCGTTGATCCTGGAAAATCCGGGATCGTGGTAACTGAACCGCCGTCATAAACAAAGCCGTGGCCGTTTGCACCAGAATCGACGTAGTTCCCAAACAGATTGCTGCCCGAAATGCCATAAAACTGGGTACTCAATGCACCTGGCACGTTAAAGGTTGAATAACTGGTTCCATCAAACGTAAATCCGGTGGCGCCATAGTTCTGGTAACCTACAATGACGCCGTTGGACACTCCGAAGGCGATGTTGTAGGTTGAGCCAGGTGGATCGATCGTCGTATACTGAGCCTGGGCCGCTGCGCAGGGCAGTGTAAGTGCGATCGCTGCAAGCGCAAATTGATGAAATCCGCAAACCTGCAACCTGAACGATGGTGAAGACACTGGCATCTCTCCTTGGCGTGGCCCCGTCTAAGCGACAGCTTGAGCTGGTATTGTGGCCCTGAATTGTCTTCACCATTTTAACAGTTGGGCTGCCGCCCAATGTGCGCTCTAATGTGCGCTTTAATGTGCGCTCTATGTGCGCTGAAAACTACACATAGAGCGGGATTATACGTTTCAGATATGCAACCAAAGGGGAGCGATCATGCCCGCTTGCAGCTATTTAGGGCAAGCAGCGTGTAGAGTGGACAGAAGCTAAATGCCGCAGTGGCAAATGGGATGATTGCGAAAAGAGCAAATAAACGAGCATGGCCGTGTAGGACAAGCCCCAGAGATGCGATGCAGAGTCCCAAGACGACTCTCACAATCCTATCCGCGCTGCCAACGTTAGCCGTCATTAAAAACTCCTTCACAAGTATATTGATGCGACATTATGGGGCGTAATGCGCCCGCGTGCCGAGAGTCTAGTTGGTCCGTTCCATATTGATCACTTCTTCTCGAACCTAGGGGTGTTTTTTCCGAGATAGGCGATAATGGCATCGCGAACATCAAGGCCGGTATCTGTCATCTCCTTGGAACGAATTCCGTATGCAGACCTAGCGGCATAGTCTACAAATGCCACCTTGTACGTGCGTTTTGGATCGATATGTGCAAGGTCGCCGGACACAAACGTGCCCGCATCCGCCCTTCGCAGCCCCTCGATCTGTGAACCTGATTGCTCCGCCGTAACGACGTGGTTTTTGAACGGCAAAACGGCGAACAGATCATACCGTGTCACTGCCGTGTGCCGGAACACTTCAAAGCCGCTATCTCCTGGATTAATCGCAAAATCCGCGCCTGTCTGCTGTCGCAGGGCATCCACGATGACCCGATTGGTAATATCGTTGCGTTCAGCCGGAGTGGTTCCGACGCGGTCGAGATGACCGATAACGGTTAGCATTGGCTTCAGATAGGGCTGCAGCGCAGTAACCACATCGGGAGCTTCGGGAACGGTTGGCCCAACCGGGAGGAGCTGATAATCAAAACCATCAAGTTTCCATGCTGAACCTGCACCGCGGCTCAGACGTAAGTCGAATCTACCCAGGTTGACGCCAAACTCGCCATCCTGAACAATAGGTATCTTCTTGCCTTCGGGGTTAGCGACTACATCCGCTTTGTATAGAAACGTATGCGAGTCTCCACCTACGATTGCATCAAGACCGATTGTGTTAGCTGCCAGTTTCTTATCCAGGTCCTCACCTATGTGCGTAAGTGCGATCAGAATGTCGCAATGTTTTCGCGCCTGAGGAATCCACGTTCTTGCAGTTTGGATCGGATCGGAGATGGTCCAACCTACGGCCTGAGGGTATTTCGCGACGCGTGGAGCTGTCAAACCCAGGAAACCGACACGCACTCCATTGAACTCTCGAACCACATAGGGCAGTACGCCCTCCAGAAAGGCCCCTTTGGCATCTATGGCATTGGCGCAGAGCCAGTGAAAATGGGATCGCTTGACAACCTGGAGCAGGGCATTTTGCGCTCCCCTGGCGTCATTCTCCTCAACAGCATCCTTCGCTTTGAATTCGTTGTTGCCTAGCTCGGCGAGATCATATCCTACCGCGTTCATGGCCTCAGCATCCGCAATCCCTTCGTATGCGTTTGTGAGCGGCCCGCGTGTAAAGGTGTCGCCGCTATCCACTACTATTACCGGATTCTTAATGTCACCACGGAGTTTGCGAATCAGAGTTGCACGTCTTGCAGCGCCGCCAACGGTGGGCATCTCCTCTTTCGACTTACCCACCTCAGTGTAGGCAAATGGAAAGATGTGCCCGTGCAGGTCGTTCGTGTGGAGGATCGTGAGCTTCAGAACGTTTGGTGAGTTGGTCTGACCGACAGCTACGGCGCAGACTTCAACGTACAGCAGTAGGCAAATGGCCCATAATCGGATGGCGCGCGATAAGGTCATAAGGAGCTCCTTGATAAGTTGAGTTTATTATGAAACCTTTTTGAGCAACGATAAACATCGACACTGCGATACGGCCGGATCGCGTTGCGGAGTTGGACCGCAGTATATCTCGATCTAAATGGAATGGTCGAGATCAACTGCGGTCTTGACCTGCCTGTGCTCTATCTCGAAGCAGTTTCCAATGAAGAATCAATGATAGCGAGGCTCCCGTGACCCTTTAGGTAATGTATGTTTGTGATTCCCAGCGTCTCGCGAAGCTTGTCTGCGGACACCTTCATTGGCCCAGGAGCGGAATCCTTACTGGGCACAGGCTGTGGAAAGGCGGTTGATGCTGCTGTGTGAAACGCGATGTTTCCCTCAACCTTTTGCATCGTCTGGTGAATGTGGCCGTTGAGGATCGTAACCGAGCCGAACCGCTTTAGAAATGACAGCGCCTGTGCGCTGTCAGAGGTGCCCCAACCCCAATCCGGATAGACCATCCATAACGGAATGTGAGCGAATAATACGATGGGAGTACTGCTGCGATGTCGTTTGAGATCCTTCTCGAGCCACTCCAACTGTTGCGTGCCTAATGATCCGAGCCCGCCTGCATTGAAGTTCATTGCATGGAACATCTAAAGAACAAGACGTCAGGAGACCAATCGATGGATAACAAGGCGATAGCACTCAAGAGTCTGCGCAGCGCCTTCGGGATTTTTTTTGCAGGATCTGGAAGCGCTGCCGGAGGATGCATTCAATAGATCTTTGGGAGGAAAGGCCAGGACCGTGGCCGACCTGGTATGTGAAGTCAATCTAGTGAACGATCATATAGGTCTCACCATACGCAATGAGCCGCTCTTTGATTGGCCAGACGGTTGGATAACGGCTCCCGAGGGCGCGCGGACGAAAGCTGCAGCAATCGAATCTTTCAACTCATCGTCTCAACGGATCATCGATACCGTAGAACAGATGTCCGAAGAGGTCCTGGCAGGAACCATAGCGACAGAACATGGCGAAACGGACCGGTTCGAGCGATGCCGTTTCATGGCTCTCCATGTGTGGTATCACAGTGGGCAGCTGAACTACATTCAGACGCTGCTCGGAGACGATGGCTGGCATTGGAAGTGAGGTCGCAATTTCGTATTTACCTCAAAACCTCGAGCAGCACTTCAATCGCCCTAACGTGTTGTTCGAATGCCGGAGCAAATTCAGGCTTGTTTTTATCGTCTGCTGCAAACGTCTCTGGATCACAAGGTACGTGAATAAAGCCCGCTGCAACACTGGGAAGACCCTGCAGCCGGTGCAAAGTTCGATAGAGCAGGTGGTTACACAGGTAACCTCCCGCAGAATCGGATGGAGCAGCGGGAATTCCGGCTGCAGTTAGGTCCCTTACAATGTCGTCAACGGGAAGATTGCTGAAAAGCTGAACAGACGCACCGGGAATGATCTCCGCGTTCTGGGCCATACCCCCCGTCGCATCAACCTTTCCTTTTTCATCTGCATTTACGCCAATTCGCTCGATCCGCCACTCTGCCGCTCGTGAGTTAACTCCCAGCATTACAATATTGTCAAATTGCACCACACCTTCAGTGCCGAGCAGGGCAGCAAGTCCAGACTTTACTGCCTCATAAGATACTGGGAACACGCGAACAGTAAGAATGTGGCCGGGAGCGCCAGATAGCTCAAAGTGGCGCGCGATACGCTCTGCAGGGTTGTTGACAACCTCGCCAAAAGGTCCAAACCCCGTTAACAATGTTTGCTTCATATTTATTTGACCTAACAAATCTACTGCATCTGAAACGTTTGCTGATTGTACCTCTACCCTGAAACAAGGAGATAGGGAACAGATCGCGAAATGACCCCTATCCAGTGCGCAATTTGGCGCGCAATGGTGAGATTTGATCTGAGAATTCGCGAGAGGGCGGACGATGAAGACAAAGCTGATTACTATTACGCTTGGGCTTGCTGCGATGCTGATTGCAGGCGGTACAAATGCACAAAAGGGTATTGCTGTGAAGGACGTGTATGGTTATGACGCCCAGAACTCTGCGCCATCGGGTACGCGCAGAATCGTCTTCATCGCATCGAAGGCTGATCACGGCGCTCGCGGAAATCACGAGTTCTTTGCTGGCAGCCTGCTGTGGGCCAGGCAGCTTAATGCCTTCTATCCAAAGGCTTATGCTGTTGTTTATTCTGAGGACAACTGGCCGAAGGATCTCTCGAAAGCCGATTCAATCATCGTACTCCTCAACCATGGTGGCAGAGCCGCGGAAGACCCGAATATCAAAGCGGCATTAGCTAGAGGCGCTGGATTTGCTGCCATCCATTTCGGTGTTGAAGTGAACAAAGGTTCGCAAGGCGATAACTACCTCAATTGGATGGGTGGCTATTTTGAAACGTTCTTATCCGTAAATCCCTGGTGGACTCCTGATCCGCTACTCGTCGCCAGACATGAGATAACACAGGGAGTTAAGCCGTTCTCAATTCGCGATGAGTGGTACTATCACATGCGGTTCGCGCCAGAAATGAAGGGCGTCACACCGCTTATCTCTGCCGTGCCACCGCTCAGCACCATCAGCACCCCGGATACTCCGAGTGAGCGCGGCGGAAATCCCGACGTCCTTAAAGCGGTTCAAGCTAAAGAGCCTCAGCATCTAGCATGGGCGTTTTCCAGGCCAGGTGGTGGTCGAGGCTTCGGAATTACGGGCTTTCATGACTACTATAACCTGACGAACGATAATTTCCGCACACTCCTCCTGAACGGGGTAGCGTGGGTTAGCGGTCTGAAGGTGCCGACAAACGGTGTGCCTTCCAAAGCTCCCACCCGCGAGGAACTCGATGCCCTGATGGCGGAGGCACATGGCCCTACGGCTAAGTGACGTTTTGGAAACGATGCGAGCATCTGACAGGGGGCAAAGCACGAGCCTCATTTCGACGGCAGTATAACGCCTTCCACATGCTGGCCTTCATACATGCGATTGTTGAAATGGCCTCCAGTCCATACCCACTCTGGGTCCCTAATCTGTTTGAATGCGCTGACTGGGACGGTGAGCTGCTTTCCTGCGCTGTCGATCTGTTGTGCAAAAAAGTTGTTAGTCTGCCCGTGGACCTCGACGCTTTGCACCGTAAAATGCTCGGCGGTTGATCGCCAACCTCGAACGTACCAGCCGTCCTCAAGATGTACTAGCGTCCATCCGGAGCTGTTACTATCGGCCGGTGAGAACTGTTTTTTCCAATGGGTTGCCTGTTCAGGAGACTTGGCGATCTTTCGCAGATCGTCGAGACTCACCGATACTGGCGTCCCTAGTTGCATTGCGTCGTTCAGTGTCAAATCCGACTGCACCGCATTTGTAGCTAACGTCGCAGCGACAGTCGTCGCGGGCATAGCCTCTGCCACTGGTGGTATGTTCTGTGGCAATTGACCAACAGGAGCCGCAAGCCACCGGAGGAGCATGATTACAAAAAGTAAATTCATTGCAATAGACACCGGTATCAACATGCGGGAGCCGCGCCATCTCTTGCGCTCTGGCGCAGCCACGACATTAGTGCTTGCCGCACGAGCCGCCTTGATCTCGTCCAGCAGCTGTTCCGGCGTCACTTCAATTGATAACTGATCGACCATCTCGCCCAGTGTCAACGTAGATGCCTGATGTTCGGCTTGAGCGTCGTTTCGCGTTTCGATCGCCGCCAGGGCCTCCACGAACTCCTGCGGAGTCACCCTGGCGCGATAAGCGGGACTAGCGGTCTCTTCCGTCGTCTGTTGAAGCATATCCACTTCTCCGAAGTTGGTCAGATAATTGATTGCCGCCCTGTTGCGACCTACATTTGTATAGCACTATAATCATACTAAGCGAAATGGGCTGCGGGAGTTTCACAAAACTCGATCAATCGCAAGCAGCACCCATTCGGGTGGCGGTTTGTCCATCCTGACACCCAGCACCAAACATCAAGCACCTCAGGACTTTTACCATGGCCTCCTATAATGCTAACGAAACTGGGCTGCCCACAATTTCCGCTGCCGAAAGGTTTCGTTTCGATAACGACGGTTACCTTGTACTGCATCACTTACTTAGCACGGAGCATGTCAGTAAGTTGCTGCAAGCCGCCGATCGCGCCGTCCCGCGGAGGCGAAAATGTATTGAGCAAGGTTTGGCTATAACTGGGTTGACCGACCTACGAGATCCGGACTCGCGGCTGTTCTATATCCTGGACGATGACCCTCTGTTTCTTGAATTGCTTGATTATCCCGCCATCATGCCATACGTCACAGGTCTGCTGAACGAGAGGCCGCACCATCACGCATCGGATCTCATCATCGAAAATCCAAAGCCAGGCAGGCCAATGGGCTGGCACCTGGACGGTCACGACTCCGGCTACCGCGGTTTGGGCTGGCCGATCCCGTTGTTGCAGTTGAAGGTTGGATACTATCTTACAGATATGACAGAACCGGGCCGAGGAAATCTGTGCGTAATTCCGGGCAGCCATCGTGCTCGTTTTGAGCCGGATCCCGAAGATAGAAAGCGGACCGATCTCTTCCCCGGCGCCGTACAAGTTTGCGCACCTGCCGGCAGCGCGATCCTCTTCCACAATGCGCTGTGGCACTCTGGGGGTCCCTGGACCCAGACCAATGGATCGCGAATTATGCTCTATTATGCCTACGAGCATCCCTGGATGCTGGCTTCTGCCGAGCACTGGAGCTACTCGAAAGAGTTCTATGCGCGCCTGTCGCCTCAACAGAGACGGCTTTTTCATGGCTTCGTGTTTGATCCACCGGAACAGAGGTGGGGTTAGCCTTGCCATTGCTTCCCGCAGGAATTAACCTGCCTACGCGAGAACAGCCAGTCAAAGGTAAAAAAATACTGGCAGGAATTCTTCGAGGTGGAGCTGGTAGCGGAGGGATTGGATGAATACTGAGATGTCTCGGCGTGGTTTTCTTGCAGGAGGGACGTCGGCTGCGGTCGCTGCACCGGCAATTATTCGTGGACAATTGTTAAATGATAAGCTCGATGTCGCGATCATCGGTTGCGGTGGTCGCGGGGGTGCCAACCTTCAAGAGATCGCCGCTTGCGGCGAGAACATCGTTGCCCTTTGTGATGTCAACCAGAACAATCTGGAAGCTGCCTCCCACGCATTTCCACAGGCAAAAACGTTCAGCGATTTCCGTAAACTGTATGACGAGTTTACAAGCTTTGATGCTGTTGCGGTGAGCACCTGTGAGCACACGCATGCCTTTGCTACCCTGCCTGCGCTAAAACTTAAGAAACACGTCTATTGCGAAAAACCGCTCACATACAATATCTGGGAGTGCCGTCAGATAAGGCATGCGGCGCGCGAGGCCGGAGTTGCGACCCAGATGGGCACGCAGATCCACGCTGGCTCAAACTACCGCCGTGTGGTTGAGCTCGTACAGGGCGGCTGTATCGGCGATGTGCGTGAATGCCATGTGTGGGTTGGCAGGGCGTGGGGTCTGCAAAGCGCAGAGGCTGCGAAGCGCAATGGAGACATTGTTTACGTGACAGAAAGACCGAAGGAGGCGCAAACGCCGCCGGCGCACCTTAACTGGGACCTCTGGTTAGGGCCAGCGCCGGAGCGGCCGTACAACGATGTCTATTTCCCAGGTCCGAAATGGTATCGCTGGTGGGATTTTGGCAATGGCACAATGAGCGACCTGGGCTCGCACTGGAACGATCTGCCATTCTGGGCTTTGAAACTGGATGCGCCAAAGACGATTGTTGCAGCAGGTGGACCGGCTCACCCGGAAATTGCTCCTGCATCCATGTCTGCGACATACACGTACGGCGCACGGGGCCCGCTTCCTCCTGTAACGCTCACCTTCTATCAGGGCGAATTGAAACCGCAAGTCTATATTGAAAAACAGATACCCCAATGGGATAGCGGCGTACTCTTTGTTGGCAGCAAGGGGATGGTTCTCTCCGATTACTTTAAACATCTGCTGCTTCCTGAAGATAAATTTAGAGATTTCGTGGCACCTCCGCCAACGATACCGGAGAGTGTCGGGCATCATCGCGAATGGGTGAATGCGTGCAAGACCGGTTCGCCAACAACCTGTAACTTTGACTATTCTGGCGGATTGACCGAAGCGAACCACCTGGGGAATGTCGCCTTCAAAACCGGTGAAAAATTGGAGTGGGATACTGCGAGGCTGCGAGTAACCAATACACGCAAGGCAGATCCGTTTATCCACCGCAGCTATCGCAAGGGATGGCATCTTGGATAGCTCGATTCTCTGCCCTCTCAATGGTAACTGGTTGTAGCTTCACCATGTTTATATGACTGATCGGCATTTAGAGAGGTGAGGAGACACAACCATGAACCAGCGTAATCGCGAAGAAGTGCAAGGGTGCGGGCATATGCAGAGCCTGCTTCAGCGGCAGGCGCAAGGGGAGCTCAAAGGCATTGCGAAAGCTTATACCCGGTATCATGTGGCGACATGCCCAGCATGTCGCGTTGCGATAGAGCATATGCATGAACAAATCGATGCTAACGCACCTGAGAATACTGTTTCCAGTACGAATGGCTGAATAGGATTGATGTGTGCTGTTGCGCTCGGACCACCGTTCGTCGCGCGCGGGTGCAAACCACGGGAGAGGGCTGATTCGTGCCTGGCGGATCGCGCGGCGTGTGAACTGGAGGCGCGTATGAAGAGACTCACGCAAAGACGCAAAGACGCAAAGACGCAAAGCCGCAACCAAAAAGAGCGTCACGCAAAGTATCCAAACAGGCTGGCCCGACCCTGTGAGGGATGAACACAACTTCGCCGGATGCTGTACAGGGATCGCAAAGTAGGGTAATCGGTACGAATCGATCCCCCTCCCCGACCCCTCCCGCATTTGTTCGCTAGGGCTCACGGGGCGGGGACTAAATGCGCGCCTCCGGAAGATTGCTGAGATATGATACATTTTTAGCCCCGCCCAACCTCTACTGCGCTGGCCTCAGTATCACGGCGTGGTTCTTTCCTGCACTATTCGTTGCGGCTGCCGGTATCCATCCGTTATTGTTGCTGGCGGCCTATCCGCGGTACGCCAGTTTGCCGGTCCCATACCTTGCGATGCTGCCAAGCTCCTCTTCAATACGCAGAAGCTGGTTGTACTTCGCTACGCGTTCCGAGCGCGCCGGCGCACCGGTCTTAATCTGGCCCGTGTTCATCGCAACCACAAAATCGGCAATCGTAGTATCTTCCGTTTCACCTGAGCGGTGAGATACGATGGCGGTCCATCCTGCTCGCTGCGCCATTGTAACTGCCGCGATTGTTTCGGTTAGCGTACCGATCTGATTGAGCTTAATGAGAATAGCGTTCGCGTAATTGCCTTCGATTCCGCGCTTCAGGAACTCCGTGTTTGTAACGAAGATGTCGTCTCCCATGATCTGAATTCGACTGCCGATCCGTTCGTTAAGCAATCGGAAACCGTCCCAGTCGGTCTCGGCAAGACCATCTTCGATGGACACGATTGGGAATTCGTTAATAAGGTCTTCGTACAGATTGACCATCTGTTCGCTGGTATTGGTAACACAGTCGGCTTTCAGTACATAGGCGCCTTCTGTGAAGAACTCGCTTGCAGCCGGATCGAGAGCTATCGCGACATCCTTTCCCGGAGTGTAACCTGCCTTTTCAATCGCCTTTACGATGAACCCGATCGCCTCTTTGTTGCCTGCGAGGTTTGGCGCAAATCCGCCCTCGTCACCCACCGCAGTTGAGAGCAGGGACTTCTTGAGGACATCTTTGAGGCTGTGGTAAACCGCAGTACCCATCTCCATTGCCTCTTCGAACGAGGAGGCGCCGATTGGCGCTGCCATAAACTCCTGGAAATCTACATTGCTATCCGCGTGTTTTCCGCCGTTCATGATATTCATGGTCGGTACCGGCAGTGTGTATGCGGAGACACCGCCGATATACCTGTACAGAGGTAAGTCGCTCGATTGGGCTGCCGCTTTCGCGACCGCGAGAGATACACCCAGAATCGCGTTGGCGCCAAGCTTAGATTTGTTTGGCGTGCCATCCAACTCAATCAGGAGTGTATCCAGCTCAATCTGGTTAAGCGCGTCCATTCCCACAATTTCAGGTGCAATAATGTCCAGGACATTCTGGACCGCATTGCGAACTCCCTTTCCAGAAAAGTGGTCTTTATCCCCATCACGAAGTTCACAAGCCTCGTGTGAGCCGGTAGATGCGCCCGAAGGCACAGCGGCACGTCCAAATGATCCATCTTCCAGTGTTACCTCAACCTCAACTGTAGGCCATCCGCGAGAATCAAATATCTGGCGGGCATAAGTCTCAATAATGTTCGAACTCATTCTCGTATCCCCTCAACTCTGAAGCAGAAAACAAACAGACCCCTGACCCGCACGCCATGCGTGAGATCAGGAGCCATCAGCCCCAATCGGGCGGTTCAGACGATAAAGCACGTCTAGGCGGTCTCCATCGCCATTTATTCGGTTATCCGGTCGTCTAGCTAATCACTCACTATGATTATGTATTTCAACGTATGGCGCTGCGTCCGCGTTTCAGCGTATTTGGTCATTCGTTGGCGTCCGCGGCCTTTCCACTGCTACGGAACGTACTCGCGACCCGCGGTCGTGGCCTGCTGGGTATCTTTTGTGTCGGTCGCAATACGGCTAGGATCGTCCTTATCGGCGCCGAGCGTATAGATCTCGAACTGCCTCCGCGATTACTGTGGAACAGTTGCTACAATGACCTGTGCATGATATACGCGTCAACGTATCCGAGCTCGATGTGATTGTACGCTTCGGGGATGATGCCGATAATAGAAAATCCCAGCGATTGCCACAGGCAGACCGCACTGGAATTGGTACTGATAACGAAGTTGAACTGCATTGCGCAATATCCCAACTCCCGTGCCGTTTGTATTGAGTGTTGTCCCAGGGCACGCCCGATGCCTTTGCCTCTGCAGTTAGGGTGGACCATGTATCCGGCATTAGCGATGTGAGAGCCGAGCCCAGGCTGCACCGGCTTTATGTAGTAGCAGCCAACGATCTGATTGTCGACATCAACGACAAAGACTCGCGCTGTAGGATTCATCCACAGCGATCTTGCCTCCTCTTCAGATGTTCCCGGAGCACACGAGAAGGTGTCGCCCTGCTCAATGATGCGGTGGAGAATCTGCCAGATGTGCGGCCAATCGGAATCATTAGCCTCGCGAATTATCATTAATCACATGCCTCTAGTTTGCTTTGTTGACCACACGTATTTGTGTGGTCAAACTCTGTGCCAGCTTGGCTAAGTCTTGTTTAATTCCGCGCACGGTGTATTTCCTGCAGAGTCAAGGCTAATTACCTAAGAGCCGGTGTGCAGTGTAACGGTATCTGTCACGTTTGTGTAACGGTGGCTCCCTATAATGGCTTTAACAGACTGCAAAATACGTTTGTAGTCGGGTGATGCTTACGGTCACAAATCAGATCAAAGACCAATCACCGAATGGCAACGGTTCATCAGTTGTATTCACGGAGGTAACAAATGCGCTTATCAATGATCACGGCTTCTCTCGGATTGGTGGCTATTGGTCTCGCGGGATGTGGCGGCGGCGGCGGGAATAGTGGTGGTGGAGGCAACGGCGGAAGTATATCCAAGTCGAGCCAGTATGCCGGAACATATGTGGGCACTTACTTGAACGCGTCCGATGGTTCTACTGGACAATATTCCTTCACGGTTCTGAGTGCGGGCGGTGTTTTGTCAAACGGAACAATTACGATCGGTGGATCAAGCATCCCGCTTACAGGCAGCATCACCAATTCGGGCGTGGCAACCTTTGTGCCACAGGGAAAAACAGGATCCTCAGGCACTGTGTTCGGGGTCGGCGGGCATACTGTCTATGGCCAATTGACAAATCCGTCGAACCAGACGATTTACTCCGATTCAATATTTAATCCAACAGGACCAGCAGTCGGAGGCAACACATATTCAAACGACTATACAGGTACGTATACGGATACCACTGTTGGAAAGACAGGCATCCTCTCATTTCATGTGGATGGCGCCGGTAAAATAACCGGGACGGCGCTCGTTGATAATTCTGGGACAGTCGAATTTGCAGCAGTCACTGGGAACGTAACGAGTACTGGCGCCCTCACATTCAATGCATCTGTGTCGGGCACATCAATCGGAACAATTTCAGGGAACGTGGTACTTTCGGGACAAAGCTTGACCGGCACGATGACAAATAACAAAGGTGAGACAATCAACTTTAACCTGCAGGTAGTGCAATGATTGCAACCTCGACGTTGTGATCTTCGCCTCGGCCGCATGGTTCCGAAATCATGCACCATGCGGCCGGTTTTCGCAGATACCTGCAGTGGCAATATTCGACGCTCACTTACTCTGAAGAATCAGCAAGCTTCAAACCGATCGTACTGCGCGCCAATGCTGTGTCAATTGCTGCAGCCATCTCAATCTGCGTTCCGCGCAGCTTGCATGACGCATACTCAATATCGCCGACCTGGCGTCGCGCTTTTTCGAGCCTATTGTCGCGCTCCGCGAGCATGTCGCCGGTTAGTGGGCTTGATATCTCCCCCCGCAGGCGTTCGGCGGCGAAGAAAAGCAATATTACGAGCGAAGGATTTCGATCGAAGTCGGCGAGCCGTGCGAATCCCTCAAGGACGTTTGCAATGCCCTGTTTGTGGCCCATTGCCTTCCAGGAGATTATGCTCTCCTCAAAATAGACTCGGGCATCTATTGGTGAGCCGCTATCACAATGGACAAATCCGAGATTCGTCAACGCAATCGTGGCGCCTACTTTATCTCCAACGCTTTGCTTGATCGATAGCGCTTCAAGCAGCATATCTGCTGCAGCATCATAGCGCTGCAGGCGGTAGGCGACGTCGCCGAGATTTGACAGTACCGTTCCGGCGCCAGCCGTATCTCCCAAGACTCGTTTGAGAGCGAGACTTTCATGCAGATACCGGCTGGCGCTATCATAGTCCTTCTGCTGGGAAGCCACATTGCCGAGATTGTTTAGCGTGTTTGCAATTCGATGCTTGTTGCTACCATGCCTGGCGAGTGAGAGCGCTTCCTCCAAAAGTTCACGAGCCGTGCCAAGGTGCCCCTGATTCAATTCTAGGGCTCCCAGATTGCTTAGGGAAATAACGATTCCTTCAGACAGCCCGAGCTTGCGTCGAATCTCAAGGCTCTCGACATGCAAGTGTCTGGCTCTATCGACATCGCCTTGAACCGTGGCGAGGTTTGCCGATCCTGTCATTGCCTTGGCAAGCAAGTCTGGTTTGATATCGCCTGATTCTAACGTGAGCACCTGCCTTAACCATTCAGTTCCTTCGGTAATTCGACCACGCAGGTACCAGAATCTCCACAATGCTGCTGCGATACGAAGCGCGAGTTCCGCGCCTAACTTTCGCTGACCTCCATCCGATCTTGCAATCTCCATACACCAGCCAAGGGATGCCCGGAGATTATCTAGGTCGGCCTCGAGCCTGTCCATCCATATTCCAGAGAGTGGACCCATCTGATGTGCTTCGCTCTCTTCGGCAAGGCGCATGCACCACTCTGCCAATCGTTGCCTTAGCGCGAATTGATCGTCAACATTGAGAGTTTCTGCCGCATACTCTCGAACTGTTTCCAGCATGCGGTAGCGGTTCGCAACATCATGAACTTGGTCGACTTCACTGTTTACCAGAGACCTCTCAGCGAGATAGCTGAGAGCGATAAGCGTGTCGTTGCGATTGCAAACTTCGGTGGCAGCTTCGAGACTCCATCCCCCAACAAATACGGATAGGCTGGCTAGATACCGCTGCATCTCAGGCTCAAGAAGGTTGCACGACCAGTCGATCGCCGCACGGAGTGTCCTGTGCCTCTCAGGCATATCTCGTCTTCGCGAGACCAGAAGCTCGAACCTACTCTCGAGCCGCTCGAGCATTTGTGTGGGAGAGAGCATCCTTGCCCAGGCCGCTGTCAGTTCAATTGCTAGAGGAATTCCTTCGAGGCGGTGGCAGATTGCGCCAATAGTATCCGAATTGCGCGAGGTGACCTGGAAATCCGGCTTGGCGCACTGAGCCCTGTCAACAAACAGTTGAACACTCGCGAACTCCATCAAGAGCTCTGGGCTTGCTTTGAGTGTTGGCGTTGCGAGAGGAGCAAGCATAACCTCACGCTCGCCGGTGATACCCAGCAGTGTGCGGGATGTAGACATTATCCTGAGGTTGGGCGCGGCATCTAGCATCCTGAGAATCAGTGAAGTAACCGCATCTGAGCCATTATCCGTCTCCAACAGCTGTTCAAGATTATCCAGTATGAGCAGGCATGGTCCATGGGTGTGCAAATGCTCAAGTAAGACTGCCTCGGGGTTATCCGATCCGTTCAGGGGAACGAACAGGCTGGCTAGCAGTTGGTGTATGATCAACCGCACATCGTGTATGTCAGCTAGAGGGCAGAAATAGACCCG
This sequence comes from uncultured Chthonomonas sp., assembly GCA_903919615.1. GTDB lineage: Bacteria > Armatimonadota > Chthonomonadetes > Chthonomonadales > Chthonomonadaceae > CAIXIX01. Next base: position 22,853 of record CAIXIX010000269.1, read on the forward strand.
TGACTCATAGGGTTGGGTCAAGAGCCTGGCGGCTTCAACTGCAAATCTAGTTTTTCCGGCTCCACCGAATCCCGTGACGGTAACCAACCTCCACGGTTCCACGTTATCCTGTTGTGACAAGTCGAAAGGAGCTGGCGATAGCAGCGCCTGAACGCGGTCGAGCTCCTGCTCTCTCCCAAAAAAGCGTGTGAGAGCAAGAGGTAAACGTGAATGTGCGGCGGAAGAGGAAGTCTTTCTCGGGGTAAGGTCAAGCTGCGAGGATGACTTCTCGGCGGCTTTCTCTGCATCTGGCAGTTCCAGGTGAGGAGTTTCCTGCAAACCTGTCGCTCCAGCCAATATGCGTTTCAGCAACTGCTGAGTGTTCGCGTCGGGAACGGCAGCAAACGAACTCTTCAGCCGTTCCGATAGTTCTTCGTACTGTCTCACTGCAGCTCTGGGATTGTTCATTTGTGCGTATAGAAGCATCAACGAACGATGTGTCTCTTCTCGAAGTGGGTCCAGCGCCAATGCTTGCAGCAGGCGATCGATCGCCTCGGGCAACTCGCCGATACGCTGAAGTTGACCGGCAAGCTCAATAGCAGCGTTTAATGCCAGTTCAGCAAGCCGTGCGCGCTCGATGTCTACCCAATCTTCATAGCTGCCCGGGAGCAGTTCCCCTGTGTATAGATCGAGTGCGCGGCTTAAAGAATTATTTCGCGCGATTAAGTCCGTACGGGGAGTCGTGAGAAGCAATTCGAATTGGTGTACGTCGGTAGTAAAGGCGTCTGGATTGAGCCGAATACTGCTCCGATCGGCCTGGATCACAGAATTAGTCCGTATACCGGGAGGCTCGAGCTGAGCGCGCAGTGAGGATAGTGCAGTTCGCAGACTGATTCGACCAGCATCAATATCAGCGTCTTGCCAGAGCAGATCGATCAGAGCTTCGCGTGGGTGTGCACGGTTACGGTGGTACGCAATATATGCAAGCAGGGCAGCGGTCTTTTGAGTGCGAAAGCGCGCGATCGTGCGTCCGGACTGCGACGCGCTCAGACCGCCGAATAGCGTTATACTCCACTGCTCAACAAGCATAAATCGTCGCTGCCTCTAGTCGTTCTCTGGGTCCCATATCGTTGCCGCAATGTACCGTTCTGGGCCGGTCTTCTTGTCCGAGAAGTAGTAGGTCGTTACCACTTTGCCGTCCGGTCTTTGTACGCTTCGCGGATATCCGACGTCTCGGCTCGAGCCATCTTCGCGTAGAACAAGCTCTAATCCCCATGTGCGTCCAGCGTCGCGACTGATCTTTGCGCAAATTCGATATGGCTTTACGCGCACGCCATAGCAGAGGCATAGTTTCCCGCTGCGAAGCTTGATAAGCGATGCAGGGTTGCCTTCGCCCGTTTCTGCGAGATGGTCCGCTTGTGGCTGCCAGGTTTTGCCAGTATCGTGCGAACGGAATGCCTGGAGCCAGCTCTTGTGGCCATCGCTGCATCGAATTACTGTGTACAATTCTGAGGGTGACAGGGCGACGGTTGCCGGCATGATCGCATACCCGGTTGGTTCGGGGCCGATGAATGAAACAAATTGAAAGCTCTTGCCGCCATCATCGGTTCGTGCGCAGAAGGGCCTTCCTTCCTGCCCGTTGTCCTTTGCACACGTCAGCATGAACAGACAGGATCTGCTGCTGAGCGGAATCATATCCGTTCGCGCTGCTATGCCTGGTGTTCCCATATTCGGCAGTCGGTAGGGGCCCTGCCAGTGGTGACCGCGATCCAGCGACGTAAAGAAACGGGACGGGCCATTGTCATTGCTTGTAAGCCGAAGCGTCATCGCGAGATCAGGATCGAGAAAGTCTATTCCACCCGGACATTCTTTCCATGCTGGCTTAACTACATCTGGCAGCTCCGTGCCATGGAGCATTGTCCCTTCTGGAAGCAGCACTCCATCCGTGGATGGGTCCTCCCATTTCCATGATTCGCCGCCATCCAGGCTGCGTGCAAACACGTGATGCTCGGGCCGCTGGCGATCGATATTGTGTTTCTCTGGGCCTAAGTCCTTGTAATAGCCCTGGCTAAACCCGACGAGGATTTCGTCGCCCCAAATCCAAATGCCGTGGTTTGCTGGCCATCCCCCAAACCGGCCACGTTCGTAGTAGACCTTGACGTGTTTTGCTGGCTTAACTGCGAGTGTTTGTGCATCGCTCGTTGAGGTGATGGCCATTGTCGACAGGATCAGGAAGCAAAAAAACAGCGAAAACGGGTGCACATTATTCCCTTTCCTAATATTGGGCTCATTATCGGCCGTTATGAAGATTCTAGACAGGACTAACAGGATTTAGTCCTATGTAATTCTTGCCGTATCTGCTTTTGATTGTATCATCGTTACATTCAAGAAGTAAGATTGTATTACGCATTTTCAT
>CAIXIX010000270.1 GCA_903919615.1 uncultured Chthonomonas sp.
GCCCCTCTCCCTGCGAGCTTGCGAGCGGAGAAGGGAGAGGTAGGGTGAGGGTCTGGCACGCACGCCGATAACAAATCACAGGTAAAACCCACCAAGAAGGGCTATGCCGGGCTGCCACCATCATCACAAAAGACATGAATCATTATTAGCCCCGAACCCCTCCCACATTTGCTCGTTCCTCGCGGCGAGGGGACTATTTAGGCGCCTACGGAAGTTATCGAGTCTGGGCCAACAGGTACACCTCTGACGATACGTTCATTACGAGGAACAAGCCGCAACTTCCCTGCGAAGCTGCACACCCTTTGTGAATCGGTACTACCCGGCTACACTACGGCTTTTTCACCGGTGGCGCCGCCATTTTCAGGAACGGATTCGGCTTGAGCTCTATCTTCTTAATTGACTGCAGGTAGTCCAACACCGGCTCAGACTGCTTTCCGCCAACCTGCGCGTGGAAGTGCAGCGAGAAACCGTGAGGTCCACGTGAATCGATCAGATTGGGCTGATGCGTGAGGAACGACTTCACGGCATCTAGCTGTCCGGTCATTGCAGCGCAGAAGATATCGATTCTTGCTCCGCGCTCCAGTAGATACTCGACGATGTCGGTCCTGCCCATGTGAGAAGCGCCGCCCAACCCCGTCTCCCAGTCTCCATGTCCCCAATCGATCATGCCGTTCAGAACTAGCGGCTCCTTCTCGAGCAGCTTCTTTGTCATATCGAGGTCGAAATGTGCGTAGATGACAAAATCCTGAACAAACTGTCGATTGATCTGCGGCTTCTTCCATGACGGCTTAAAGTCAGGAGCGCTGTAGTCCCTTTCGAACGGCGCTTCTACTGGGCTTGGCGCGCCTGGCGCCGCCGCAGTTTGCTGCGGAGCGTTGGCTCCGGCTGGATTGATAAACGAACTGACAACCAGACCACTGGCAAGTGTTGTGAACGATCGGCGCGATATCGGGTTAGGCATGGAATCCTCCAGAGAGCGGGAACGGGCTGTGAAACGGTGATGCGGTGATAGTGCATATGTTACCCGCTGGAGGATGTTCATGTCTGCAGCTAACTCTGCAAAGGTGGCAGCGTTAGGCGCATTTATATATAGCTTCTGCAAAGATATCTGTTCCGAAGACCACAATCACTACAAACAAGCCAATTTCAATCCAACATATAGCTCACCTGGTAAACGCCAAGGGAGATCTCTGCTTCAACCACCAGATCGAAACCGTGCAATTCATCTTTCATGGTTTTTCCAGGCTGAGTATAGTCTGGCAAAACGTTCAGTTTTACAGCTTACGTACCCGGGTTTAGATTCTTCGAGCAGATGATAACTCCGCGCACATTTTTGCCTTTCCCCAACCACGATGGAAATAGAACGATCCGCTCCGAATGCCGCACCGACGTAACGTAAATATAGCCATTCGCCGAGGCGTCCTTCAGGCCCGGCGGCAGTTCCACTTTTCCGTATCGATCCGCAACCAGCTTTCCGTTCCCGATCTGATCAAAAACGGTACGGCATTTCGAATAGTCCAGAGTTTCGTCGACTACATTCGTAATTTGGAACGTACGAAATAGGATCACTACGCAGGCAAACACGATAAGCATTGCCGTACAGC
>CAIXIX010000271.1 GCA_903919615.1 uncultured Chthonomonas sp.
CTGTCCATGCTGAGGTTACGCACAATGCCAAAGAGCCAACCCCGAAACGGACACTCGCCCCGAAACGTTGCTGCCTTTTCGAATGCCTTTAAGAACGCCTCCGAAACGACCTCTTCTGCATCCTCTCGATCGTTTAACAGGCGAAACGCAAAAGCGAATGCCCGGTCGACGTTGGCTTCGAAAAGAACGTTCATAGCATCCGCATCGCCAGATTGCAGCCTTGCAATAAGCCTTCTCTCGAAGGCACTCTCTGGAGGTCTAATACCTGTATTGCTTTCCATAGTTCTGCCCGACAAAAGCTGACAGACCATCCTCTCATAGCCTACGACGCGGTACGCAGTGAAAAAGCGTCGCAGCACGAAAAAAAAAATTAAGTTTTTTTGACTCTGCAATGAGTGCGAATGACTCACAGCTAGACTCAATTGGACTCAAGCAGACTCAACCAGACTCAGTCCTTGATACTCAAACTCAACTAAACTCCTATTTTGCCACAGAGTCAGGGCTAAATTTTGACGTATAATAGCTTCACACAGCGCGGAATCGTACTGTTGGCTCGGGATAAATAACACTTTTCACCTCTGTGGAGCAGCTATGTCGGAACATTACGAAGAGAACCGGGTACCTCTGGATACAGTGCTGCAGGGCGATTGCCGCGAACTGCTTAAGACCCTCCCGGATAAGAGTGTCGACCTCGTTTTTGCGGATCCGCCGTATAACCTTCAGTTGCGAGGCGAACTCTGGCGACCCAACCTAACCCATGTTGATGCCGTAACCGACGCCTGGGACAAATTCGACAGCTTTATTGAATATGACAGGTTTACACGCGAATGGCTATTCGAGTGTCGTCGCGTCCTTAAGGACACAGGCACATTGTGGGTTATAGGTTCCTATCATAACATCTATCGCGTCGGCTCAATCATTCAGGATCTTGGTTACTGGATTTTGAACGATGTGACCTGGGTGAAATCGAACCCGATGCCAAATTTCAGGGGAACGCGTTTTTGCAACGCACATGAAACGCTGCTGTGGGTCAAAAAGTCGGAAAAGCAGACGAAGTACACCTTTAACTACCAGAGCTTGAAAGCCGGCAATGAAGACCTCCAGATGCGCAGCGACTGGCACATACCGCTTTGCACTGGCGACGAAAGACTCAAGCTAAACGGCGAAAAGGCCCATAACACCCAAAAGCCCGAGGCGCTGCTTCATAGAATAATCCGAGCCTGTACGAATCCAGGAGACGTTATTCTCGATCCCTTCTTCGGAACCGGCACTACAGGAGCCGTTGCGAAGAAAATGGGTCGGAACTGGGTCGGAATTGAACGCGAAGAGGTCTACGCTAAACTGGCTGCGGACCGCATTACGATGGTAGTTCCGCCGCTCGTTCCAGATGCTGATCTGCCGGCTCCACTCGACAAGCCAAAGACAAAGATTCCTTTTGTCGCGCTTCTGGAGCATGGGCTGATGCAGGCCGGTGACGAGCTGAAGCTTGCGCGAACCAATCACGTCGCAATTGTGCAGGAAGATGGAACCATCGTCTGTATGAACCTTCGTGGTTCAATCCACAAGGTGGGCTCGCTCTGCTTGAACAAGCCATCGTGCAACGGCTGGGATCACTGGCTCTACCAGCATAAACAGACGGGCGAATACCTGCCCATCGATAACCTTAGGGAACCAATCCGTAAAGCCATGGCAACCCCACTCAACGCGGACGAACCTCGCACGCAAAGTGTGGTTCGCGAGCGCAAAAGGGTGCGACAGGCCATTAGAGAATAGACGCATGAAGTTGATAGTGGGCCTGGGAAATCCGGGCCCGGACTACGCGGGCACGCGCCACAACGCAGGGTTTGAAGTGATCGACCTGCTTGCAAAGCGTCATAACATTGCGGTTAGTCGCAGGGATCATCAAGCTGTTTTCGGTGAGGGCCCGTTTAAGGGTCGAGAGCGAGTCATGCTCGTCCGCCCGATGACCTTCATGAACCTCTCCGGGGATGCGGTTGCCTCCATTGTTCGATACTACCGGATCGAAATCAGCGACATCATCGTGATCGTGGATGATATCGCCCTGCCGGTCGGAAAGATCCGGTTACGATTAAAGGGATCATCTGGCGGGCAGAACGGGTTGGATAGCATCATCAAACGCCTTGCCACTCAGGAGATCCCTCGCGTCCGCGTAGGGGTCGGTTCACCCGTTCAGGGATCTGCAGGTCTGGTGTCACATGTCCTCTCACGATTCAAGAAAGAGGAGATCCCGGTGATCACGGAAGCCTACGAGAGAGCTGCAGACGCCATTGAATGTGCAATCGCGGATACGTTTGAAAACGCAATGAATCGCTACAATATTTAGCTCCCACCAAAACTTCAAAAGTGCAATTTGTCCGCTGAACCTCTGCTTCAATCACATTTGACACTTCTATTGTGTTTCATCTCAGCGATTTGCCAAGGTATAACTTAATAGACGCATAATCTGTCACGGATAATAGTCGTGCGCCAAGGACATACATAACGATGATCGTGAGATGGATTTCAGGAATACTCGCAGGGGCGGGATTTGCCGCTTGCTGCGCCCTCCCGCTTACCGCCCAAGAGACGCCGGTGGTCAACCACACTCCGGAACATAGCAACAAGCCCTTCTCAAAAACTCTAAAGAAAGTCAAGATGAAGATAGCCTATGAGTCGTATGTTAACGGCAACTGGGACATCTTCACCATGAACGCGGACGGGACGGATCGTGTTAACCTGACACATTCGCTGGACCGGAACGAGCATTTTCCTCAGATTTCGCCCGATGGTAAAAAGATTGCCTTCTCCATCGATAAAGGCGAAGGCCGTGAGGCCGTCCGCAGCCTGTGGATTATGGACGTTGACGGCAAAAATGAGAAGAAGCTAGCGGATGGCGCCCGAGAGCCGTTCTGGAGCCCTGATGGCAAGACCATTGGTTTCCTGCCCCAGGAGTTTCCGAAATTCAACGTAATGGATTTTTATACCACCGGCATGTCCTTCTATCATGTCGCATCGGGCAAAATTACACAGCATCCCTGTAGTTCGAAGATTCACCATCTTTACAATCCAAGCTGGTCTGCAAATGGCAAGTGGATCGTTGCTACGGTTCATGGCGGCATGGGCTACGGACACTCGATTCTCGCGATCGAGGCGAACGGCCCGAAGATTGTCGACCTGAAGATCCCCGGCTGTCGGCCGCGGCTCAGCCCGGATGGCACTCGCATCGCGTGGGGGGCCGGCGACCACAAGCTGGCAGTTGCACCTATTAGTCTCGACGCAGACACACCTGAGGTCGGAACCTGGACGCTGACAATCCTCGATGAGAAGAACAAGATCTACCACATCAACTGGTCTAGCGATGCCAAATATGTAGCCTTCAGCCGTGGACCAGATGGTGAAGGAGATCTTACAAAGAAGGGCTCCTTTCAGGCTGCCTGTGAGATCATAGGCGTATACGCGGGTGGCTGGAACATCTACGCGTCACCGGCAGACCACAAAGGCACGATCGACCTGCAGACTGCTACCGACGCTGATTTTGCTCAGCTCACTACGAGCGGAGACAGCAACAAACAGCCGGCATGGTTTCGAGTTAAATAGTTAAGTCAGGAGATGTTCTTGAGGTCAACACTCAGGTGCGCAGTGAGCTTTGCTGCTCCACTCGCACTTCTAGCGCTGCTTGCGGGATGCAACAGCAAATCTGGCACGGATGCAAAATCCGGATCGGGAAGCGGCGGCGGATCACCTGCTGCGGCATCAAAAGAGATCAAGACCAAGAGCGGGATAGAGATGGTCTCAATTCCTGGTGGGTCGTTCAAGATGGGCAGCGATCACGATTCGCCCGAAGAGGCTCCAGCGCATAACGTCACGGTAGCGGGATTTGACATGGATAAGTATCCAGTTACCCACGATATGTTCACCAGGCTTCAGCTTCCAGACCCAAGCCACTGGCAGGATAACCCCAAAGGCCCGGTTGAGCGGATTAGATGGCGCGATGCGAAGCTCTACTGCAACGAGCGATCTCGCGCTGAGGGTCTAAAACCCTGCTACGATGAAAAATCGCCAAACTGGGATTGCGACTTTTCTGCAAACGGCTACCGGCTGCCAACTGAGGCGGAGTGGGAGTACGCAGCCCGTGCAGGCGCAGATACAGGCTACGACTTCGGTGGCAAAGAGCAGATTGCGCAATTCTCATGGAATGCGGATAACTCGGATAAGAAGACGCACCCGGTAGGTGAGAAGAAGCCGAATAAGTTTGGCCTCTATGATATGTACGGCAATGTCTCCGTGTGGTGCGAGGATGTTTACGATCCAAAGTACTACGCCACGAGCCCTGCCACCGACCCGCACGGTCCTGCCAACCCTGGCAAGGATGTAAAGCGTGTGCTTAGAGGTGGCAGTTGGAAGGCGACACCGGACATGTGCCGCGCAACCTTCAGACAGGGTGAGCGCACAGGCGATACCGATGCCTGCTTTGCCACGGACTATTGCGGATTGCGATGCGTTCGCAAGACGGATTCCGGCGCGGCTGCCGCTAAACCTTAATATCACATTAGTGGGTGGGATTCTTGCAATTTTTCAAGCCCGCCCACTCTCCCCGCGTCAGGCCGTTTCATGCTCTTCCATACGCTTCCTTTTTTTGTCTTCATGCTCATAGTTTTGCCCGGCTACTATCTGCTGCGCAAGACCGCCTTCTGGATACCCTGGCTGCTAGCCGCTTCCTATGTATTCTATGGCTGGTGGAACCCTTACTATCTGCTGCTAATTGTCTACTCCACTGCACTCGACTATCTTCTAGTTGCGCTAATGGATCACTGCCCTCCGCCGAGTGAGGCTTCGGCAGCTAGCAAGCGCGATCGCACCTTGAACATCGCACTGGTAACCGCTCTTGCGATTGGCGCGGCGCTACTTGGAGGTGCGGTTCTAGGCCCCATTACACTTCGGCCAACGCTGATTGTTTTTGCATGTTTAGACCTGATGATGGCCCTGGGCGCCTTCTTTGCCAGCCGCAGGATCTGGCTGGCGATCTCACTGGTCAACAATCTAACCCTGTTGTTGTTCTTCAAGTACGCGCGTTTTGTCATTGAGAATGTGAATGCTGTTCTTGGGTCGAGAGGCATCCATCTGCCAGACCCTTCAACGCTGATGCCCTATGGCGCAACCTATGTTCTGCCCGTTGGCATCTCCTTTTTCACGTTTCAATCGATGAGCTATACCATCGATTTCTACCTGGGCAAAGCAACGCGTGAGCGTAACATCCTGAGATTTGCTACGTTCGTTTGTTTCTTTCCGCAGCTTATGGCCGGCCCAATCGAGAGAGCCCGGCAGATGCTGCCGCAATTTCAAAAGGCGCCGCCATTTAATCCTCGTAACCTGAGCGACGGAATCTCTCTGTTCCTGGTGGGGCTGTTTAAAAAGCTCGCGCTTGCAAACTATCTCTCGCTCTATGTCGATCGGATCTACGATAATCCGGGCAAATATGACTCTCCCGCGCTTATCGCGGCGACATTTGCCTTCGCCTGGCAGATCTTCTTTGACTTCAGCGGATATACCGACATGGCTCGGGGCGTTGCTAAGATGATGGGCTTTGAGCTGATGCTCAATTTCAATAACCCATATCTTGCAACCGGTCTGGGCGAGTTCTGGTCACGATGGCACATCAGCCTCTCCTCATGGTTCCGCGACTATGTGTACATTCCTCTTGGCGGAAATCGAAAAGGTAATTTCGCAACCTACCGCAACCTTTTTATCACCTTCTTGGTATCGGGCATCTGGCACGGTGCGAGCTGGAACTTCGCAATATGGGGCATCCTTCATGCGGTAGGCGTGATGCTGACACGCGAACTGGAGCGATCGCCCTTCTATCGAGACAGGGTTCCAAAGTTAGCCAAGCAGGCTGCAGTTTTTGCCTATGTCTGCTTCGCATGGATCTTCTTCCGGGCCGCAACCGTTGCCGACGCGTTTACGGTAATTCGGCGCATTGGCATGGCAGCAAGAACCAGCCCGCAGATCCCTGGATTAATGCTCGCGATGGTCTGTGCCATCTGGGGCTATCAGTGGCTGTACGAATCGAAAGTTCGAAACGTGCTGGCTAATAGATACATGCGAATTGCCATTGCAACAGCAATGATCCTTTACCTGTGCTTCTGCTCCAGTGGCGGCGGCGCATTCATCTATTTTCAATTCTGACCGGGTTTGCACCTTGCTGCCGTATACGGCGGCATTCCCGTCCTAATACCGAGAACCCAACACCACCGACCATTGTTGGTAGTGTCGCCGCTTGCTGCGACCGCGCATTTTTGAAACAAAACGAAAATGGAATCGAACACATCAAATAATAATTCTAAGAAGCCTACAACCGCAGATGCCCCTGTCTTCGGCGTAAATGAAATGCGGTTGAGCTGGCGGCAGATCGCAATCACAACGATAATCGTAATCGGCGTGATGGCGGTCACGCCCAGCGCATGGAAACATGCCGAGCGGTTCGAAACCGGGCCGAATTACCGCATCCCTTATGCGATCAGCGCAGACTATTGGCTCTATCAGAGACGTGCAGACAGCCTATCACAATTGGTTATTCCGGTGGTCGGCGACTCCGTGGTCTGGGGAGAGTACGTTCGCAAAGAGGGAACTTTAAGCCACTTTTTGTCACAGGAGTCTGGACGACAATTTGCGAACTGCGGCGTGAATGGGGTCTTTCCTCTTGCGCTTGAAGGTCTGGTAGGACAATACGGACAGGCTTTTAGCAACCGAAAAGTGATCCTCCAATGCAACATTTTGTGGCTAAGCAGCCCCAAGGCTGATCTCAGTATCGACTCTGAAGAGACCTTCAACCACACCGAGCTTGTTACGCAGCGGTTTGGAGCGATCCCCTGCTATCGGGCCGATGCTGCGACGCGTATGGGCGCCTTCATGAACACGCACATCGGCTTTTATGGCTTCGTTAACCACATAAATACCGTTTACTATGGCCAGCAAAGCCTCCCTCGGTGGACCCTTCAGGAAAGCGATACGGATCCTCCAACCCGCCCGAATGCATGGAGAAACCCACTCAGTCCGCTGACATTTCAGGTCCCCGGCGAACCCATTGATGATCCGGCGCGTGGGCAAAACAGTCGAAGGCACCATGCATGGAATTCGCGCGGTCAAGCTCCTTCCCATTTCGAATGGGTGCCTCTCGAAAAATCGCTGCAGTGGGGCGCCACAAAGCGATTGATCGCACTGCTCAAATCACGCGGCGCAGATGTGCTGGTAATTCTGGGTCCCTTTAATGAGCACATGATCGCAGACGACCAGATGCTGGAGTACAGATCGATCAAAGGCAATGCGGCCTCCTGGTTTCGGTCTCAGAACGTCGCCTTAGTAATGCCGGATGCCCTGCCTACGGAACTCTACGCAGATGCAAGCCATCCCCTAACAGACGGCTATCAACTCCTGGCTCGCGAAATTGCAGCGGACGCCGTGTTTAAGGATTGGCTGAAGCGCTAATCGACCTCGCACTTCACTTGAACCACAACATTGGACTAAGCGCGCACTTCCGTGTCCTATTGCGGCTAGGCTGCCGTGTGTCTGTCTAGCCCAGCCATAGTTGCCACAAACCCATGTCGTGTCGATAGCGACAGTGCAGCGAGCACCTGAATTACGCACTCCTCCGTAGTGTGTTCGGTGGTGTCAACCTCAACATCGTACTTGACCTTTAGGTGCATTCGCGTATATTGCCAGTTTGCTAATCCTGCGGGCCTGTCGCCGCGTTCGCGCTCTCGTCGTTCCAATTCAGGTAGGCTGCAATGAACGCCGACAAGAAATACGTCAAATGGAACCAGTAGCGACATGCACTCCGGAACCCATGTGAGAGGATCCTCTCCTTCGACCAACACATGGTCAACGATCAGGTTGTTGCCACATTCAGCAAGTGCTGCGATCGAGTGGTGAAACCCGGATAGCATCTTGTTGAAGACCATCTGAAAGGCGAATTCTCCGCCCTCCCCTCTTCGTTCCGGCATCATTTCCTCAAAAGTATCAATACAAACATGTAAATACGGAACGTCAAGTAGCTTCTGCAACTGCTTCGCCAGGCTGCTCTTACCCGAACTGGAAACGCCGTTCAATATAATGACCTTTGATTTACACATGGTGTTGTGTCTCTCCAGTTTCAAATGTGTAGTGCCAGGGCCAGGCAAATTACTTCTGCACTCCACTGCTTTTGATCTTATCTTATATCACGGCTCGCCGCCAATTAGTATAGGACAAGTTAAATTGCGCGCAAATCCCAGGCAATCTTAGGTCAGAGAGCACGCATTTCCGGCCTTGTTCTCCGCGCACCAGCTTGCCTCTTTCCCTCTTCATCCTTGCTGCGCTGCGGCGCGGGTAGCGAACACGGTGAGGCAAGCGGAAAGCGAAGCGTAACAAACGATGCGCACGCGCAATCGACACGCTAACTAACCGTATACCGCAACGCGTAGCAGATTTATCAATCCAACGGTTTGGATTGATATTTACGAGGAATCTCACTACGTCGGCTCTAACTTAGCATCATGCAACTTTTGGGCAAGTCAAACATGATTTTTAGACTGTTGTGCGCGGCGATCGTACTCGTCGCTTGTGGTTGGATTGCCACATCGGCATCAGCAAATGGCTCTGCGCCTCCTGCACCACGCCTCAGCCCTGAAAGATTATGGATCGAGCAGATTGAGCCCCTCCTAGACCGTAAATGTCTCAAGTGCCATGCCGGGGTCCGCCAGCAAGGTGGCCTCGATCTGCGCTCCCTGGAGACAATCGTGCGAGGCGGCGATAGTGGCCCAGAGATTGTTCCCGGTAACCCCGCTGCGAGCCGGATTGTAACATATACCTCTCCCGCTTCTGGTCCGCACATGCCGCCAGATCCTGCGAAGCGCCTTACTCCTGTAGAGCTCAGCTCCCTGAAACAGTGGATAGCTGCGCTGCCTGCGGTCAAGACAGCGCAAGTCGATCCCAGGGATCGCTCATGGCTCCCGAGCTTCCTGGACACCTACAAACGCGCAACGGTTTCCACCGAAAAAGCCCCCGCCAGCCTATCGGCATCAAAAACAATCGACTGGTATCTTGCAGCCGACGGTGCAAAGCAGAAGCTGGCCTTGGCAGGGAATGCGAGCGATGCTGTGATAGTTCGCCGCCTCTATCTGGATCTTGCGGGCCGCATTCCAACCCGCGCTGAGGCAATCAGGTTTCTGTCGGACGCGCACCCAGACCGTCGCGCGCGTCTCGTCGATCAACTCCTCGCGTCAAACGAGTACGCTGTGCGAATGCGCGAGATTTTCGATACGGCCTTGATGGGCAGGGTTACCGAACAGACTGCGCCAGCGCGCATCAACAATCTCTGGTATGCCTATCTCGAGAACTGCTTTAAGACCAACCGACCCTGGAACGAGATGGTGCGAGACATTCTCGTAGCGCGGCCACAAACCGCTGCCGATGCAGGCGCAGTTTGGTTCCTGGCGGAGAGAAACAACAACTATCAGATCATCGCCGAAGCAGTTGCTCCTGTTGTCTACGGCGTCCAGATCAAATGCGCCCAGTGCCACAACCACCCACTGGCCTGGGAGATTGAGCAGAGGCACTACTGGGGCCTAGTTGCCGTATTTAACCGAAGTGCCAATGTAAATACCAATGCTGGCATGCGCATTGGCGAATCTGCAATTGGCGGCTTTATCAACTTTGCGAACCTGAAAAAGGAGTCACAGCCGGCTTCATTGGTCTTTCTGAATGGCAGGAGCGTTGCCGAGAAGCGGCCGGGGACGGATGAGAAGCAGGTGGATAGCGCTGACCTCTACCAGACGCCCCCATCGGCGGCCGGGAAGGCAACAGTTGCCGCCGTGCCCCGGTTTTCAAGGCGCGAGCAGTTCGCTGCCTCCGCCACCAGTGATAACCCGATGCTGGCGCGAGCCTTTGTCAATCGCATCTGGGCCGCGTTCATGGGCAGAGGGTTTACTCAGCCGATCGATCAGGTAGATTCGAAGCACCGGGCGGTGCACCCGGAGCTATTTAATTATCTTACGGAAGATTTCCAACTGCACGGATATGACATCAAGAGGTTGATACGGTCCATCGTGTTGAGTGATGCGTATCAGCGAGATTCGGCGCCTGCGGCGAAGACTGCGCCACCCAATGAGAGCTTTGCTCGAGCGTTAGATCGCCCGATGACAGCGGAACAACTCTACCGGTCGCTCGCGGTTGCATGCGATCTAAAAAGCCCATTGCCAACATCGAGTGAGAGAGCATTTATAACAACATTTCCGGATGTGATGCCGGATACCTATGCGCCATCACTTCAGCAGGCGCTGCTTCTCACTAACTCGACAATCGTCGATGAGATGCTCAAGCCCGCGAATAGCGCTGCAATTTCGGACTTGCAAAAGGTCACATCGACGGGGGCTGCAGTAAAGGAAGCCTTTCTGCGAACGCTTGGCCGCTCCCCGGATGCTGCCGAAACCAAGCAGGCCGTTCAGATTGTTCGCTCATCCAGCCGCGACAGCGGTTTAAGAAACCTGCTCTGGGCGCTAATCACCTGCTCCGAATTCCGCCTAAACCACTGATTATGGAAAATCCAGACCAAACAAATCCAGATCCTTTCTGCACACCGGATGAGCACAAGTTTCATCGCCGCCTGTTTCTACAGGGGGCTGCGGGCGCCGGCGCAGCGTCTCTAATGAGCTGGAATGGGCTGTTCACGCTGCCAGCTTTCGCCCAGGCGGCAAAGAAGCAGCAAAAACACTGCATCCTCCTCTGGCTGTGTGGCGCCCCAAGTCAGTTTGAGACCTGGGACCCGAAGCCGAACAGCGTGTATAGCGGGCCGTTTCGGAGCATCCCAACAAAGCTTCCCGGGGTTCGTTTCAGCGAGCTAATGCCGCAATGCGCGAGCATTGCCGACAAGCTCTCCGTAATCAGATCGATGCGGACCAAGCCCAATGAACATTTTCAAGCAATCGATCTGCTTCAGCGCGGCGCCCTTCCTCGCCCACCCTTCGTACGGCCAACGATCGGCTCTGTTATCTCCAAGCAGCTTGGGCATTTGGATAATCCGATCCCATCCTTTGTCCTGCTGGACCCCTGCCCCGAAGGGAACGAATATAAAGAGTTTAAAGCGGGCAACTGGGCCGGCTGGCTGGGAGCGCAATACGGCCCGGTTCGGGCTGGCGGCGAATACAAGCTGGCAAATGTGGATCGACTGGCCGATACCACAGCCCTGGACTTTGAACAGCGGGAAGCCTTGCGCAGATTTCTTACGCGCAAGTACGAAAACGATCACTCAAGCGCTGCTGCCGCTTCGGACAACGCGATCTTTGCCCGCGTCAAAGGGCTAATGAGCTGCTCTAATCTGTTCGACCTGAATAAAGTGGATCCGAAAGACCGCGAGAAATACGGTCCGGGTAACTTCGGCATGCACACGTTGGTGGCTCGCAATCTCGTAGAAAATGGCGCACCGTTTGTAATGGTATCAAATGGCATGCCGTGGGATTGCCATGTCTATCAGCACGAAATATATCAGATGCTCGTTCCCGAGGTAGACAGAATTATCTACCACCTTATTACCGATCTTGAGCAGCGAGGTCTGCTC